>JBATJK010000043.1:0-10397 GCA_049668445.1 Gemmatimonadota bacterium
ATCGTTCCACTCTCCGCGTCATCTTCGTCGCGCAACGCGGGCAATCGGGCTCCCCTCCAGGGATCGGCTTCTTCCGATCCTCGGCCTCCAGGGCATCGCTGGCTTCCGGATCGAGCAACGCGCCAGCATCGCTGACTTCCTCTGCCGGAAGTTCGACGGGTGGCAGGATTTCTTCGCTCATCTATGTCTGACTTTCTCGCGTCAAAGGGCCGGGTACCGCGCCCTCACAATACTCCGCGAAGAGCTGGCGGCGCCACTCGAAGACGGTGGTGCGATCGCTCCTCAACCGTGATATGCTGTCAGCCATGCAGGTAGAGATTCGCAGAATCAGCATTCGGTCGGCATTCAAGCTGGCAATGGTGTTGTACGGCCTGATCGGCTTCCTGGTGGGGCTGGTGTTGGCCGTGGCGGCCAGCGTGGAGGCGCCTGCGGGGACCGAGCCCAACATCCTCACCCGGCTTGGTTTCTGGTCGATCGCGGTGTTCCCCGTGTTGTACGGTTTCGCCGGGGGTCTCACTGCAGCGGTCGCGGTGGCGCTCTACAACGCGGGGGCCTCTCTTGTGGGAGGGCTTCGCCTGGACTTTCCGGACGTGGAGCCGCAGTCGGACGGCCGGGTTCGGGTGGCGGGCCGGGCCGCCCGCTACCTGGAGCGAATGCTGGAACGCGAGTCGGCGAGCCGGGCCCTGGAAGAGGACCCGGCCGAATCGGCAACCGACGGCACAGTGGGGGAATCACAGGCATGACGCGGAAGAGCGACGTACGGTTCTTTACCGTGGAGGAAGCCAACCGCACGCTCCCGCTGGTGAGCCGCATCATGGCGGACATCGTCGAAGAGAACGATCGGCTGCAGGAACTCCTTCCAACTCTGAAGGAAGTCCGCATGCGGGCCCGCCGGAATCCCTCCGCAGCGGAGGAACTGGAGACTCTTCGGGCCGATGTCGCGGCGATCTCCGCCCGTCTCGAAGTATACCTGAAGGAGCTGGGCCAGATCGGCTGCGTGTTCAAGGGCCCCCAGGGACTGATCGACTTCTACTCGATGCGCGAGGGACGCCCGGTCTACTTGTGCTGGCGGTACGGGGAAGAAGAAGTCCGCTACTGGCACGAACTCGACGGTGGTTTTGCGGGCCGGTTGGAACTGGAATCGGAAGTGCTCACCTCGTCCTGACCTGCCCGGAGAACTGTCATGGCTGGATCCGGTAAGATCGCGCTCGCCTACTCCGGCGGGCTGGATACCTCCGTCGCCGTACCGTGGCTCATCGAGAACTACGACGCAGAAGTTGAGTGCGTAGTGGTCGACGTGGGCCAGGGCCTCGAAGACCTCGAGGGCATCGAAGCGCGGGCCGCCGCTGCCGGGGCCGTCGGGTGCCACGTGGTAGACGTGCGCGATGCATTCGTCGAGGAGTTTATCTGGCCAACCCTTCGCGCCGGCGCCGTGTATGGTCGGAAGTACCTGCTCGGCACCGCCATGGCTCGTCCGATCATCGCACGCGAAGTCGTGCGAGTGGCTCGCCAGGTCGGGGCCACCGGCCTCTCGCACGGCTGTACCGGGAAAGGCAACGACCAGGTCAGGTTCGAGCTCACGTTCGCGTGGCTGGCGCCCGATCTCGACGTGATCGCTCCGTGGCGGGAATGGGACATCCGGGGCCGCAAGGACGCCGAGGAGTACGCCCGCCGGGCCGGAGTACCCTTGCCGCCCGCAAAGACCTCGATGTACTCGCGTGACCGGAACGTGTGGCACATCTCGCACGAGGGTGGTCCGCTCGAAGATCCCACCACCATGCCGGAGCAGGACATGTTCCTGTTCAGTGCCGACCCGCGCACGGCGCCGCCGGAGGGCGAGACGGTGGTGATCGGGTTCGAGAACGGGACCCCGGTCTCGGTGAACGGTGAGTCCATGTCCGCGCTTTCCCTGCTCGAACGGCTGAACGAGATCGGCGGCCGGCACGGCGTGGGGCGCGTGGACCTGGTCGAAGACCGGATCGTCGGACTCAAGTCGCGCGGTGTCTACGAAACACCGGGAGGCACCCTCCTCTACGCGGCGCACCGGGAACTCGAGCAGCTGGTGCTCGACCGGCGCACGCTGGATCTCAAAGACGAGGTGGCGATGCGGTACGCCCGCCTCGTGTACGAGGGACGCTGGTGGGGCACGGAGAAGGAGGCGCTCGACGCCCTGATCGACGTGACACAGCGACATGTCAACGGGACGATCTCCCTCTTCCTGTGCAGAGGTAACCTGTCGGTCGCTGGGCGCTCCAGTTCCACCGGTCTGTACCGCGAAGAGTACGCCACGTTCGAGAGCGGCGGCCTGTACGATCACGCGGATGCCACCGGGTTCATCCGTCTCTTCGGTTTGCCCTACAGGCTTGCCGGCCAGGCGCGGCTCGAGGATGTGCAGGAGACGGGTGCCGTGCCGGAGCCCGCCCCTGATCCGGGCGAGATGGCCGGCAGCGACTGGCTCGACTGAGGCCTCGGAGCGCGACATGAGCGACGACGGCGAGATGCGCCTGTGGGGTGGCCGCTTCGAAGGCGGACCGGCACCCGAACTGGATCGAATCAACCGCTCCCTGCCCCTGGACTGGCGACTGTGGCCCTACGAGCTGGCCGTGGATCGTGCGTGGGCGCGCGAACTCGCGGGCGCCGGACTGATCGACGGTGGAACGCGCGATCGGATCTTCCGCGGACTGGATGCGGTCGAGGCCAGGCTGGAATCCGGCGAGCCCGGACTGGAGCCGGACGAGGACGTGCATACCCTGGTCGAGCGCTGGCTGGCGGACGAGATCGGCGACGAGGCGAGCCAGGTTCGCATCGGCCGCTCGCGCAACGACGTCGTGGCGACCGACACCCGCCTCTGGACCCTGGACGCCTGCGCACGAATTGACTCCGCGGTGCGAGAACTCCAGGTGGCGATGCTCGCCACGGCCGAGGGCGGTGTCGATACGCCGTTCCCGGCCTACACCCATCTGCAGCGAGCCCAACCCACGACGGCCGCTCAATGGCTTCTCTCGCACTTCTGGCCCCTCGTCCGCGGGCGCGACCGACTGCGGGACGCCCGGGCCCGCATCGCGCGCCTTCCCCTGGGCGCCGCCGCCGGGACCGGCTCGACGATCCCGGTAGATCGTGACCGCCTGGCCCGCGAGCTCGGACTGGAAGGCCCGTGCGAGAACTCGCTGGATGCCGTGGGAAGCCGGGACTGGGTCGCCGAGGTTCTCTTCGCATGGACTCAACTGGCCGGAGACCTGTCCCGTCTGGCCGAGGACCTGGTGCTCTATGCGAGCGCCGAGTTCGGGCTCGTCCGCCTGGATGACGCGTACAGCACGGGGTCCAGCCTGATGCCTCAGAAGCGCAACCCGGATGGGGCCGAACTGGCCCGCGCCCGGGGGGGCACGCTGCTCGGCCTCCTGACCGGCTACCTGGCTTCGCTGAAGGGACTTCCGACCGGCTACAGCAAGGACCTGCAGGAGGACAAGCGGACGCTATTTTCCGCCGAAGACGCGGTGGCGGAGACGCTGGCCGTGCTCGCCGGGACGATCGCCACACTGGGTTTCCTCGCGGACCGCGCGGCGGCGTCGATCACTCCGGAGATGCTGGCGGCCGACGTCGCGGAGCTTCTGGCGGCGGGAGGGATGCCATTCAGGTCAGCCCACGAGGCCATGGGTCGGCTGGTGCAGCGGGCTGAGACAGAGAGGCTGCCGCTCTCGGACTTCGTCGGCGAGAAGGCCGCTGGCGTGGACCCGGCGCTTGCTTCGATCCGGGCCGAATGGTGGAACGTCGAAGCGGCCCTGGAGCGTCGCTCGGTGGCCGGGGGCAGTTCTCCGAAAGCCGTTCGTGATCAGCTCGCAGAAGCTCGAAGCCGCCTGGACGGCTGAGTGAAGAGGGGTCGGGTCAGGCCGTACCTTCAGCCAGAACTGCGTCGATCAGCGTCGGGTCCACCCCGTCCATCCGGAGGATGCTTTCCGCCGTCTCGCCGATGAGGCTGTCCGGAGTCGATGCACCCGCCGTCAGACCGATCTCCACCGAACCGCCGGGCAGCCACCCTTCTTCCGATTGAACTTCCTGCGCGCCGGCTGGCTTGTAGGTAATTGCCCCGCCTTCCACATCGATGCCGAGCGCCGACTCGATGTGGAAGGTGCGCGTGGACTCCGAGCATAGAGCCGCCAGGTGATTGGTATTGCTCGAGTTAAACCCGCCGACCACGATCATGACGTCTGGCGGGTCGCTCATCATGTCCTTCACCGCATCCTGCCGGTCCTGTGTGGCTGAACAGATCGTGTCGAAGCTCCTGAACCGCTCGGGAAACTCAGCCGCTCCATAACGGTCCAGGGTGGCCTCCCCGAGCCGAGCCGCGATCGCCAGTGATTCCGAGGCGAGCATGGTCGTCTGGTTGGCCACCCCGATCCTCGCCAGGTCCTGATCGGGATCGAAACCTTCGGATGCTCGACCCGCGAACGTCTCCCGGATCACGTCCGAGCCGACCTCGCCGCGAATGAACGCGCACACCAGGTCTGTCTCGTCCATGTCGCGCACGACCAGATAGCGTCCGTTCGGATACTTCAGCACCTGCGAACTCGTGGCCCGGGTTTCCTCGTGAAAATGCTTGCCGTGGATCACGGACGTGAACCCGTCACGGGCGTAGGCTTCCACTCGCTTCCACACGTGCAGCACCGATCCGCACGTCGTATCCACCAGAATGCAGCCGATTTGGCGCAGTTTCTCAAGATCCCCCAACTTCACGCCGAAGGCCGGGATGATCACGACGTCGTCCTTCTCCACCGGCGAGAACTCGAACCGACCCAGTTCATCGGGGAGCAGGAACCGGACTCCTCGGTCACTGAGCTGCTGGTTCACGTGCGGGTTGTGGATGATCTCGCCTACCAGGAAGATCCGGCGATCGCCGAACTTGGTGCATGTCTCGTAGGCGTATTCGACAGCCCGATCGACCCCGTAGCAGAAACCCAGGCTGCGGGCCATGCGAAACGTGAAGCGGCCCAGGGTCAGCCGGTAGTCGGCCGCCTTGATGGCCTTCACGATCTCGCTGCCGTAGGCCTCGGCCAGGAGCGGCTTCACCTGGGCCTTGAGGCCGAGTCCACGTCGGAAGTAGTTGTCCCCGTTTGCTTTCATCGTGCCCTATCGTAACCCGTGATTCACCCGGTGTTCAACTTCTGGACGCCGCGTCCACGATGAACGCTGCACTCCGGTCCGCTCGTTCGACGCTGTTCGACTCGCGGTTCGAGCGCTTGGATCGTTCCCACGCGCCGGGACGATTCCAGAACCCACGCGCCAGCAGCCGCGCCTTTTCGACCTTCCTGGTCCAGGCTCGCGCGGTCACGCTGTCGTAACCGGCCTCCCTGATCTTCTGCCCTATTTCAGCGTACACCAGCGCAGCCGCTCTGATCGCGGGCCGGCATCTCGTGGGCAGCCGCTCGATCCCAATCCACGCCGCAGAATACAGATCGTCGGCATCGTCCAGCAGTCCCCGCACTACCGTTCGTATGCCATCGACCGGCGCAGGAGACGCCAGCCACGCGTCGGGGTCGAGGCCCACCTCGCGAAGCCCATCCAGCGGCAGGTACACTCGGCGTGCCCGCGCATCTTCGCCGACATCGCGTGCGATGTTCGTGAGCTGCATTGCGGCGCCGAGCCGACACGCCGCCGCGAGCGTGTCCGGATCCCGGCGATCCATGACGCATGTCATCATGGCCCCGACGGTTGAACCAACCCGCACGCAATACTCCATTACCTCGGATCGGGTCTCGTATCGTCGGGCGCTCACGTCCCATTCGAATCCCTCGAGCATGGCTTCCGGGATGTCCCGCGAGATCTGGTTCCGAAATACGGCGTCCGCGAATGCCCTCTCTACCGGACCGCGGGGTCGGCCCGCATATACCCGCTCCAGCCCTGAGCGGGTGGACTCGAGGCCCACGGCGGGCTCATCGGTCTTGTCCACCGCGTGGTCGGCCACCCGGCACCAGGCGTACACGGACGCCGCGTCGTGGCGCACGCGGGTCGGCAGCAGGAGCGACGCCGCGTAGAAACTCCTGGAGCCCTCGCGAAGCAACCGCTGGCAGGCCTGCCGATCTGCGGTGGCCGTGCGCCCCTGCCCGGCGTCGACCTTTCCGGTCACGAGCGGGGCGCCGGATCCGGCACCACCGCATCCAGAACTCGTGCAGAAGAGAGCACTCCGGGTACTCCGGCACCGGGGTGCGTTCCCGCCCCGACCAGGTAAAGCCCCTCCACGTCCTCGCTGCGGTTGTGTGGCCGGAACCAGGCGCTCTGGGTGAGGATGGGCTCGAAGCTGAAGGCGGCGCCGCGAAACGCCAGGAGCTCGTGTTGGAACTGAAGCGGCGTCATGACGCGAGAGGTGATGATCTCGTCGCCAAGTCCCGGCATGACCGTGTCAGCAAGGTGTGACTCGATCGCTTGCCGGTACGGCTCGGCCATCGTTTCCCAGTCCACGTCCGACTCCAGGTTCGGGACGGGCGACAGCACGTAGAACCCGTCCATTCCCTCGGGCGCGAGATTCGGATCGGTGGCCGTGGGCCGGTGCAGGTACAGGCTGAAGTCGGTGGCCAGTCGCGCGCCGAAAATGTCGTCGAGCAGGCCTTTGTACCGAGGCCCGAGCAGGATGGAGTGGTGCGCCACGTCCGGGTACTGGCGCTTCGTCCCAAAATACCAGACGAACAGGCCCATCGAGTAGCGGGAGTTCTCGAGCTTGCGATCGGTCCACCGCGCACGGGCGGCGGGAGAAACCAGGTGTCGGTATGTCCACGCGGAATCCGCGTTCGAGACGACCACGTCCGCCGCGATCGTCTCACCGTCCCGCAACCGCACGCCCCGGGCTCTCCCACCCTCCACCATGATCTCGGCCACGTCGGCGTTCAGGCGAAGTTCACCGTCCAGGCCATCGATCAGGTCCAGCAGTCCCTGGACGAGCGCGCCGGTTCCGCCGATCGGGAAATGGACGCCCCATTCTCGCTCCAGGTACGCGATCAGTGTGTAGATCGAGGTGGTGGCGAACGGGTTGCCGCCGACCAGCAGCGGGTGGAAGCTCAGGACCTGCCTGAGCTTCGGATGCTTGATGAACTTGGCTACCAGGCGGTACACGGTCAGGTGGCTCTGGAGCATGATCATGTCCGGAACGATGCGCGCCATGTCCCAGACGGAGTCGAACGGCACGTGACCCAGGCGCGTGAAGCCGGTGTTGAAGATCCGCTCGCTCATGGCCAGGAAGCGCGCGTATCCGGCCTCATCCTCCGGCGAAAACCGGCGGATTTCCCTTCGCATCAGCTCGGCGTCACCCGAGTAGTCGAACACGTCTCCGTCATCGAACCGGATGCGGTAGAACGGGTGTACGGGCCTCAGGTCGACATCGTCCTCGAGCCGCCGGCCGCAGAGTTCCCAGAGCTCCTCGAACAGGAAGGGCGCCGTGATGACGGTGGGACCGGCATCGAACGTGAAACCATCCTGCTCGAATACGCGGGCCCGTCCGCCGGGCTGGTCGAGCCGCTCCAGGATCGTCACCCGGTAGCCGCGGACGCCGAGTCGGACGGCCGCGGCGAGGCCTCCGAACCCGGATCCGATCACTACGGCGTGCGCTCTGCCATCTGTATCTGCTGTCAACGTTCCTCGCATGCTTGATTCATGGTCACACCGTCTCGCGAGTCCAATGTACCGGTCGCCCGCGACCCTCCCAACCGGGCGCTCCACAGGCGGCGGCGTTGCATGGGACGCAACGCGCGGGTAGCGTCGCCCGGAACCCGGCAGTACGCAACTGCCGTTGACCGGCCGGCGGATGAACCGGAGGCCCTGGAATAGAGATGAACCAGACCGTGCGCACCACAATCCTGTGTCTCACCCTGCTCGCGATCCGGCCGGTTGCCGGAGCGGCGCAGGAGCCGGCCGTCGCCGTGGCTCCGGGTCTGTATGCCGGTCGGCAGTACGTGTCCAATCGGGCCCTGACGCGGCCCTCGAACCGATATCTGCGGGTCCGCACGACCAGCTTCCTCTTGCACCGGGTGGAGCGATCCGAAGCGGGACTCACAGTCGAGAGCCGCTACTGCCTCGTCGAGCAGGAACCGTTGGGCCGGGTGCGCACGTCTCTTGGACCGGAGTTCGTGGCCGCCATGCCCGCCTGGGAATCCCCGCTCTCGATCGACTCGTCGGGTGACGGCGAGTCCGTGCGCGTGGCCGAGCACGTGATGGTACTGGGCGCCCGCCTGGATGACCCGGCCGGCGATCCGCTGCCCACGGACCCGGATGACCCTCGCGTCACCGATCCCGACGGCGATGGACACCCCGGTGTGACGGTCGAAGTCGACGGTTTCGTCAGCGGACAGGTGTACCTGGTACAGAGGCTGGTGCGAGGGTTCCTCGGTGCCCCCCGGAGCGACGGCAGCATCGCCGGAACCGTGGTCGGGGCCGGTGATCAGATCGTGATCGGGGCATCCAACGCGATTCTAAAGACGTTCACGCCGAAGTTCGAGCACAATCCCGACCCGAAGCGGAATACGTTCGTCTGGGTGCCGGTGCCCGACGAGACGAGTTGCGAGAGCGTCGTCGCCGGGCGCGACCAGATCTTCCCGGAGGACTGACGCGGATGGATGCGGACGTTCTCATCGTCGGGGCCGGCTGCGCGGGCCTCAGCCTTGCCGTCCACCTTCTCGATGCCGGCGCTTCCGACCTCGAGATCGTCCTTCTCGATCGTCGCGAGACCCACGTTCGCGATCGGACCTGGTGCTACTGGTCCGGCCTCGAGCACCCGTTTGCCGCGGCCGAAAGTCACTCGTGGCATCGGTGGAAGGTGATCACCTCCGCGGGGGAGGTCGAGCGGGGGTCCCCGTCGGTCGCGTACCGTTGTATCCCGGCGGATGCCTTCTACGACCTCGCCCTGGAGCGCCTTGAGCGCAGCCCGAACGTGCGGTTGGTGCGCGGGACCTCCGTCGAGGGCTTTCGCGAAACCGATGCCGGCGTGGCGGCCGTGACCGGCGATGGTGAGTTCGAGGCGCGGCGCGCGTTCGACAGCCGGCCCCCGAAGCCGGGCCCGGTCCCGGTTGGGGAGATCCACTGGCTTCAGCACTTCGTGGGGCTCGAGGTCGAGGCCGATCGCCCCGTGTTCGACCCCTCCGTCGCCACGTTGATGGACTTCAGGGTGATGGACGGCCCGGATATCCGATTCATGTACGTCCTTCCGCTGGACGAGCGGACCGCGCTCCTGGAGGACACGTTCTTCGGTGGCGCTCCGAGGCGCGAGGGCGAGTACGTCGAGACGATCGGCGGATACCTGAAGGACAGGTTCGGCGTCGGAAGCTGGAGCGAGCGGCACCGGGAGAGGGGAGCCATTCCGATGAGCACCGTCCCGCCCCCCGTGTCGGCGAGCCCGCGGGTCACGAACATCGGCGTCCGCGCCGGTCTCGCGCGGCCGGCCACGGGATACGCGTTTCTCGCCATCCAGCGCCACTCGCGTCGCCTGGCCGTGTACACGGTTCGGGCGGGGCTCGACCGGTCCATGCCTCCCGGCCGTCCCTACCCCAGGGCCACGGCGTTTCTCGACCGGGTGTTCCTGTCATACCTTGACCGGCGCCCCGGGCAGGCGCCCGAGATGTTCCGTAGCATGTTCGAACGCGTACCGCCGGAACCCATGGCCCGATTCCTGTTCGATGGCGGCACGCCGGCCGACAAGGTGGCGGTGATGCGCTCGCTGCCCGCTTCGCCCCTCGTCGGGCAGGCACTGCGGGACCTCGGACCCGCCTTGCGAGAAACGTTGCGGAGAACCTGATGCCGAAACTGAAGACGGTCGGACATCCGCTGTCGCCTCTTCCCTCGGAGCTGCCCCCCGAACTGCGCGGTCCGGATTGGGTGCAGGCCAACCCGCATCGCATCGAACGGGAGCTTCGCGCCGCCCTCGCGCTGCCATCCGGGGGCTGGTACGTCCTGGACTCCACCCGATCGATCGGCGTCCAGCCTCGTCGCTTCTGGGTCGAGGGCCGTGAGCTGGTGGCCTGGCGGGCCGGCTCGGAGCTCCGGGTAGCCCCCAACGCCTGTCCGCACATGGGCGCCTCACTGGCCGAAGGCCCGGTACGCGACGGACGCATCGTGTGCCCCTGGCATGGCCTCGAGCTCGGCACCGAGAAGCACGGGGCGTGGTGCCCGCTCGACGCGTTTGACGATGGCGTGCTGTGCTGGGTCCGGCTCGAGGGTGCCGGGAACAAGGACCCGGCCGGTGACCCTCCAACTCCGAGACCGATCATCGCGCCCAGGCCCGACACGTTCATCGATTCGGTGATGCGATTGGAGGCGGATTGTGAGCCGCGTGACGTGATCGCCAACCGGCTCGACCCGTGGCACGGGGTCTACTATCACCCGCACACGTTCAAGCGCCTCAAGGTGATCGGGGTCGAAGG
>JBATJK010000044.1:0-6154 GCA_049668445.1 Gemmatimonadota bacterium
GCACTGCGATGGAGGACGGTCGGCTGGTCACGGCCGGCGGCAGGGTCGTCGGAGTGACCGGACTGGGAGACGACCTGGCCGAGGCCGCGGCGCGAAGCCGGGAGGCGGCGGCGCGCGTGCGGTTCGAGGGAGCCGCCTGGCGGACGGACATCGGGCACTCCGAGATCGACCCATCCGCCGGCTGACCGACTTTCGTGACTGAGCGCTAGACGGTGCCGGAACTTCCGGAAGTCGAGACGATCCGCCGCGACCTGGACCCCGAGCTGAGTGGCCGGGCCATCGTCGACGTCGAGGTCCACAAGGCCGACATCGTCCTCCCCCCGCACGACCCTGATTCGTTCAGGCAGCGGCTCCGCGGCCGAAGGGTGGTCAGCGTCGGCCGCCGGGCCAAGTACCTGCTCTTCCACCTCGACGATGGCTCCATCCTCCAGGTCCAGCTTCGCATGAGCGGACGGTTCGCCCTCGGGCGCGAGATCCCGGATCCGGCAGAGTTCCGTCACATCGCGGCCCGGCTGCACCTCGACGACGGTCGAACGCTGTTTTACGACGACATGCGCCGACTCGGTGGGCTGCGCCTCCTGGAGGGCGGCGCCTGGGAGCTTGAAGCCGCCCGCCTGGGTCCCGAGCCGCTGGAGCCGGGTTACCGGGCCTCCGACCTGGGGTTGATGCTGGCCGCGACCCGGTCCCCGGTGAAGAACGCCCTGATGGACCAGCGACGGGTGGCGGGCGTCGGGAACATCTACGCGTCCGAAGCCCTGTTCCGGGCGCGCGTCGACCCGCGTCGTCCGGGACGTGATCTCGAGCTTGACGAGGTGAAGCGGCTGCACCGGACGGTGCGGAGCGTGCTGCGGGAAGCCCTCGAACAGGCGGGGACCTCGTTCCAGAACTACCGGGCCGTGAACGGAAGGTCGGGCGAGTTTCAGTCCAGCCTCAGCGTGTACAGGCGGAGCGGCGAGCCGTGCCGGGCGTGTGGCGAGACCATCGAGCGGATCGTGCAGGCGGGCCGCAGCACCTTCTTCTGCCCTTCCTGCCAGGACTGAGGCAGGCCCTCAGAGACCTTCAGTCGGCGGGCGTCTCCAGCTCCACGTGGCGCACCGCGGGCACCCCGTCCGTCACCTCCAGGATCGCCACGGTCGGGGGATAGCCCTTGAGGGCCTTGCCCGCGGCTCCCGGATTGACGATCAGGACATCGCCCACCGAATCACACCGCGGCACGTGCGTATGCCCGTGCACGATGACTCGCGCTTCGGGAAAGCGGGCCAGGAGCAACCGATAGTCCGGGTGCACCTGGTGGCCGTGGATCACCGCGACGCGCACGCCCGCCACGTCCACCTGGGCTTCGTCCGGCGCCACGGCACGGACGGCGTGCGTGTCCACGTTGCCGGCGACCGCGGTGACCGGCGCGATGACCCCGAGGTCCGTGAGGTGGTCCGGATCCTCCACGTCACCCGCGTGGATCACCCTCTCCACTCCGGCGAGCGCGTCGAACACGGCCGTGCGCAGGTGGCCGTGGGTGTCGCTGATCAGCCCCACGCGCGCGGCGCGATGGCGTCCCCCTGGTGACCCGTCAGCCATCCCGAGCTTCTTCCTCGCCGGTCCACCGGTACCCGATCGTGTGAGTCACGTCCATGTGGTCCAGGACCCGGGCGACCACGAAGTCCACCAGGTCTCCCACGTCCCGCGGGCCGTGATAGAATCCCGGTGAGGCCGGCATGATGACGGCGCCCAGCCGGGCCAGGGCCAGCATGTTCTCGAGGTGGATCGCCGATAGCGGGGTCTCACGCACCACGGCCACCAGCTTGCGGCGCTCCTTGAGGGTCACGTCCGCGGCCCGCTCCACCAGGCTGCGCGAGTGGCCGTGCGCGATTCCCGACAGGGTGCCCATCGAGCAGGGGCAGACGACGAGGCCCCTGTACGGGGCCGAGCCGGAAGCCGGGCGGGCTCCGCGGTCCCCGTTGTCGTAGAACTCCAGGGACCCGCTTCCCCCGATCGCCTGGAGCAGGTCGTCCTCGCAACCGATTCCCGTCTCGTGAGCGAACAGCCGCCACCCGTGCGCCGAGACGATCACATCCGCCGGCACGTTCAGCTCGACCAATGCGCCCAGGAGCCGCACGGCGTACGGCGCCCCCGAAGCCCCGGTAACCCCCACGATCCATCGTTTCTCGCTCATGCGCCTCGATCTCCGATCACGCGCCGTTCACGCCCTCGGCCGTCCGTCGCGGCCGACACGAGCCTCACAGTATACGGTCCACGAGCACCAGGATCGCGAAGGCCGAGGCGATCCACACGTTGATCGTGAAGAAGGCGTGGTGAATCGACTGCGGCGATTCGGGGTCCACCAGACCGTGCTCCACCCCGATCAGGGCCGTGGTCACCAGCAGCGCCGCCATGTACCCGGCGCCCAGCTCCGGCACCATGACCGGCACCGCCAGCAGACAGATCACGGTGCCGACGTGAAACGCCGCCGCGAACCAGCGGGCCCAGCGAATCCCGTACCGGGCGGGGATCGAATGGAGGCCGAGGCGGCGGTCCGCTTCGACGTCCTGCATGGAGTAGAGGATGTCGAAGCCGCCGATCCACAGACCGACGGCCAGCGTCAGGATCGGGAGCAGCATCCACGGGTCGCTCCACCGTCCGGCGATCGCCAGGTAACCCGCGGAAGGCGCGATTCCGTCCGCCAGCCCCAGGATGAGGTGGGTCGCGGAAGTGTAGCGCTTGGCGTAGCTGTACCCGAGAACGGCAGCCAGGGCCACCGGAGACAGGGCCAGGCACAGTGGGTTCAGCATCCCTGCCGCGAGCACGAAGACCGCCGAGGCCACGACGACGGCCAGCTTCCCTTCCCGGACCGATATGGCTCCGGTGGGGATCTCGCGACCCGCCGTGCGCGGGTTGCGGGCGTCGAAGTCGCGGTCGACCACGCGGTTGAAGGCCATGGCCGCGAAGCGGGCCGCCGTGAAGGCCACGACGATCCACAGCAGGTCCCATGCGGTGACGGGATACCGGTACGAGGCCAGGATGGCCCCCACCAGGGCGAACGGAAGCGCGAAACCGGTGTGCTCCAGCTTGACGAAGCGGGCGTATCGGACCGCCCGGGATTCGGCTGCGCTCAAGGAAGCTCGATCCCCAACTCGGACCACATCGCGTCCACCGCTTCACGGGTGGCCGGGTCCATCTCGATCACCTCGGGCCAGTTCCGGTCGAAGCCCTCCTCCGGCCACTTCTTCGTCCCGTCGATGCCCATCTTCGAGCCGAAGGTGAAGCTCCGCGACGCGTGATCCAGCACGTCGATCGGCCCGCGCGTGAACATCACGTCGCGCTCGGGGTCGATGTTGTTGAGAGCCACCCACCATGCCTCGGGCACGTTGCGCACGTCCACCCAGTCATCCACGACGACGATCACCTTGGCGAGCGACATCAGCCCCTGACCCCACAGGCCCTGCATCACCTTGTAGGCCTGTCCGGGGTAGTCCTTTCGGATCGACACGAAGACCAGGTTGTGGAATATCCCCTCGGGCGGCATGTGGTAGTCCACCACCTCGGGCGACGTCATCTGGAGGAGCGGAAGGAAGATCCTCTCGGTCGCGTATCCGAGCCAGAAGTCCTCCATGGGAGGCCGGCCCACGATGGTGGCCGGGTAGACGGGCTTCTCGCGCATCGTGATGGCCTCGACGTGCACCAGCGGGTACAGATCCGCCTCCGAGTAGAAGCCGGTGTGATCCCCGAAAGGGCCCTCCATCACCAGGTCCTCGGAAGGATCGATGTATCCCTCGATCACGATGTCCGCGTCGGCCGGCACCTCGAGATCGCTGGTGACGGCCTGGGCCAGGACCACGGGGTCCTTCCGGAGGAACCCGGTGAACAGGTACTCGTCGATATTCGGGGGAAGCGGAGCGCTGCCCGAGTAGACGCAGGCCGGATCCCCGCCGAGTGCGATGCACACCGGCATGCGCTCGCCCCGGGCGGCCATCTCGCGCCAGTGAGCGGCGCCGCTCTTGTGGCGCTGCCAGTGCATGGCGAGGCGGTTCCGATCCAGCACCTGGATCCGGTACATGCCCACGTTGCGGCGCCCGGTGTCGGGATCCCTCGAGATAACCTGCGGCAGGGTGATGTAGCGGCCCCCGTCGTCCGGCCAGCACAGCATGTGCGGCAGGCGTTCGAGGTCCACTTCGTCACCGCGCAGTACCGTGTGCTGACAGGCCGGCGTACCTCGCGACCGGCGCGGCGGAAACTTGGCAAACTCCGCCAATTGCGGAATCAGCAGAAGCTTCTCCTTCAGACCCTCCGGCGGCTTCATCTCGAGCATGCCCTGGATACGGTCGGAGATCTCCTCCAGCCGATCCACTCCCAGGGCCATCGCCATGCGCCGCTCGCTCCCGAACATGTTGATCAGGAGAGGCACCTCAGACTCGGCTCCACCCGGCAGGACGGGGCGCTCAAAAAGCAGGGCCGGACCTCCGCCCGCGCTCTTCATGCAGCGGTCGGCGATCTCGGTCATCTCCAGCTCGACGCTCACGGGCCGCGCGATGCGGACCAGTTCGCCTTCCCGCTCGAGGGCTGAAACGAACTCGGACAGATCTCTGAAGGACATGCGTCGTCTCGCGAACGGGTCGTGGCCCGAATGGCCTACCGTTGTCCGGCCGGACCGCCGGACTCTAGCTTGCGCCCACGTTATGACGGGCCAAACGGATCAGCAACGTAGGGGCGCGGTGAGCTACAAGGAGCACAGCGACAAGGACCTGGTCCGCCTGTGTCTGAAGTCGGACGAGCGCGCGGCTCGCGAGCTCGTCGAGAGATTCGAGCGGCCGGTGTTCTCGCTCGTGTACCGCATGGTGCGCGACCGGGAGCTGGCGGAAGACCTGACGCAGGAAGTGTTCGTCCGCACGTTCAACAACCTCCAGCGCTACGACCGCTCGTACAAGTTCTCCTCGTGGCTGTTCAAGATCGCGTACAACCTGACGGTCGACTACCTGCGGAAGAAGCAGGTGAAAACCATCTCCATGCACGGGTCGCCCGACGCCGTGACTCCGGAACGCCAGGAGGCGACCTCGCTGTCGCTCGAGTCGGACGAGGAAAGCCCGGACGCCATGGTCGAGGCGCGGGAGCTGGCGGGCTACCTGGAGGACGCGATCGCACAGCTGCGACCGGAGTACCGGACCGCGATTCTGCTGCGACACGTCGAGGGGCGCCCGTACGAGGAAATCTCCGACATCATGGGCGTGCCCCTGGGCACGGTGAAGACCTATATCTTCCGCGCCCGCCGCGAGTTGCGGGATCTCCTGGAGGACCGGTGGGACGACGGAGACGAAGAGTGAAACTCCCCCGCGACACATCCCGTACGGCAAGAGGACTGAAGGAGTCAAAACCAGTATGAACAAGAATATTCAGGTACGGACGGGGCACCTGCAGGCAGAGGAGCTGGAAGCGCTGGCAATGCCCGGCGATCACAAGCTCCCGGCCCGCAGCTCTGCGCATGCGGCGGAATGTGACCGCTGCCGGCGCGAGCTAGAAGAGCTGCAGACCCTGCATGCCCTGCTCCAGGCGCTGGCGCCATTGCAGCCCGTGGTCGGATTCTCCGATCGCGTGATGCAGCGCGTCCGGCTGCCCCTTCCCTGGCGGGTACGGGTGCTCCAGGCGGTACGGAAGCACCAGCTCGCCACGGCGACGGCATTCGCCGGCGCGGCGGCCGCCATTGGCGTAGGCCTGACGTGGATCGCTCGGTATCCCGAGCTGACTCCCATGACGATCGCGGCTTTCCTCGTCCAGCGCTCCTCGGCTCTTCTGTGGAGCGGCGTGATGGAGGTCGGTCGCTTTGTGTACGGATCCGGAGTATTGGAATTGGCCCGGGGTGTGGCCGGACAGGTCACACCGGTCTCGGCATTCGTCGCCGTGGCAACCGTGACGCTCATCGGGCTGGCCTCATTCCGGATCCTGCTTTCACTGATGGAAATTGACCCGGCCCTCGTGACGAGCCAGTTGCGGCTCAGGCGGAGGGTGAGGGGATGAACAGCAACGCGGTGACCAGGAGTTCGAGAACGATGCGACGCGGGTGGATGGTAGCGGTGGCGGTGGCTTTCCTGTGGCCGGCCGGGGCCGGTTTGCTGGCCCAGGAACAGGGCGTGACGGGCAGCACGGTTTCGCTGGCGGCAGGAGCCGC
>JBATJK010000045.1:0-3527 GCA_049668445.1 Gemmatimonadota bacterium
GCCTTGAAGAAGAACGCGATCGCCTCTTCCTGCGTCGCGATCACGGGCACTGTCCCGGCCACCAGGCCACCCACGTAGATCGGCCACACGTTGAACGGGATGATGGTGGCGGCGGGCGATGCCGTAGAATCGACGATGTACGAGAGCTCCTCGTGCGATACCCTGTGGCGGTCACCCACGGGCCGCACCGTGGCCCCCGTCAGCACCGTGCTGATCGTCCCGCCCTGGTGAAACACGAGCCCCATCGCCCAGGCGAAGAACTTCGCCGAGCGCGGGCCGCGGGCCACCTTCGCGCCTGCCCAGTCGGCGAACCTCACCGCACCGCCCGTCCGGGTCCACAGGCCGATCAGTCCTCCGAGCGCCCACAGATATACGAGCAGAATCAAGGCGAAGCCTGGAGATCCTATGGAGGGAATCAGGTACTCCTGGACGATGTTCAGTTCGCCGCTGATCACACCGCCGAGGACGATCCCGATGAACAGGGCCGAGATCACGTCGCGCAGCGTGAACGCGAGGACCAGGGCCACGACAGGCGGCACGATGGACCACAGCCCGTAGTGAGTCCCGTTGGTCGGAAATCGCCCGCTCACCGCGAGGCCGCCGGCCACCACAAGCACGGCAACCACGATTCCGATCCGCTTGCGGGTGCGTCGGTCTGGCATGCGTTCTCCGGTGCGGGACAGGTACGCGACATGGGCGACGGGCCCACGCAGGATAGGACATCGCGCGCCCGAGCGGCAATTCGGCACCCTGCACACTTGAGCACCCGGTCCCTGTGGACGCATCTTGCCGGGTCCCGATCATCGCTCTTTCCGCGGACGCCGAGGAGGCTCTCATGATTCCGCGCCGCTCACCACATTCGGTCGTCACCCGCCTGGCGGTATTCGCCGCCACGCTTCTCCTCTTCCTGCCGGGCTCGGCCGCGGCGCAGGAGGAAGGTCCCGGCTGGAAGGTTCGTTCCCCGTTCCGGCCACTGGACCTGGCCACGCCGAACACGATTCGAACCGGGGCCGGTCTGCCCGGTCCCGACTACTGGCAGCAGAAGGTGGACTATCGGATCGAGGCGGCACTCGACCCGACGACCCATTTGCTGACCGGGTCGGAGATCATTCGGTATCACAACAACTCGCCACACGCCCTGTCCGTCGTGTGGCTCAAGCTGGACACCAACCTGTGCCATCCGGAGAGCAAGTCTCAGGTCCTGGCGGTGCCGCCGTTGATGTTCGGTGAATCCGTGTTCGACTTCACGTGTGACGGAAGCGGCATGACGCTGGACCGTGTCGCGGCGGGCGGTCGTGACCTGGATTACGAGGTCATGGGAACGATCGCCCGTGTCGACCTCCCTCACCCCCTGCCTTCCGGCGGCAGGAGCGAGATCGAGATCGACTGGCGGATGACTCAGCCGGAGTACGGCTACGGGCGGACAGGACGCGACGGCACGCTGTACCAGGTCGCCCAGTGGTATCCGCGAGTCGCGGTGTACGACGACGTGAGCGGTTGGAACCTGACGCCGTTCCTGGGCGCGGGTGAGTTCTACCAGGAATTCGGCGACTTCCAGGTAGCCGTCACGGTACCCGACAACTTCGTGCTGACGGCCACGGGGACGATCGTGAACCCCGATGCCGTCCTCACGGATGAGCAGCAGTCCCGCCTGGCTCGTGCCGATGGGTCGGAGGACGCGGTGGCGATCATCACCGAGTCAGAGGCACGGTCGAACCGTGGCCGCCGGGCCTCGGGCACCAAGACGTGGCGATTCGCGGCCGAGAACGTTCGCGACTTCGCGTTCGCCATGGCACCGGACTTCCGCTGGGACGCCAGCTCGTACGACGGAATCCGGATTCAGACCTTCTATCGCCCGGAAGCGGAGTTGTGGGAAGAAGCGAACCGGATGTCGTGGGTCACGATCAAACACTTCTCCGAGCGCCTGTTTCCGTATCCGTGGCCACATGCCACCACGGTGGAGGGGCCGAACGCCGGCATGGAGTACCCGATGCTCACGTTCGTGCCCACCGAGACCACGCGGGAGGCCCTGTACTGGGTGCTGACGCACGAGTTCGGGCACGAGTGGTATCCCATGATCGTGAACACGAACGAGCGTCTCTATCCCTGGATGGACGAGGGCTTCAACACCTTCATCAACATCGAGTCGGTGGAGGTCTACTTCGAGGGTGAGCCCTACGCGGATGCGATCTCCGTTCAGCCGCTCGAGCTGTGGGCCGAGCATTCGATTCCCGGGATCGAGCAGGCGATGG
This sequence comes from Gemmatimonadota bacterium, assembly GCA_049668445.1. GTDB lineage: Bacteria > Gemmatimonadota > Gemmatimonadetes > Palauibacterales > Palauibacteraceae > Benthicola. Next base: position 2,253 of record JBATJK010000045.1, read on the forward strand.
CCCTGCCCCCGGATGAGCAGTACGACCTGTTCTGGGCCGCCTACTTCAAGCCGGCACTCATGCTGCACGTTCTGCAGTACGAGGTGCTGGGGAAGGAGCGGTTCGACCGGGCTCTCTCGGAATACACGCACGCCTGGGCCTTCAAGCATCCCACGGCCTCGGACTTCATCCGGTCGATGGAGAACTCGGCCGGCATGGACCTCGACTGGTTCTGGAGGGCCTGGGTCTACTCGACGGCGCGCCTCGACCAGGCCGTGACCGACGTATCCGTCACCGACGACGGTGTGACCGAGATCCGGCTGGAAAGCCTGGGTCAGATGATCATGCCCGTCGAGCTGCAGCTCGGTTTCTCGGGCGGAGCCGCGCAGACCGTTCGCCTGCCGGTCGAGATGTGGAAGCTGGGACCGGTGTATACGTATCGAGTCCCGGCCGGCCGTGAGGTGACCGATGTCACCCTGGATCCGAGGGGCGTATACCCGGACGACGACCGCGCGAACAACGAGTGGTCGCGGTAGGGGGCGGGGTCGCATCTGAAGGACGTCGCAAGTCGGACAGAGCCGGCGTCGACACTCGGCGCCGGCTTCCTTCTTCCCTGTCCAACGCACCCTCACCCGGCGGGTAAGTTTTCAAAACTTTGCCTGCCGCCGCCCCGGTCAACAGCTGGTCCGCCGATAGCGGTTTTCGCCCGACTTGTAGGGGTATTCGACCCCGGTGCTTGAAGGTCACACTCAGGATCTGCACACATAATCCACACTGATAGGGTAGTTTTCTACATTCGGCGCATATCATTGTCATTGTAGGATTTACGCCTATGGTGACCCCCTGTTTGCGGCCGATCTGGACTTGCTCCGGGGGTCTGGAGATCGTAACGTTGGCTCACCGGAATTTCGGAGGCTCACAGACCTCAGTGCGCATTCCGAAGCATGCGGAATTTCGGTTCTATCGAGACTGTAATTGCCGGACTTTCAGCTACAGGTGCGTTCAGATGTCAGATACCCGAGCGGTGGAATTGGTGCTGCGTCTCCCCAACGAGATGGCGGACTCTGTCGAAGAGGTTCGCGATCGCGATCCCGAGTACCTGAGCCGCGTGATTCGCTACGGCATGGTGCGGCGCGCCGTGTATCGCGAACTGCAGCGCTCCGGCGAGCCCTTCCCCCCCTTCGCTCACTCCTGAAACGGCTCCGACTCACGGTCGGGGACCGCTTGACGCTCTCACCCCCCCGCGCTACATCCGCATAGGGACCGTACGGATACGTTGACGTTCAAGAGTGAGCC
>JBATJK010000046.1:0-16620 GCA_049668445.1 Gemmatimonadota bacterium
CCGAGTACCCGTAGCTCAGGCTCAGGCTCGGCAGAAACGACCCGATCGCCGTCAGCTCCTGGTAGCCCGCGATCTCCACCGACGAGGCCGACTGCTCCAGGTTCGGGTTGTTTCGCTCCGCCAAACCAAGCGCCTCCTCCAGCGTCACCTGCCGAACCGCCTCCTGTGCCTGAACCCCCGAAAACACGAGGAATACAGGGAGTACCGCCAACACCACCCGCATGGAGTTTCGCATCGGACGCCTCTTTATGGTTCTACCACTCATCTGTCTGTGCATCGTCTCAACTCGTGTTAGACTTCGCCCTCACGCAGTCGAATCCCCTGCGGACCAGTTGAACGACTGAGTTTGGGAAGTCGCCGCGGCTGGGTCGTCTGTCTCCGGAAGGCCCGCTCCACCCTCAGTCGGAGTCTTCTCGCTCCTGCTCCTCGAGAAGAGCGCGGTATCTCTCCACCTGGTCGGCGGACAGCACGGACTCAATTCGAGCCCTGGCCGAGTCCACCACCGCTTCCCACTCCGGCCGAACCCGGTCGAACACGGCCGACATCTGCTCACGCGTCTCGACGAGAATCGGGTCGATCCGGGCCTGCTGCTCGGGTGTGATGCCCAGGTCGTCCGCGAACCGCTCGATCGTGCTTCTTCCCCTATGCCCCTCGTCGGAGTCCTCCGCTGCACCGCGGTGCAGCGTGTAGCGCTCGCCGGCCAACCCAACGGCCAGGCCGGCGGCGAACATGAGCACCAGGAGGACGGCCGCCCGCCCCCGGCTGGCCCTGATCATGGGAGCTCGTTCTCGTACAGCACGGTCATGACCGCATCCAGGTCAGGCACGCTGTCCGGGCCAAAGGCCGACGGCAGAGTCTCACCCGGGCGGACCAGTTCCTCCACGGCCGGCGCGGAGGCGACCGTGTCCGAGAGTTCGACACTTCCCGCCTGCCGAAGGGCCAATCCCGCAAAGACGAGCGTCACGGCCGCCGCGATCGGGCTCAGAATTGTGGCCCACTCGGCCACGGCATCGAACCAGCTGTCGCGTCGTGCCGTCAGGAGTGGCAGCGCCTCATCGAGAATCGATCGTCTCATTCGGCGCCTGGTCAGCTCGTCCGGGCGCAGCGCGCGCATCCAGATCGGCCACCTATCGTTGTTCATCTCGACTCCGTTGACTCGTGATCGCCATCTTCCATACCCACTTCTGGTCCCAGCAGCCTTCGCAGCGCTCGTCTCGCGTGGTGCACATGCGCCCTCGAAGTCCCGACGGCGATTCCCAGGATTTCACCTATCTCCTGATGACTGTAGGCCTCGAGGTCGTACAGCGTAATCGCGAGGCGCTGCATCTCCGGGAGCTCGCCGAGGGCGAGCATCACACTCTCCCTCGTCAACTCGTCCTGGAGATCCCTCTCCGGGTCGCGGCCGCCCGCCGCCGACACCGGAATCTCCTCGTGACTCCTGAGGGCCTCACGACGCCTCAGGTTCAGACACGTGGATCGCAACACTCTGTAGAACCACGGTCCAAACGGACTGCCCGGCTTCAACTGATCGATCCGTTCGAGAGCCCTGATAAAGGCGCTCTGTACGGCGTCCTCGGCATCGTGCGTGTTGCGAAGCACTGACAGCGCTGTCGCGTACGCCGACTCCAGGTACCGGTCGACCAGTGCGCCGAAGGCGTCCTCGTCGCCTTGCTGCACCGCCCGCACAAGGACCTGCTCCTCCGCCAGGCTCTCGGGTGATCTCATGCCACCCCGAGTCCGGGCGCTCTCCGACCGCTCCATCGCGACCGGCGTCGAGCGTATCTCTGTCGCCCTTGCAACACTGTTAACACATCTCCCTGGCCAGGCGTTGCACCCGATTCAGGCCGGATGCTAGATGCAGGGTACGGGCATCGGCAAGCTCCATGATTGCCGCCCTGACCCCACGCAGTCCGCCGGCGCCGGTCGGACGGAGGCCGCCGCAGGCTGCTGTCGATCAGCTTTGCTTGCTCGCCACGTACGCCGCGCGCATCTTTCCCCGGCGAAACAGGACGTTCGACGAGTTTCAACCCCAACAGAAGCGGGAGCAACGTGACGGAAGGACAGGACAGCCGCCACCTCGACCTGGCAGCGCGGACGCTGGTGGAAGAGCGCGTGCGCTCACTGCGTCGCCAGGTGAACCGTGAGCTCGACCCCGACGATCTGGTGCTCCGGCCCACGGCCCCGGCCGCCAGACGGCATCTCTTCGAGGAAGCCTGCGAGTTGTACTGGAACGAGCTCAACTGGGAGCAGCTCACCCACGAGGAGCTCGTGGACGAGGGCGAACTCACGGAGATGGTCTTTCCCGGTCTGCTGGCCCTGGTGGACGCCTGGCTCCCGCGATCCGATAACGGTGAGCCCGACCGGGACAGAGAGCGCCGCGACGTCGCGCACGATTTTCTCCTGTGGCTGGCGTCCCGTCTGGTCGAGCTTCGCGTGCAGCGCCCGGATGATGATACGGATCGGGCGACGAGAGGGCGTGAGATCCAGGTGACGGACGACCTGATCGACCTGGTCACCTACAGGCTGTACTGCATTTCCGATGGCGAGATGGAGAAACTGGCCCACTGACTCCGGCGGACCCTGCCACGCGCCCCATCCGGGCGCTCTCGTGACGGTCGCTGACGCGTCGCGAGGTCCTGCCGGCTTTGAAAATGGAAGGTACCACCTTGAGATCCATCGTATGCATCAAACGAGTTCCGGATTCCGAGGCGCGACTCAGAGTCGCGGCGGACGGACTGTCGATCGACTCTTCCGGCGTGAAGTTCAGCATGAACCCCTACGATGAGTTCGCGCTCGAGGAGGCGTTGCGGCTCAAGGAGCAAGCAGGGGAGGGAAGTGTCACGGCCGTGACGGTCGGGCCGGACGATTCCCGTGAGACTCTCAGGTCGGCGCTCGCAATGGGAGCGGACGAGGGGGTACTGCTGAAGTCAGCGGGCTCGCATGACGGACTGGCGGTCGCGCGCGCGCTGGCCGACGAAATCGCGACCCGTGAGTATGACCTCGTCCTGTTCGGAAAGCAGGCCATCGACGATGACAGCATGCAGGTGCCGGCCATGGTGGCTCAGTTGCTGAATCTGCCCTGCGCGACGGTGGTGGTGGACCTGCAGATCGACGGAGGAGTCGCCACCGCGAAGAGGGAGATCGAGGGCGGACACGAAATCGTCGAGTTCGACCTGCCCGGAGTCGTCGCGGCCCAGAAGGGCCTGAACGAGCCACGGTATCCGAGTCTGAAGGGGATCATGGCTGCGAAGAGGAAGCCGCTCGAGGAGAAAGACATCACAATGGTCGAGCCCAAGATCGAGCTGCTTGCCCTGACCCCGCCACCCGCTCGTCCCGAGCCCCAGATCGTGGGAGAGGGTGCGGACGCGGTACCAGAGCTGGTACGGAGACTTCGAGAGGAAGCGAAGGTGCTCTGATGGCGGATATCCTGGCGTACGCAGAGACGCGTGGCGGGGCCCTCAGGCCGGTGGCTGGAGAGGTCGTGGCCACCGCGCGCAAGTTGGCCGACCAGATGGACGGTCAGGTGGTGGCCGTCGTCGTGGGCGGCCCCGGTTCGACAGAGGCAGCGTCGGGCCTGTCGCGTTTCGGGGCGGATCGGATCCTGGTGTGCGAGGCCGAGTCGCTGAGCCTGTATCAACCCGATGCGACGGTCGAGCTTCTGGCTTCGGTGACGGAAAGCGTGGTCCCCGGCGTGATCCTGTTTCCTGCATCGGCGCAGGGCAAGGACCTGTCGGCTCGAGTGGCCGCCCGCCTCGACGTGGCCCTCGGTTCGGAGGCGACGGAGATCGTCGTGGAAGGCGGAAGTCCCGTCATCAGCCGACCGATGTACGGCGGGAAGGCCTACGGACGGTTCAGGTTTCTAGAGTCGCCGGCCCTGATCAGCATCCGTCCCAACGTGTTTCCGGCGACGGCCGATCCTCGTGAAGCCGTCGTTGAAAGCCTTACTCCCCTCGACGTTACTCCTCGGACTCGCGTCGTGGCGGTAGAGGCGGCGGAGCGAGCTGCGCTGGACGTTCGGGAGGCGCCGGTGGTGGTGGCCGGCGGGCGTGGTCTGCAGGATGCCGCCAACTGGCAGTTGCTCGAGGACCTGGTCGATGCGCTTGGCGACGAAGCCACCCTGGGCGCGAGCCGGGCGGTGGTGGATGCCGGATGGCGCCCCCACTCGGAGCAGGTGGGACAGACGGGCAAGGTCGTGTCGCCGAATCTCTATTTTGCCGTCGGCATCAGCGGAGCGATCCAGCACCTGGCCGGGATGCGAACGGCTGGCGTCATCGTGGCGATCAACAAGGATGCGGAGGCGCCCATCTTCGGGGTCGCGAACTACGGGGTGGTCGGGGACCTGTTCGAAGTCCTTCCCAGGCTGACCGAAGAGATTCAGGCCGCCAGGAGATCGGATGGCTAGGATGGACGCCAGGAACGCGGTCGGGGCCTCCGGGTCCCTGCGGATGCCGTCGCACGCTTTTCTCATAGCTGCCTTCCTGCCGGCCGTGGCCGCGGTGGCGCGGTTGGCCGTGCACGGCGAGGTCGGCACGTGGGCTCTCCTGATCTGGCTGCTGGGCCTGGCTCCGGTATTTCTTCTCACGCGCTACATGGGCTGGAAGGGGGCTCTGCTGGGGCTCGCCTGGACATCCGCCATGGTCGTCATGTCGGAGTTGTTCGCGGCGCTGCTGAGCGGTCGGCCTCCCGGGTGGTCGCTGGTGGGGGTCGTGGTGGCGGTTACGGCCTCGGCGGCGCTCGGGGCCGGGCTCGAGCGCCAGTGGTGGGCGGAGCGGGCGGTGGAGACGCCAGAGCAGAAGGAGGTAGCGGGGCCTTGCGAGGATGATCTGCCCAGGGGCGAGGTCCTGCACTACTTCCTCCAGAAGCTGTTCGAGGCAGCCCGCAGAAGACCTCCTCTTTCGCTCGTGCTACTGGAGGTCGATCGGTACGACGAGTACGCGTCGTTGTACGGAGAAGCGAAGGCCTGCAAGGCGGTGGATGTCGCGATCGAGGCGCTCAAGTCACAGACGCGCGCCTCGAACATGTACGGCCGGGTGGACGACCGACGCCTGGCGGTGTTCCTGAGTGGAGAGACGCTTTCGGCCGCCTACGGCTTCTCGGTTCGTGTGGTCGAGGAAATCGCGACGCTGCCGGCTCCATGGTCCGGTCGCATCACGTTGAGCGCCGGCATCGCCGGATATGATACAACGATGCTGAGCGCCGATGCTTTGCTCGCGCGGGCCCGGCAGGCGCTCGACACGGCCCGGCGAATGGGTGGGGAGAGAATCGTCGTCGCGGACGGAGGGACGGGCGAGACGCTGGTTACGTCGGGAATGACGGTGGTGGGACCGGACGGCAAGGTGCGGGAGATTCGCAACTCAGTCTGAAGGCCCGCGGCTTGCCGGTCAGTCTTCTTGCGAAACGTCACCGGCTTCCAGCCGATGGCGCACGCAGGAGGCGAACCGCCTGAGCAGGATCTCCGCGGCACCCCCGAGGACTCGGCTCAGGATGGGGCCGTCCAGTCGTCCCGCCAGGCGCACCCCGAGACGGACGTCGACGCTGGTGCTCGAGTCGCTGCCCCCGGACAACCGGCTCCGCATCCGCAGGTCCGCTTCCCCGTCGCCCGTAACCTCCTTCGCCGTCGCCGCCATGAGGACCGAGTGGTTCGCCGTGTCGAGCTCCCGGAAACCGGCCTCTCCGGCCAGCGTCGTGCCGAGGGGACCCAGCTTCAGGTCTACCTCGCCGACGAACACGCCGTCCACGATGTCGAGAAGATGCGCGCCTGGCATACAGCCAGCGATCAAGTGGGGGTCGGTCAGAAAATGCCACACGTCCTCGACGGGTCGCCGAACCTCGAAAGCTCGATGCAGACTGATGGACATGCCGTCTCCTGGCGATTCGGTCAGCACGACCGGACGGGCGCCAACCTGGCCCGGGCCGTCGGCGGCCGTCAAGTCGACGTCCCGCGGATCGACGCGACTCCACAGATTACTGCCATGAGCCTTACATTACTGCCATGAGCCTTCTCGAGATTCGAGCCGCCGTCCTCGACTGGACAGGAAGCAAGCAGTCGTGGGGCGAAGCGATCCTGATCGGCGTCAAGCGGTCCGCTCCGCGGCCGCCGGGGGCCCGCTACGCGGTGGGAGAAGACGGCTCCTTTGCCGGCACCATCTCCGCCGGCTGTGTCGAGGCGGACATTCGGGAGCACATTCTCTCCCTTCTCTCCGGGTCCGATGCGGCCGACCCCAGGGTCATTACCTATGGGATCAGCGACGAGATGGCCGCGGGAGTCGGTCTTGCGTGCGGCGGTGAGATCGAGATCCTGATTCGCCGTCACGAGCCCGGCGATCCGGTGTGGACCGAGCTGGTCGAGCGGTTGGACGGTGGTTCCGGCCCTCACACACAGGCGGCCCTGGTCACCGGATTGTCGGAAAAGACTCTCGGGCGCCAGGTACTGGTGCGAGCCGATGGCACGCTTGCCGGGAGCCTCGGCCAGGAGTCACTGGACCGGGGTGTAGTTGCGGACATCGATCGCCTCTTTGCGCGAGAGGGAGGCGAGGCCCTGAGCCTGGCGTCGGACCACAGGGTCTTCGTGGATCGTGTCCTCCCACCCCGCAGACTGGTGGTGGTCGGTGCGACGCCGATCGCCGTGGCGCTGGTCGAACTGGCCTCGCGGGTCGGGTACCGCGTGACGGTAGTGGACCCGCGCGTGGGGCTGGCCCGCCCATCGATGTTCCCGGACGCGGACCTGCTGGTCGAATGGCCCGAGGAGGCGCTGAGCGAGCTGAACGTCGGTGCGTGGACGGACGTTGCCGTCCTTGCGCACGACGACCGCCTGGATCTCCCGGCCCTCGGCGCGGCCGTTGCGGCCGGGTGCCGCTACATCGGTCTGCTCGGTGGCAGGCGCACGCAGAGGGTCCGTCGGGAGGCCCTCCTGGACGCCGGGGTTCCGGCTTCCGGTCTGGCCCGGATCCGGGGGCCGATCGGACTCGACATCGGCGCCGTCACTCCGCAGGAGATCGCCGTCTCCATACTGGCCGAGATGCTTGCCGTACGTCGCCTTGGAGAAGACGCGCCGTGACGGTTCTGAGGCTCCCGGCGACCGACCGCAGTTCGGGGGTCGCGGGCCTTGTCCTGGCAGCCGGCCGGTCGTCCCGCATGTCCGGTGGATCGAAGCTCCTCGCCGACTTCCGGGGCACGACCGTAATTCAGGAGGTCGTGTCCACGGCCCTGGCGGCCGACCTCGATCCGGTCGTCGTGGTGGTGAGGCAGGAAGACGCTGGCGTACGAGCGGCCCTGGAAGGCGTGCCCGTGCATTTCGCGGCGCCGCCGCCGGTGCGTGAAGGACGCATGGTCTCGGTGGTGGCCGGGATCCTCGCCCTCGGAGATCGTTCCGTGACCGGCGCGATGCTACTTCTCGGCGACGAGCCCGGCCTGGACCCGGATCATATCCGGACGGTGCGCGGGGTGGCGGAGTCGGGCGGGTCGGTCGCGCTGCGCGCGAACTTCCTTGATCGTCCGGGTCACCCGGTCTACGTGCCGGAGACCGTGCTCCGATCGATTCCGAACCTCTCCCTTCAGCACGGGCCGGATGCGGGACTGTGGGACGTCATCGTCCGGTCCGGTGTGCCGCATGGTGGCGTCCCCATCGACGCTCTATCCCCCATCGACATTGACACGTGGGACGACCTTTCCAGGGCGGTGGATCGCGAGGCCCACGCCTGATCGGGGCGGGCCGGTCTTGCGCGACGGGCGGACGGAATGGCAATTCCCTCCGGGCTTCCGCCGCGTAATGCCGGCGGACGGAGCGAGGGTCGCTCCGGAGTCGAAAACCAGAGAACAGTAGACAGGCAGGCGACAATGGGTCGTGCGGGTCTCGCGGTCATCTTGCTTGCGGCATGGGTTGCCGCGCTCGGATGGCAGGCGAAGCGCGTGTTCTTTCCCGCAGCTGCCGAGCGCCTCGCCCTGGGCGTGCGGTCGATCCCTCCCGGGGTCGCGTACTACTCCGTGTTTCGAGACGAAGTGCGCGCGGGCTGGGGCCAGGTCGAGATCGACACGCTTCCGGCCGCTTCCGGCTTCCTCGTCCGTGACAGGGTACTCCTGGACCTGCCCTCGCTTGGAGTGGCAGGGCGATCGGAGCGCACGTCGGAAGAATACCTGGACTCGAGCCTCAACCTGGACAGCCTGACGTTCACTTCCATCGTGGGCGATGACACCGCGAGCATCCGGGTCGTGTCCGATGGCGACTCGGTGGTCCGGTCGTTCGACGCGACGGGCCGGCAGACCAGTCGGGTTCCGATCACCGAGTCGGTGACGACCTCTTCGGGATGGCGCCTGAGGCTCGCGGCGGCCGGGCAGACGGATACGGGACGCAGATACGGCGTCGTGGTCTTCGATCCGCTGGCGGCGAACGCCCGCTCACACGAGATCGAGATCCTGGAGGCCGCCTCCCTGGCCTTTCCCGACAGCGCGGACACGGATTCCATATCCGGAGCCTGGATTTCGGTCAGAGAGGACACGGTCCAGGCGTGGCGAGTCCGGAGCGGCCAGGGAGACGCGGCCCGCGAAACCTGGATCGACGAGGACGGGAGATTGGTGGACGGCGAGATCTTCGGAGGTCTGCGCGTGGAGCGTACGGCGTTCGAACTCGCGTTCTTCACGCGGCCCGGGAGCGAGGTACCTGACTCGGTGGCAACCCAGCCGGAGGAGCGGGAATGATCCTTCTCGACAAACTGACGAAACGGTACGGTGATTTCACAGCCGTTGCCGGTATCGACCTCGAGATCGGGGAGGCACAGATCTTCGGGCTTCTGGGTCCGAACGGCGCGGGCAAGACGACGACCCTGCGGATGATCGCCGGTATCCTCAGACCGGACTCGGGCCGGGTACTCGTGGCCGGGCACGACAACGTCGCGAATCCCATCGAGGCCCGAAGACTTCTCGGCTTCGTTCCGGACCGACCCTTCGTGTATGACAAGCTCACGGGAGCCGAGCTTCTCCGGTTCTCGGCGGGCCTGTACGGCCTCACGGGTTCCGAGGTGGAAACCCGGATCGACGAACTGCTCGAATTGTGGGACCTGGCCCCGTGGAAGGACCAGCTCGTCGAGTCCTACTCTCATGGAATGAGACAGAAACTGATCATCTCGTCGGCCCTGATACACCGACCGCGAGTCCTGGTCGTGGACGAGCCCATGGTGGGTCTCGATCCCCGATCAGCCTGGCTTCTCAAGGATGTCCTGAGGACCTTCGCGGAGGGTGGGGGAACGGCTCTCGTATCCACGCACACGCTCGAGCTGGCGGAAAACCTGTGCGACCGGTTGGCCGTGATCGACAAAGGAAAAGTGGTGGCGTCCGGTTCGATCGACGATCTACGCCGGGAGGCCAGCTCCGAGGCGGCCGGGTTGGAGGAGATCTTCCTGAAGATCACCCGCGGAGCGACGGACTCCGAGATCGCCCGCGTCGTGGGAGAATGAGCGTGTCGGTCCGGCGAGAGTTCGTTCTTCTCCTCACCCCCAAGGTTCTCTCCGCCAGGCGTCGCGGCATAGCGGGTCGTGGTCGGTGGGGACGCGTCGTCATGGTCCTCGGAGTAGGGGCGGCTGCCTGGCCGTTCATCTACGTCACGTTGACGCGGTTGCTCAGGACGCTCCGGGGTGTGGAGGAGGTGGGGCCGCTGCTTGCGTCGAAGATTCTCGCTCTCGGCCTGCTCGTCTTCCTTGGAATCCTGCTCCTGTCGAACCTGATCGCCGCTCTTTCGAGCTTCTTTCTCTCGCGCGATCTACCGTGGATCCGCGCCGCGCCCCTGGACTGGCTATCCGTCTACCTTTCCCGGCTCACCGAGACTCTGGTCAGCTCGTCGTGGATGGTCGTGCTGATGCTCGTGCCGATGCTCGCCGCCTACTGGACCGTGTACGAGGGTGGGTGGACCTTCCTTGGCCTGTCGATCCTGGCCGTGGTGCCTTTTCTGGTGATACCGGCGGCCATTGGAAGTGCGACAACGCTGCTTCTGGTCCGGCTGTTTCCGGCCCGCCGATCGAAGGACATCCTGGGCATCATCGCGGTGGCGTCGGTAGGGCTGGTGGTCCTCCTGCTGCGGGTGCTGCGGCCGGAGCGTCTCGTGAACCCGGAGTCATACCGAAACCTGGTCGATTTCATGGCCGTTCTCAGGGGGCCATCGTCTCCATGGCTCCCGTCGCAGTGGGGAGCCGATGCCCTGGCCGGTTTCCTACAGGGCGGTTTCGATCCCTTTCTCCTCGTCCTGTTGTGGACGACAGCGCTCGGCACGGTCACGGCCGGTGCGATACTCCACCGAAATCTGTACGCAGCCTGTTTCACGCGCGCGCAGGAGGGGACAGAGAACCGAATCCAGCACCATGCAGCCTGGAAATGGCTGGAACGCGCAGTGGGCCGGGCGTCACTGCAACGGCAGCAACTGGTGCTGAAGGATGTGCGGATCTTCTTCAGGGATACGACCCAGTGGTCGCAGTTGATCATTCTGGGCGTGCTGGTGGTCGTATACGTCTACAACATCAGGGTGCTTCCGCTCAGCTCGGGGGAGATGATCACGCGCTATCTGATCACCCTGGTCGTGTTCCTGAACCTCGCCCTGTCGGGCTTCGTGCTGGCAGCCATCGCGGCCAGATTCGTGTTTCCCGCTCTCAGCCTCGAGGGACAGACGTTGTGGCTGCTGGGTTCGGCGCCGCTCGAGGCTCGTACCATCCTGGGAGCGAAGTACTGGGTCGGAGCCATACCACTCACGGCGCTGGCACTGATCCTGACCGGCTTCACCAACTACCTCCTGGGTGTTCCCGCTGGCCTGGCGGTCCTGTCCCTCGCGTCCACGGTCGCGCTCAGCCTCGCCTTCACCGCACAGGCTCTCACCTGGGGTGTCTACTTTCCCGAGTTCGAGTCAGAGAACGCGGCCCAGATTCCGACTTCGATCGGGGGCCTGCTGTTCATGCTGGGGGCAGTGGTGACACTGGGTTGTGTGGTCGGGCTTCAGATCTGGATCCTGAGGGACTTCCTCATGTCCGGGCTGCCGGGTCGAGAACCGCGGAATCCCTTCGTGTGGGAGGTGGGGCTGGCACTGGCGGGTACCCTGCTGTGCTGCGCCGTCTCCGGGATACTGCCGTACCGTGCGGCGGTGCGTCGTCTCGACAGGCTCGACTTCTGAGCGGATCGTTGCTAAAGGCCTCGCAGGGCTAGTCGAGCCCTGCCATTGAATGGGCCGCGCTCTCCCTGAACTGGCGGAGCCGCTGCCGGGCATCGCGCATCTCGGCGTCGGTGAACAGGCCTTCCTGCTGGGCCAGCAACAACTCCTCGCGCTGACTCTCGCTCAGCAGTCCCATCTCGACGGCGAGCACACCGAACTTCTTGCCGGACTGTCTCCGCTGCTCGAGCAGTATGCGGGCGACCTCAGCCGGCGAAAGCAGGTCGCGCACCAGGGCCACCGTTCCCAGAGCGAAGTGGCGGGGGACCGGGACTTCGTTAAGCGGTTCCCGGTGCGGCCCATCGTCGAACGTCCGGGCGCTCGGCAGCGATGGATCGGACATCTGCACTCCGGGGATCGCCGACAGTGATTCGACCGCACCCTCTTCCAGCACGATCGCGTATCCCGAATCCGTGCCACCGAGGGACTCCACCGGGGGTACGACTTCGTCGCGCACCACCGGTTCGGTGGAACGCGCGACTTCGGGCTGCGCGACTTCTGGCTCCGGGATGTCCGTCACCGGGAGAATCTCGGGCTGAGGTTCGGGGGTCGGAAGATCGTCCGTCGGCGCCAGCTCGGAATCAAGTGCGCCATGCACCGTCTCCAGAACGGCTGTGCCCTCGGGCAGGTGCTCGGGGGCTTCCCGGTCCACCGGCATGGCCGGCACCAGGTCTTCCATATCGCTCGACGGAGTGTCCGTGGAGTCGATGAAGCGCTGCAGGACCTCCCATTGGGCGTCCAGAACACGCTGCTGACGTTTCTGATTGTCCAGCAGGAACCGGATGCTGAACAGATGGAGGGCGTACAGTCCGAGTGCGGCAGCGGCTGCGGCGAGCGTTCGGTTCTGGCCGAACCACGCCATCCCGGCGACGGCCACGGCGACGACAGCTACCGCAGAGAGGTAGTGTCCGCTGTGCTCTCGATCGGCTTCTTTGCCGATTATGGCCATCGAGGTGCCTCCATCCGCTGACATAGGCCAACCCGCTCTCGCCGGGGGCCACGAGTCGCCGGGGCGCAGCCACTCGACATTCACCTCAAGTCCGGTTCGCATGGGCGGACCGAACGCTTCCGGCGCCCGATGTTTGCATCTCGCGTGCCAGAGGGCGTTCAGCGGTGCCGGAGGATGGGCCAGGAGTCCAGGATGTCGTCGCCTCGGACCACGGAAAAGGCGTCAAAACAGGCCACGGTGAGGCACGAGTGGTTGGGAACCACCCTGACGCGGGCCCCCACGTCCAGGGACCGGGACACGATCCCGTGTTCCTGACTGAGCGAGGTCAATCGGGCATTTCGCCGCAACGTTCCCCGAGCCCGCTCGTCGAGGATTTCACCGAAACTGCGGCGTCCCATGTGCGTGGGTCCGGGGTCGAGGGACATGGCGAGGGCCCCGGCGTCCACGACAGCGGTATCGCGATCGGGATGGGACGAGACCACCGTGGTGAGTACGGTTGCGGCGCACTCGTCCACCGCGCATGACCCGAGCAGCACCTGCGTGTAATCGTGCAGCGCGTAGTTACCGGGTCGGACCTCCGTCACGCCCTGCAGAGTCCGATACGCGGACATCGAGGGAGTGGATCCGACGCTGGCGTCAGGAATCGAAATACCCCCGGTCGCCAGCTTCGCCGCGAGATCCGCCATGGTGCGCCGTTCCAGGTCCGCGATCCTGGCCATTTCGGAGCGGGAGGCCGCGTGATACGCGTTCCCCGAGTGTGAGAGTATCCCTGCCAGTTCCAGCCCGCCGTCGGTCACGCGCTCGGCCAGCTCCCCCGGGACCGCCGATCCCGGGTCGACCCCGGCCCGCCCGTAGCCGCAGTCGACCTTGATCCACACCCGGAATGGGGCTCCGGTACCGATCAGTCCGTCCACGGCCGTCACCGAATCGACGACCACTCCAAGCCTCACGCGAGCCGCGAGCTCCGCGGCCTCGTGCAGCCTCCCCGGAATGACGGGAAAAGCCCAGGTGATGTCGTCGAATCCGCCGTCGGCGAACGCTCGCGCTTCCTCGAGCGTGGACACGGTGATCCCGTGAGCGCCCAGCGCCCGCTGAGCCAGAGCGACCTCGAGGCACTTGTGCGTCTTGACGTGAGGCCTCAGCCGTACGCCGAGCTCCTTGCATCGTCCGGACATCCGCTTGAGGTTCCCCTCCAGCACGTCGATGTCCAGAAGCAGCGCGGGGGTCGGCAGGTCGTGGATAGTGGACATGGATCGGATACTACCACGATCCTCCGATCGTTGCCACGCGTGGGACTGCCGATTCGCCCATGGGCGCGTCGGTCCGGAAATTGAATGCAGGGGCTTCCGGAAACTGAAAGCGCTCCGGGGCACGCGACTCGATGTGACCCACGAACGCTGCGGCTCGTCATACTGGTGAAACCCGACGCGAGGTCCGATATCCGACACGTTTCCGATGCCGAACTGGTCAATCAGACGCTGCAAGGGTCAGATCGGGCGTTCGGCGAACTCGTTCGCCGCTATCAGGATCTCCTGTACCGCCACGCCGAGAGGATGACGGGACGCCAGGATGACGCGGAAGACGTCGTGCAGTCGGCCTTCATCAAGGCGCACCGAAACCTGCGGAAATGCAGGGACCCGGAGAGGGTGGGGGCCTGGCTGTTTCGAATCGGAGCCAATGCGTGCAAGGACTTTCTGAAGTCGAAGCGGGCAACGGTTCCAGTCGACACGATGACGGGCCTTGCCTCGACCGACGGAGATCCGGAACGGGAGGCGGAGCTCGGCGTGGTAAGAAGTGAAATCGAGCAGGCGCTAGGGAGTCTGCCCGTTGAGCAGAGAGAGGCGTTTCTGATGAAACATGTCGAGGGTTGGTCGTATGCCGAGATGTCCGAGACCCTGGACATATCGGTTCCGGCCCTCAAGATGAGAGTGCACCGGGCTCGTGAGGAGCTGCAGGTGCTTCTCCAGTCGTACGGGAGTTGAGCATGGACAGCCGTTTGCAGGCCTATCTGGATGGAGATTTGTCCCTGGAAGGGCTCCCGGCGGAGCTCAGGGCCAGGGCGGCGGAGTGGGACGGATTGCTGGATGAGATCCGTGCTACGTCGCCGGAGGGTGCCCCGTTGGGCCTCGATACGCGCGTGGTGGCTGCGATCGAGGCGAATCGGGCCGCGACTCGCTCCGGGTGGCTTGTCTGGCTCCTGCGTCCCAGAATGGTTCCCGTTCCACCGGCAGCCGTGCTGGCGGCGGCTGCGGCGATCGTCCTGGTCGTGAGTCTCCTGGGTCTTCCCCGTGGGGGCGCGATCGCCGAATCCCTCGTGTACGTTCAGTTTGTCGTGGACGCGCCCGCGGCCGAAACCGTTCACCTGGTTGGAGACTTCACCGAATGGCAGCCCACCGTCGAGCTCGAGGATGCGGACGGGGACGGTGTGTGGTCCGGGCGGGTTCCCCTGCTACCGGGTGTGCACGAGTACATGTTCGTGATCGACGGTGCGGACTGGGTCACGGACCCCAATGCAACGAGCTATCAGGACGACGGGTTCGGGCAGCAGAACGCGATCGTGGCAGTGTCCACGCTCAACGGCACCTGAGTCTTGCAGGCATCAGTTCCGTCGGAGGCGCGCGGCGGAATCGCGTTCGCCTCGAAAGAGTCACCATCGGGACGGCCGTTGCGCTTCTGTTCGCGCTGACGAGCGGGCGAGTTGCAGCCCAGGAGACGGTCCTTTCCGTGGACCTCGGAGCCTCCTATTCCCTCCCTCCCGCAGGCGGAACCGGCGTCGCCAGCACCTACGCGAACGGTGGTCTGCGCCTTGACGGGTATTTCGGGGCCGGGGGCTACTTCCACTCGGCGGGCACCGGGGGCCTCGCGCTGGGCGACGAAGGCGCCAGCTGGGCCTCACTCCTCGCGGGGGGCGGCTGGCTGCAACCGGTTTCCCGTAACGTGTCACTGGGCCTCGCCGTCATGGGTGAGGCATTCACGGTGGGCGAGCCCGTGCCGTATCGTGCGGCGTACGCCATCGCGGAGCCCGAGGTGGGGTTCACGTTCGGTGGCACGTTCATTCGCCTGAGTGGATACGGTGGCGTGGGGACCTCGGAAGTAACCGTAGTCGAGACTTTCGTCCGGGACACCAGGTTCGGACCACGTGTCTTCGAGGTCGGCTTCCCGGTGGTCTCGGACCTCTGGGCCTGGGGAGGAATAGCGCAGGTCGAACAGCGATTGGGAGCCTTCACCCCGCATCTCGCCGTTGAGGCGTACGAGAGCCCGCAGGGCCCCTACGTGGTCGGTCGCCTCGGACTCGAAGTTCGCCCGGAGGCCGGGACCTTCTACCTCGAGGGTGCCATGTGGGACACGCCGGACGGCGAAGAGCTCGTCCTCATCGCGGGTGTGAGAGTCCGAACGGGGGGCAGGTCCACGATTCTCGCTTCCGGTGGACGGTACGGGCCGGATCCGCTACTCGATTCGCCCGCGGCGGGTGGTCTCGGTGGCGGGGTGAACCTCGAGTTGGCCCGGTTTGGTCCGGTGCCCGATCTGAGCTGGGAAGTGCGGGGCGACGGCGAACGGACCCTCGTCCTCGCGGTAAAGGCCGAGGGGGCGGGGAGCGTCGAATGCGTCGGCGAGTTCACGGATTGGCAGGCGGTTCCCATGCTTCGGGATGGCGACGTATGGCGAGTGACGCTTCCGATCAAGCCCGGCACACACCACTTCGGCTTCCTTGTGGATGGCGTCTGGTACGTTCCGCCCGATTCTCCCGGTCTGACGGAGGACGAGTGGGGGGAAGTCCAGGCCACGATCTTCGTGAGCGAGCCGAATGCATACCCGGATGTGACGCCATGAGCCCCGAAGTCGTCTTGAAAACGAGTGGACATGGCGCACACCGCGTCCGTCCCACGGGATGTGTGAAATGAATACTGGAAATATAAGTCTCGCGCCCAGGAAGAGGGCTTGCACCCGGCACGCGCTGGTCGGGCTGGTCGCCGTCGTCGTCGCGGTTGGGTCTCCCATACCGGTGACCGGACAGGAAGCGGACGCCCGGCGGCTCGCGGACGCCATGCCGGCGGAGTACGCGGCCCAGGTCAGGGAGATCGCTCGTGAGGCCCAGGAGGCGGGAGTTCCGCCGGGGCTGATCGCGCGGAAGGCCTTCGAAGGAGTAGCCAAGGGCTATCCACCGGATCGCGTCGTTTCGGCCCTGGACGCGTATGCGGGGAGACTGCGAGAGGCGAGGGACCTCCTGGGGCCGGACCGCAGGCCTGCCAGCCTGGCGGCCGCGGCCGAAGCTCTGCGCCGCGGCGTGCCGCGCGATGCGATCCGGTCCATGGGCGACCGGGAGAGAGGGGCGAGGGACCTGGCCGTGCCGCTTATCGTCCTCAGCGATCTGACCGAAGCGGGAGTGCCGACCGAGAATGCGCTGGAGATGGTCAACTCGGCGATGGACAGGGGCACGCGCGGCGACCAGATGCTGGGACTCTCGGCGGCAGTCCGGCGACGGATGCAG
>JBATJK010000047.1:0-8248 GCA_049668445.1 Gemmatimonadota bacterium
ACCGCCGGGAAGTTGCCTGAATGCTGGTACAGGCGATCGTACATCTCGCCGTAGCTCCTAACGCCCCCCAGTACGAGGGTCGCCAGGTAGCCCAGCAGCGTTAATAGCGGTACGAGCACTTCCATGACATCCTCCGTTCGCACGCACGTTGGCATGCGAGCGTCACGAAGCCGTCACGGAACGGAAAAGCGGCTGTAAGAAGATGGGGAGAGGACCGGGGTCCGGCCCTCTCCCGAGAAGCGCCTAGCGAACCACCGAGAGCTGGACTCCGGAAGACGCCAGGGACTGGTTCGAAGTCCCGGCCACCTCCTGCAAGCTGACCTCGTATCCGGCCACCTGCGCCACGTCAGGCACCGTGAACCTGAGGATCTCACCGGAGAGCGAGGTGCCGGTCACCACGGCAGTCAGAACCCCGCCGGACTGGTCGTAGTACAGCTGCGCGCCGCCGGACGCCGCGGGCGAAGTGATTGCCGGGCCCGTCACGGTGAGCACGACGCCACCTACGGGCGTCCCGCTGGCCAGGGCGACCGTGAGCTCGCCGGGCTGTGGCTGTGGCTCGGGCGGACCGGTCGGATCATCTCCACCGCACCCCACGAACAGCGAACCCACCGCAAGCGAAAACAGCACACCGCGAAGTGCCCTCGTTCCACGCATCTTCATGGGGCCACCTCCTCTCCTGCGGCGGGAGCTACCCGGCTCATCAATCCTTCCATCTGCAACCACGCACGGAAGTCACCGACATCGAAGCCTCCGTTCCGGTTGCCGATATCATCCAGGTACTCGAGTTCGGATGCGCTGAGCGTGGTGCTCACTCCCATCAGGTGGTCAGCCACGTCCTGTGGTGCCATGTCCGGCCGCGCTACGATCACGAACACCACGTCCGCGGTCTGCGGCGAGTCGTCGGCGTTCCCGGAGACGGTGATCACCGCCGTGTGCGTGCCCGCCGCCAGGCTCGAGCCATTTGCCGTGACCTGAAGGGTGGTGCTTCCTCCCGAGACCAGTGTGCCTGCCGTCGCCGACAGATTTACCCACGCCTCATCGGCCGAGACGCTCCAGCTCAGGGTACCGCCCCCGTCGTTGCTCACCGTCAGCGTCTCGGGCGCCGGGCTGTCACCTTCGTACGCCTCGAATTCGAACGTCCCGGCCAGAGCGATGGACGGGGACTCGACCACGCTTAGCATCGCGTCCAGCGTCTGCGGAGAGTTTGGCGCGTTCCCCGTGAACGTCAGGGTGCCGGCGTAGTCTCCGAGAGCCAGGCCGTCGACCGAGATGGTAATCGAGTCGGTTTCGCTCGCGCCGGGGGCCAGGGTTCCCGAACCGCGTGTGAAGGTCATCCATTCCACGTCCGAGGACGCGCTCCACGTCAGCTCGTTCCCGCCCTCGTTGCGAACCACGACCTCGTGCACCGGCGGGTCCACGCCGATCACCACCTCAAGATCGATGGGCTCGGCCACGAGCGTGAGCACGGGAGCGGGGGTCACTTCCAGGCTGACCGCCAACGTCTGCGGCGAATTCTCGGCGCTGCCGCTTACCGTGACCAATGCGTTGTAGGTGCCCGCGACCAGCTCGGTGGCGGCAACGGTGGCCGTGATGTCCAGGGATCCGCCGGAGGCAACGCTGCCGGACGTCTGACCCAACTCCAGCCACGCTGCGTCGTCGGAGGCTGTCCAGTCCAGATCGCCCGTTCCGGTGTTCCCCAGGGTAAAGGACTGCGGAGCCGGGTCCGTACCCTGCTGAGCCGAGAAGGCGATGGAGCTCGGATCGAGTTCGATGTGCCCGGGCTCCATTAGGGCGATGGTCACGAGATGTCCCTCCGCGACCTGTGCATCGACGGTCACGGCGATTCCGTTTTCTGCGTCCGTGAACGTCTCGCCGGGCATCCACTGGGCCCCATCGTCGTTCGGGTCCCCGTCTCCATCGGGGTCTACGACGAACGCGCGGCCGTCGATGTGGTGGAGAACCACCGTCTCGGCCGGCAAGTACGCATCGTAGCCCGCGCTGCGTCGTGACTCGACCGTGTAGTAGGTGCCGTCGGCCAGCGGAATTCGGGCCATCATGAAGCCACCCGGTGCAGACATGTCGCCCAGGCGGTGCAGAGTGATCGTGGCGCTGGTCCCGAATGTGGCGTCGTAGATCCTGTCCGCCGGGATCCAGCCCAGTGTCTCCTTGTGAAACGAGATGGTATGGGGTCCGATCCAGCCGTAGGTCGGATTGTTGAAGTTCCTCGCGCCGCTCATCACGTCCCAACGCGAATCGTACACGGCCCCGTACGGGCCTGACGAATGTGGCAGCCCGAAACCGTGCCCCATCTCGTGCCCGTACACGAACTGGTCAGCCCAGTTCGACATCCAGGTCACCCGGTAGAAGCGTGAGACCCCGTCGATGGTGAGACTGGAGCCCCCGCCCCAGGAGAACCCTGCCAGGTTCTCGTTGAACTGGAAGTTGATACCCACGTAGTTGGGGAAGTAGACGTCCGCGTCCGCTACGGCCGCGCAGTCCTCCTTCAGCAGCTGGAGATTCGCCACTCTCGTCGTGTCGTTGACGTAGTAGGCCTTCTCGTGTGGCAGGTCATACCACCCGTGCGCCACGCTCCCGGCCACGTTGGCCTGGTCGAACGATACCTCGCGCCAGTAGTGGTCCAGCTGGGGCTCGGCTGCCCCCAGAAGGTCCTGATACCAGGTGAGCGAATGGGGCTCCGTGGTCGGATAATCGGAGAACCGGCACAGGACGGTCACCCACGGCTGAGAGCCGAAGATCGGCGCCCCCTGGGGCTCTGCGAAGGCGCCGGCCGGGGCCACCGAGTAGCGGATCGAGCTGACCTCGAGTTCACTGTCAGCTGAGGCGCCCGGGGTCCTGCGGGGTCCCTGCCAGCTACCGGTCACCTCCACGTACAGTCCGGTGGAGCCCTCGACTCCTCCCACGGCTCGCAGTTGAGACTCGGACACGCGGAGGGGGACCATCTCGCCGTTCCCTCGGGACAGGAAATGCCGCAGTCGGGGCGTCCCGAGTTCTGGAAGAGGATCTTCCCAGATGCTCGCCAGTTGTCCCGACACGGTGGCCTGCTGGGCCCAGGCGGCGGTCGGCCCTGCCATCACGAAAGGCAGTGCGCCTGCCAGGGCGATCGCGGTGCGTCGCATCCGTAGGCGCCACGTGTGATCGGTCATGTCTGCTCGCTCGTCCCGGTCTTGGTTTCCTGCAAAACGGTCACACTTTTTGCCGCCCCTGCGCAATGCCGCCCCGTCTCCTGGGGCGCCTCGCGATCGAGCGGGAAGGCGGTAGCTACACCGGTTTGCAGGGATTGTCCCTGTCACGCAGGGTCCCCGATATCAAAGAAGAGCGCAAGTCTCGTGCGAAGAGCCGGCTACGTGAGAAGCTGCCCCATGAATCCAGAGGGGCCCGGGTCCCGTAGAACCGAGCATGGAAACCTCAGCCCTGGCGTGGATCGGCCTCGCCGCGATGATCGTTTCGCTGTTCCTCATCCCTCTGGGACTCCCGGGGGTGTGGATCATGATCGCGATCCTGTTCCTCGGCGTGGTCAATGGCATGGTGTCGGGATGGATCTTCTTTCTCCTGGTCCTTCTGGCAGGCTTTGCGGAGTTCCTGGAGTTCGTGGCGGTCGGCCGGATGACGGCCAGGTACGGCGGGACCAACCGCACCTTCTGGGGCGCCGTGGTGGGCGGGCTGGCTGGAGCGCTGATCGGCACGCCCGTGCCGATCGTGGGGGCTTTCATCGGAGCCCTTCTCGGCACCGTGGTGGGAGCGTTTCTTCTGACCTGGCACCAGACCCGTCACACTGCGGGAGCGGCCCGGGCCAGCATGGGCGCCTTGCTCGGACGTGCGGTGGCCATTGCCCTCAAGGTGTTCGTGGGACTCGTGATCATCGCGATCGGCGGAGCGAGCCTTCTGTTGGGCTAGAAAAGACGTTTCATATGAAACGTCAACGCCCTCTCAACCGAATCGGCGAGACCTCTACTTCAGCCCGAAGACCCAGCGCGGGGTGCGAAGTCGGACCGCGATGTTGCCCACGAACTCCGTCCGATTGACTCCGGGTTGATTGGCGTAGTCGGAGATGAAGTTCACACCCACGTCCCACTCCACCTCGAGGGGCCAGCGCCAATCCTTGCGCCAGCGTCCCTCGATCGCCGGGCGGACCGTGACCTCGTCAGCACCGACCAGGATGCGTGGCCAAACGGGCAGCACCACTGCCGGCGGCCGATCGTCGCGGATGTCGAAGGCGCCGCGAAACTGCAGATCGAGCTTGGGGCGCAGCCATAGGGAGGCGGCCGGAAACCACTCGGCTTCGAGCGAAAACAGGTACAGGTCGGCCTTGTCCCACCCGATCCCGATCTGCTCTACCGTGTAGCGCTCCCAGTCCCGGTTCACTCCCTCGCTGTTGGGCGTGTACGCCAGGCTCTGCAGAGCGCTGAAGTTGGCCCGCACCAGGAGCCCCGGGGCGAGTCGCGGCACCTCGACCCCCAGGCTTCCGCCCATCTGGCAGCACGACCCGTTGTCGTTCGTCGCGTCGGCCAGCAGGCTTCCGTACACGTTGAATCCCAGACCGGTGCGCCACCACGCGTCCAGTTGACCCAGCTTGTTGTACGGGGGGTCGCCGTCGGTGCGGCCAATCTGCCAGATCCCGACCGGGTTGATCAGCTTCCAATCCATCGACTGGCCGGGGCCGCCGTGCACGCTCGACTCAGAGACCGAGAACAGCAGGTTGTCCGTCGGACGGACCTCGAGACGGTGGATGGCCACGTAGTGCGTGGTATCCGTACCGTAGTCGCCGTAGCTGGCGAACATCCCCACCAGGTAGATCCGGTCCGTGCCCACGCGGTAGGAGACCTCCTCCTGGCTGTACGCGTAGTCGGATCTGAGGAAGCCGTCCAGGTTGGGGAGACCCCAGTTCCGGTACATGCTCCCGAATCCGACGCGGGCATATCGGCTCTGGAACTCGAGATATCCCTCCTCGACCCGGAGAGACATCTCGCCCCCGAACACGTTGTCGAGCTTCGGAACAACGCGGCCGTCGGGGTACTGTGCGTCGTTGAGGTAGATCCCATGCCGGCGCACGCGGAAGGCCCCAGCCACGGGACCGGCTGCGCCATCCAGGCCGAGGCGGAAGTCCTCAAGCAGTTCAGAGTCGGAAAACTCCCCCTCCAGCTCGGGCCTGAGGAGATCGCGGTGCGTCTGACTCGCGAGCTCAGCCCCGGCTGCCAGTTCGAGACCCACGTTCACCGACTGTCCCGGCGGGCCCGCGAGCTGCTGGAGCTCCGGAGCGAACGACTCGCGCAGGCGGGACAACCAGCCCTTCTCTCCCCCTCCCAGTCTCGATTCGTCCAGGTCGACCAGCGCGCGGGCGATGTCCGTGCGGCGCCACGGCTTCACGATTGGTGAGAGCGAGTTGATAAGACCGGCCGATACCCAGTAATCGAGGATCGGGTACTCCCAGCGACCCAGCGGCAGGTAGGGCGAGGCGTAGAAGGGATCCTTCGGCTTCGCCTGTTCGGCGGCCGCTGGTTCGGCCTGCGGCTCTTCCTGGCCGAAAACCGCTGGGGGCGAGACCAGGGCGAACAGGAGCGCCGGGAGAAGAAGCCGTTTTCGGATCATGGCTGCAACGTACGGGCCTCCCGGGGACCGCTCAACGAGCATGAGGCTCGGGCTGACGGCGGGCCCTCAGACTAAGGCTTCCCGAACCGCGTCTCGATCTCCACGCCGCAGTCGCGCAGGAAGCGGGTAGGCAGCTCGCCACCGGCGAAGATGAACGTGTAGTCGTTCGGCACGGTCTCGGGTGGGCCGCCGTTCCGATAGGTGATCGAGTCGGACTCGATGCGGACCAGGTTCGTGTTCCACAGGATGTCGAGCCCGCCGGCTGAGACGACCTCTTCCACCCGCTGGTGGTTCTTCGGCTTGATGCGCCGGAAACTCTCGCCACGGTACGACATACGGACCTGGTTGCCCGGCTGCCCGGCCAGGGCCAGGGCGGCCTCGACGGCCGAGTCGCCGCCGCCGACCACCACGATGCGATCGCCCTGGAAGCTCTCGGGCTCCCGCAGCGAGTAGGCCACCGTGGGCAGTTCCTCGCCCGGCACGCCCAGTTTGCGGGGTACCCCGCGCCGACCGATCGCCAGCACCAGGCGCCGGGTCTCGATCTCGCGGGCCGAGGTCGTGACCACGAAGCCGGAGCCGTTTTCGCGCGACGACACGGCCGTCACGGTCTCGCCCGTCGCCACCTCCAGGCCGGACGTACGGACGATCTCCTCCCAGGTACCGATCAGGTCCTCTTTCGTGACCTCGCGGACGTTCAGCTTCCCGTAGCCCGGCACCTTAACCGGCCGCGTCAGGACGAGCTTCTTGCGAGGGTAATGGCGCACCGTCCCGCCCACGTCCTCACGCTCGACGGTGACGAACTTCAGGCCGGCTTCCTGCGCGGTGAGGGATGCCGACAGCCCGGCCGGGCCACAGCCCACGATGACCAGGTCGACGTCCGGATCGGCGGCGGCGCCACCCGCGCGATCATCGGACTTCATCTCTTTGATGATCCCCTGGACGCACTGCCGGCCCTGCTCGAACGCGTTGCCGATCAGTCCCATGCCCCCGAGCTCGCCGACGATGTACAGCCCCGGGACGTTCGTCTCGAAGTTCTCCTGGATGCGGGGGATGTCGATGCCCCGCTTTTCGGTCCCGAACACGAGCTGGATGGCGTCCATCGGGCAGGAGCGCTCGCACAGGCCGTGGCCGATGCATCGGGCCGGGCCGATGACCTTCACTCGCCCGTCGATCAGCCCGAACACCTCGCCTTCAGGGCATACGTCCACGCAACTGCCGGTGAGGATGCAGCCCGCGGGGTCGATGACAGGGTGGAGGGTGACCGGCTCGTGCAGACCGTAACGCAGGGCCTCGGCTTCCGCTTCGCGCGAGGTGGCCTCACGCTTCCGGTGACGCGACAGGAAGGGAAGGAGGACCACGGTCACCAGGACCAGGCCGATCAGCGGGACCAGCAGGGAGTCAGGCATCCGTCAGCCCCCGGCCCTCAGAACGCCCACCACACCGAGACGTAGACCGAGTTGCCGCTGAGCTGCGGACCGCGCTGGATCTGCCCGGCGATCGTGCCGCGCAGTCGACGGGCCAGCGGGAAGTCCACCGCCAGGTCGCCCACGTGCGTGGTGAAGGCGGCCGCCGGCTCCTCGGTCCGGTAGTAGGTGTAGGTCAGCCGGGCAAAGGTGGGCCCGAAGCGACGGGTCAGGCCCGGCACGGCGTAGATGACCGTGTCTCCGTCCCGGTCCCGGTAGCTCACGTTTCCGGTGAATCCGAGCTTCCACAGCGAGGTCTCGGACACGTTGAACCAGCCCGAGTAGGTCCAGCTCTTCCCGATGTTGTCATCGGTGACATCGTTCGCCGTCACGTCGGCTCCGACGATCGCGCCCGCGAACGCATACGTGAGGCCCAGGTTTCCGCGGTCGCGCTGGTAGGTGATCGGCACGACCTGCTCGACCCGATACGGTTGCCGCAGCGAGTACCGGGCGTGCGCCGCCAGTCCGCCGCTGATCGGCACCGAGGCGCCGAGGAGGAAGCGGCTCACCTTCCAGGACTCGTCCGTTGGATCCCGGTCCACGGCCATGCTGTGACGCAGGCGGATCGGTCCGGCTCGCAGGGTCTGCGTCAGCCCGACGTACGAGTGGTTCGACAGGAGATCGTCTTTCGGCATCTCCTGCGTGTACGAAAGCGCCACATCGTAGCGCAGCGGCCCGGTGCGATCGCTGTAGTTGGCGAATACCGAGTACTTGGGAATCGAGTCGCTGATGCCGCCGTTCTCGCGGCTCGGCCGGATGCCGGCCGCCACGCCGCCGCCGAATCCCTCTCGTCCGCCCACGTGCACGTAGGCCCCGTCGAAGTAGCCGGACATCGGCTCGTACGGGTTGTAGATCCGGCCGAGGGAGGCCTGCACCGACCCGAAGTTCTTCCGTAGTTCCAACGCGTAGACCCGGACGAAGTCGTCCGGCCGCACGATGTCGTCGGTGCTCGAGCGGTAGGAGGCCCGGAGATTGGTGCGGAAATCGATTCCGCCCGGGAGCTCCGCCGCGGCGAAGCGCAGGGCCACCGTCGGCGTGCTGAACTTCCGCTCGACCTCGGCGATCTCGAAGTCGTCCCACGAGGTCATGGTCTCGCGGGCATCGAACGATAGCCCCAGACTCCCGCTCACCCGTGGACCCGTCGAAGCACGCGACGTCGATGCGGTGCTGCGTGTGGC
>JBATJK010000048.1:0-3499 GCA_049668445.1 Gemmatimonadota bacterium
GGGGACCGTCAACGCCACTCGGAGGGCGCCGGATCCTCCTCGTCGATCGTCGTCCGGGCCCTGGCTCCGGCGCGATGGCATCGGCGGGCATGGGCCCGTCCGCCAACCGATGCACCCTCCGCCGGACCGCGCGCACCTCGCTGCCCGATACCGTCGCGGCGGCGTACCCGCGACCCCAGCGGACACCGTGGCCGGACGCCACCAGGGCGGCCTCAGTACCGCTCTTGATTCTCGACACCAGGACCGCGGGTGCGTGCCCGGGCTTGAGCCTGAGCAACAGGTGAACTCGGTCCGAGAAGGCTCGCACGCAGATCGGCTCGGAGTCGAGCCGGCGGCACAGCGTGATCACGTGGCGCTCGACGACGGCGGCCGCGTCGGCCGATACGAGGGGAATCCGGCCCAGGGTCGGCCATACGAAGTGACAGTACAGCTTGTGGGCTGCCCGGCCGGGAACGTCGTCGATCATGTCCATGTTCGGTATGTGGGCCGGCCGCTCATCGGCCGGTCATCCCGGGTTCGCCGCCCACGGTGCGGCCCCGTATCTTCCTGCGTCCCAGAATCTCGGAAACACCACGGAGGCCGTGAATGGCAGTTGAAGGAGACGGGTTCGGCACGAGGGCGATACACGCCGGCCAGGCGCCCGATATAGCTACCGGCGCGATCATGACGCCGCTCTTCCTGACGTCGACGTACGTGCAGGACGGCGTCGCGCAACCGCGCCAGGGGCACGAGTACGCCCGGGTCACCAACCCTACCCGGACGGCTCTGGAGAAGAACCTCGCGTCACTCGAGGGCGGCGAGCACGGACTGGCCTTCGCATCGGGCCTCGCGGCCATCGAAGCGATTCTCAAGGCCAATCTCTCATCCGGCGACCACGTGGTGTGCGGGGACAACCTGTACGGGGGAAGCGAGCGTCTCTTCCGGTTCTGGGAGCGGTACGGCCTCCGGTTCGACTACGTGGACACATCGGACCTTGAGAAGCTGCGCGCGGCCATTCAGCCCTCGACCCGGATGGTCTACCTGGAGACGCCCACGAATCCGCTGATGCAGCTCACGGATCTCGCCGCGGGCGCGGAGATCGCTCGCGAGGCGAACGCCCTGCTGGTCGTGGACAACACGTTCGCCACCCCGGCCCTGCAGCGGCCGCTGGAGCTGGGCGCCGACCTCGTGGTGCATTCCACCACCAAGTACCTGAACGGACACAGCGACGTGGTCGGCGGGGCCGTCATCGCCCGCTCCGACGACCAGAACGAGCGCCTGCGGTACCAGCAGATGGCCACCGGCGGCGTCCCCGGCCCGCTCGATTGCTGGCTCGTTCTCCGGGCCACGAAGACCCTGCACCTGAGGATGCGGGCTCACTGCGAGAACGCCCGTACGATCGCGACCTACCTGGATGGACACGCGGCCGTCGCGCGGGTGCTGTACCCGGGGCTTTCGTCGCACCCTCAGCACGAGCTCGCCGCGCGCCAGATGAGCGACTTCGGGGGCATGATCACGATCGACATGGTCTCGGCGGAGCGGGCGGAGGCCATGGCTTCCGCGACCCGGCTGTTCGCCCTGGCCGAGAGCCTGGGTGGGGTCGAGAGCCTGATTTCCGTGCCCTCTCGAATGACGCACGCCTCGGTACCCGCGGATCGGAAGAGCGCCATGGGCCTGACCGACGGCCTGGTCCGCCTGTCGGTCGGCGTGGAGGACGTAGACGACCTGGTGGCCGACCTCGATCAGGCGCTCGCCGCCGTGCCCTGAGCCGCTTACCGGTCCGGCCCGGAAGCGGAGTTGGGGTGAAACCGCGCTGAGCCGGATCGCGTACCGGAGACTGTGGATCGAACCGAACCCGATGCGGATGGAGTGATATCATGGACGAGAACGGCAATCAGAACGACGAAGGCCAGGACGAGGGCGGCGCTCTCAGTTCCTCGGATTCCGGTGGCTTTCAGCGCCGGATCCTGACCGAGATCAGCCCCCAGGCCTGGGAGCACCCGGCGGATCGCGCCGCGCTGAATGCCCTGCGCAAGATTCCGGGCTTCGACCTGGCACTGCGCAAGATCTTCGGCATGTTCGGAGAGCGTGCCATCCGGCTGGCGTTCAAGGCCAACGCCGTTCGCGTATCCGAGAAGCAGTATCCGTGGATCCACGAGCGGACGCTGCGGGTGTGCGAGATCATGGACCTGAAGGAGATCCCCGAGGTCTACGTCTCACAGACGCCCCTCGTGAACGCGGGCGCCGTAGGAATGAGCGATCCGTTCATCGTCCTCAACTCCTCGATGCTCGAGGTGCTGGACCACGACGAGGTGGAGGCGGTGCTGGCGCACGAGGTCGGGCACATCCTGTCGGGACACGTGCTGTACCGCACGCTCCTGCTCCTGATCATGCAGCTGGCGATGTTCCGCTATCCCATCGCGGGCCTGGCACTGCTGCCGATCCTGTGGGCCCTGCTCGAGTGGTACCGGAAGTCCGAGCTGTCCTGCGACCGCGCGGCCCTGCTCGCCGTGCAGGACAAGGAAATCGTGATGAGCAGCCTCATGAAGCTGGCCGGCGGTACTCGGGGAGAGACCCTGGACCTGGATGAGTTCATCGCGCAGTCCGAGGAATATCGCGAAGGCGGGGACCTGCTGGATTCCGTGTACAAGGTCCTGAACGTGATCGGGGCCACGCACCCGTTCTCGGTGGTTCGGGTGGCGGAGCTGCGGGACTGGATCGACACCGGCGCCTACGACAAGATCATGACCGGTGAGTACGCGCGGCGTTCGGACGAAGATCTGAAGCCGTACCGCGAGGACCTGGCCGAGGCGGCGAAGGGCTACACCGACGCGGCCCAGGAGATTTTCGACGAGGTGGACGCCGCGGTGGACAAGCTCAAGACCCGCTTCACGGATGCCTGGCGGCGCGGCAAGGCCGACTGAGCGTAGTCCGCGGGCGGGCCTCCCGACGTCGGAGCGGACGTCGCGGTAGCACGACCAGCACGGGAAGGGGCGTGGCCGGTGGCCGCGCCCCTTCTGGCATCTGGCGGCCCGCCACACCCCGTGTCATCCTGTGGCCATGAACATACTGATCGTCGGAAGCGGGGGCCGGGAACACGCCATCGCCGCCAGGCTGCGGCGTGACGATCCTGGCGCCTCGATCTACGTGGCGCCAGGAAACCCGGGCACGGCCGGTCCGGGGCAGAACGTCCCCCTCTCCGTCTCCGACCTCGGGGGATTGGCAGACTTCGCCGCCGACCACGCGATCGACGTGACCGTGGTCGGACCCGAGCAGCCCCTGGCGGACGGAATCGCCGAGGTGTTCGAGGCGCGGGGGCTCCCGCTGTTCGGACCGTCGCGGTCGGCCGCCCGGCTGGAATCCTCCAAGGTCTTCTCCAAAGAGCTGATGAGGGACTGCGGAGTCGCCACGGCGGGTTTCGAGATCTTCACGGACTACGACCGGGCCGCGGACTTCGTCTCCGGCATCGAGCCTCCGATCGTGGTGAAGGCCTCCGGGCTGGCAGCCGGAAAGGGCGCCG
>JBATJK010000049.1:0-33582 GCA_049668445.1 Gemmatimonadota bacterium
GAGTCTATCCGTCGGGCTACCGCGACTCTGGGCTGGACGTGACGGCAATCCTGTGGGTGTACGTAGCACGAGATGGTACTGTCGGGGCCTTCGAAGTGCTGAAGTCAAACGGCTACGGGGTCTTTGACCGCGCTGCTGAGCAAGTGGTCTCGGCCATGCTCTTCGAGCCCGCGCTTCGCGACGGTGAACCTCTGGCGATCTGAATGAATCAGGCCATCCATTTCAAGTCGGGCGAGAGCGGTGGGTTTCTCGAAGAGCCAGCTCTCGTTGCAGACGATGTTGTGAGAGCGAGAGACTCTCTCAGAAACAACCGGCAGGACGACAAGCCTTAGCCGGTACCGACGACCTCCTCCCACGATGCATACCGCAGGTGCAGAGGAAACCCGCCAGATCCGGCATGACCAAACCGGATCTGGCGGGTTCCCTAGATTCCCTCGCAACTGTGCCCCGCGAGGAGCCTCTGCAGCGGAGGATAGTCCCATATCGACTCGAAGTCGATGCGAGCCTCTCCGTGGATTTCGTCGTACGGGATCCCTTTGCGATTGGCAGCGCGAAGGTGCGCGACGGCGCTCGCGGGCTCACCCGCTATGGCCGCCACACGTGCCAGGAAGAAATCTTGATCGTAGTCCGCGAACGACGCCGTGTGCTCGACCGGCGGCATGCTGTCCAGGATGGCCCGGGCCCGGTCCACATCTCCCCGGCGGGCAGCAAGCACGGCGCGTGGTCCGAATCCGTACTCGGCGTACGGGGGCCACCCGGCCTGCGTCATACGATCGAGCCAGGCCTCGGCTTCCGACCACAGCCCGGAGCGGTACGCCAGCACCTGCTGCCCGGCCAGGTACCACATTGTCTCCTGGTCCGTGGCCGGTCGGTCGGCGTACCAGGCGCGAGCACTGTCCATAATCACGCGATACTCGACGCGGTCCGACGCCAGGTCGAATGGGCCGAAAGAGAACAGCTTCATGTAGAGGCGACGCGCTGAAGGGCCCAGGCTTCGAACCTCTCCCAGGTAGCTCTCCAGCTCCGCTCGGGAGCCGGCGATCGCCGCGGCACGGACTTTCCCGACGAGGGCGCGGTGCGCCTGGCCCGGGTGGATCTCGTCCGTCAGTTGTTCCAGCGCCGTCGTGGCATCGTGCGACTCCCCTTCCGGATCGGCCTGCAGGTGACGCACATCGAGGCGGGTCAGCCAGTACGCCGAAGCCCAGCGACTCATCCACCCGGAGCGTGGACTGAGGTCACGCAGCACCGCCAGCGCCTCGTCGCGGCACCCGATCTTCTTGGCAGCTCCCGCCAGCAGGTAGCGCCACTCGGAATCCGGAGCGAGGCTGACGACTTCGGTCGCAGTCCTGTATTGCGCTGCCAGGTCTCCGTGCAGCCAGGCCAGGTGGTAGCGCAGCATGGCCCGGTCCCACTCGGGAAGCGATGCCGCGCGAGACTCGAGAGCGTGTGCGACCGAGTCGGCTCGATCACCCTGACCGGAGTTCAGCATCGCGAAGATGCTCCAGATCAGGGGCGCGGTGAAGGTCGTATCGGAGCGCCAGGCCGAGATGAACATCTCGACCGATCGTGACTGCGCTTGCCAGTTTCCGTCCAGAAACGTATCCAAGGCGTCTGCATATTCCTGGTACGCCTGGTAGCTAGGCGGCTGGCTGGCGGGTCCGGTCCACTGACGCATTCGCTCGTCCAGTTGGCCTGCGAGGGCTCCCATCGTCGCTTCGCGCAGTTCGGCAAGAGCGATCTCCGTGCTGCCTCCAGTCGACCGAATCGGGTCCAGCGCGAAAAGCATCTCGCCGCTGGACGGATCGAGGGCATAGACTTCGAGGACCATGGAATCCCGGGTCCCGCTGACGTAGCCCCCGATGACCACGTCCACACCCGACTGGACACCCGCGGCCACGATCCGGGCGATCATGGAAGTGTCGCCCTCGACCCTGGTTTCCTGCACCAGCCGGAGCGCGGACACCGGGGGTATGACCGTGACCCTCCCCGTCCGTGCTATTTCATGGCTCAGCCAGTCAGCCGCGAGTCGTGCCAGGGCATCCAGATTGCCGTCGTCGGTCGAGTTGGCGAGCGGGGTCACGAGAACATGGGGAAGGACCCTGTCGACTCCGCTCCCTCGAAATGCTTGCTGGGAGGTTTTGGCGAAGAAGAATACCCAGACGACGACCACCAGGGCCAGGACAGCCGGAGTCCTCCACCGATTCTGGCGTCGAGATGAGACGGTCGGCGCGATCGCTGCTGCAGGGACCGGGCCCTCCGGGACCCCCTCCGGCGTGGCGAATGTCGTCGGGCGGTCCTGCGGTACACGGGTGACCGTCTCTCTCGGAGACAGCAACGCAGACTCGATGAATGCGGATGGCTCGCTATCCAACTCGGTCTGGAGACGGCGACAGTACAGGTCGTACTCGAGCTGCGCTCCGGACTGATCGCCGCAATCCCGCAGAAGTCTGATCAGGCGGACGAGATTCGTTTCATCCCAAGGGGTGAGGCTAACCAGCCGCCGCGCCCACCGCGACGCGGCAACGAGATCGCCTGACGCCTCGTATCGGTCGGCCAGAGCATCGGCGCTCTCTGCGGCCAGCCGCCTCATCCTCGCTCGTTCCACCTCGAGCCAGTGCTCGAAGTCCGGCGCATCGGGAAGATAGAAGCCATCCAGGAGGTCGCCATCGTACAGCGACAGGGCACGCTCTTGATCGCCCTCGCGTACCGCGTCCTCGAACTCGACAGCGTCACAGCGGATCAGAGACCGGTTCAAACGAATGGCGTCGTTCCCATTTGCCTGCAGAATTCCCTCGCCGAGTGACCTGCGCAGCACGTACAGGGATTGGCTGAGGGCCCGGCGACCACGCTTCTGTGACAGCTCGGGCCAGAAGAGGCCCAGGAGTTTGTCGCGGTGAACCGGCCGGTTCGCGGGTTGAAGTACGAGGAAGATGAGGAGAGCGACCCTCTTGGGCTGCCCGGTGAGATCACTGGATCCGTCGGTCCGATCGACACTCAAATCGAGGGTGCCCAGTGTGCGGAGTGTGACCATGCTCATCTCCAGGTGTCACGGCCCGCGTGAGAAGCACGTGACATCAAACCGTCAATGTGGCTACAGAACGGTCTACTGGGGCCGGTCGGCCGGTCGCTCACCAAGCAAGTAGTACGCTAAGCGTCCAGCCGGCCGGTCGCAAATCCGCCTTGCAGCCGGTTTGGGCACGGCAAGGCTTTCAGGCCCTGGGAGACAAGGAGATCCGTATGAAATCCAAGGCCATCATTCTCGCTGCCACATGTGCCTTTGCGCTGGCCTTCGCCGGGTGCTCGGACTCAGTGGTGGGCACGGACGACGAAGCAACGACGACGCTGGTGAAGAAGGTGAAGCCACCGCCCGTTCCGGACGACGACCCGACCGACTTCAGGTCCGTCACGGTAACTTTCATGGACGATGCCGGCGACAGGATCAGGAGCGACGGCCGAGGCGACTACGTGGACGGCAACTGCGGAGTGTGGGCCAACATCGGGAACTTCGCCGACGCTCGATTCGACCCGGACCGCGAATACAAGCCGAAGCTCGCACGAAGCTGCGGAGACCCGCGAGCGCTGGTGTTCGAGTTCCCAGACTGGAGAGGCACCAGGACAGTCGGAGCCTTCATGAACATCAACAAGATCGACAACCTGGCGCCAGGCCAGTTCTTCACGGATTCGGCTCAATTCAACGTGTGCAACACGCTGGTGTTCGAGGAAGTGAAGACGACCCGAAACTCAGAGACGACCTGGACGGTGACGACGAACGGAGCCAGCGACGTGGCTGTCTGTGCCGATGGCTCGGTCTACGCCATGCCGTTCACGCTGACCATTACGGAGTAGCAAGGTCCGGCTGTTTCGAACCGTGATCCATGTTACGGCCCTCAGTTGGCGGCGGAGGAAGAGCATGAATAGCACACTGGCGTCACGATTTGCATGGTCCCACGTCGCGTGGGCGCTATTTCCGATCGGCTGCCTGGTCGCGTGGTCGTGCGGAGGGGACTCGTCAGGCACCACCGGACCGCGGACCGAGCCCCCTGTCGCCTCTGTCACTGTGGCACCTTCCACCGCATCGTTGCTGTTGCTCGGGGACACGGTGCGGCTGGAAGCCGTGGCCCGGGACGCCGCCGGCAGCCTACTGTCCGGTAAGGTGTTCACCTGGAGTTCGTCCCTCGAGAGTGTCGCGACAGTCAGTGCAACCGGACTCGTGACCGCGGTGGCAAACGGTGGCGCCACGATAAGGGCCACGACCTCCAGTGTCGCGGGCTCCTCCACAGTTACGGTCCAGGCTCCGACGACCGGATCACTGCGGCTCATCACGACGACGGTGGGACGTAATCTGGACCCGGACGGATACACTATCATTCTGGACAACGTGAACATTGGACCCGTGGGACTCGACGACACGGTTACGGTCAGCAATCTCGATCCAGGTCGCTACTCGGTGGCCCTCTCCGGACTCAGCGCCACCTGCCATGACTTCTCCAGCGAGCCCGTTTCGGAGTCGGTTGTAGCGGGGCAGGTGATGGATATCCTGCTCGGAGTCGAGTGTCTGGGGATACCGGGGGACATCGCCCTCGCATTTGCGCGAAGTGTGTTGAGCGAGAACAGCCTGAACATCGCCGGACTGGCAGACGGCGAGACAGTACCCGTGCTCTTGACTTTCGCCCCCGCGTTTGACCGTGACCCGGATTGGTCGCCTGATGGTAAGAGGCTCGCCTTCAGCAGGGATGGCGTGATTCACGTGATGAGCGCCGACGGGACGGAACTGCGATCATTCGAGACAGGAGTCAACCCGGACTGGTCGCCGGATGGCACCAGCATCGCGTACGATAACGGTAACCGCACTTTCGTGTTCGAACCGGACGGAGCTGGCGGCAGGAGATTCCTCGCGGACGGAACCGCGCCGGCATGGTCGCCGGATGGCACCAAGATCGCAGTCGATGACCTTGTTACCCAGAATCAGACAGACATCTTTCTTGTCAACTCGACCGGTGGCGCGCGGCTGAACATCACCGACAATGCAATGCGCGCGGATCGTGAGCCCGCATGGTCACCGGACGGCTCGCGCATCGTGTTCCGGCGCCTCAATCGATCCGAGTCGACCGGCTATGACATCTGGGTGATGGATGCAGACGGGTCCAATCCAACTGAGCTTCTAGCAACACTCGGTCCACAGACCGCACCAGTGTGGTTGCCGGACGATCGGATTCTCTTCGGTTCGGGCAATGGGCAGATCCTGACCCTCGACCTCCTCAACGCCGGAGGAGAAGTGGAGCTCGTCGTGCCTGGGGGAGGTGGGATCCTCCACTTCGGTGCGTCCTGGCGTTCGGTGCCATAGGACCTGAGTCAGAGCGCCGTCACATCCTCATATTGAGCACGCGCAGCCTGCGAGCTACTGGCGACCTGCCGGATGAAGAGAGGCCCCATTTCTGGGGCCTCTAAGCGGGCGACCGGGGTCGAACCGGCGACCTTCAGCTTGGAAGGCTGACGCTCTACCAACTGAGCTACACCCGCAAACTTCCTACTGTCCGGGCGAAGCGGGCGACCGGTCTCGAACCGGCGACCTTCAGCTTGGGAAGCTGACGCTCTACCAACTGAGCTACGCCCGCAATGCACCTACCGAGTCGTGACGCATTCACGACATTGAGCAGGCGAAGCCTGCGAACTACTGAGCTACGCCCGCAATGCATCTACCGAGTAATGGGGCGAGAGGGACTCGAACCCCCGACTTCTGCGATGTGAACGCAGCGCTCTAGCCAGCTGAGCTACCGCCCCAAACACACTACGTCGATCAAGCGGGCGAACTACCGTTGCCCGCGCCTTCTAAGCGGGCAACCGGATTCGAACCGGCGACCTCAACCTTGGCAAGGTTGCGCTCTACCAGCTGAGCTATGCCCGCAATGTGCTTTCAAACAACAGCGCCGTCGTCAGACGTTCAATGTCCGCGAGGCACAAAACGGAGCCGCCCGAGGGCTGGCTCCGATGCGTCAGATTCTACCCCCGCCCGGAGGTTTCGTCAACTTGATTCGGGCTGGATGACCACTCGTTCGGCACCTTCCGAGAAAGTGGGAAAGTGGGAATTCGCTAGAGGGTCCGGGACGACAACAGGCGACTCAGCTCCCCCATTTCCACGGCTGGACCAGCTGCTTCAGGATCGGTCCGTTATCCTCCAGGAACTCCTTGAAGGTCTTCTCCGTGTTGGCGCGCGTCGCGATGTAGCACGCCTCGCAGGTGTTCTGCTTGGTGAAGTTCTCAAGCATGTCCTCCTGCGTATTGAAGTAGGCCATCACCATCGCGCACGGGGTCATGCGCCCGTCCGGGTTGATGACCAGGAACTTCCGGCCCGCCTGGCACCCGGGGAAACCGCCCTCGGTCATGAACCGATAGAACTTCCACAGCACGCGCGGCGACGTGTATACCGGGTAACCCTGGTTCCGCAGGTCGATGACCTCCTCGATCCTCTGTTTGAGGAGATCTCCGCCGCCGTTCCCATCGATGAGGCCGGTGCGGTCCTGCACCCGCAGGTGACTGTACACCGAGAAGTTGATCGGCAGTCCCCACTCCTTGGCCTTCTTCACGAGGCCCGGCAGGTCCTGGTAGTTCCAGTTCGTGATGCACACGTTGAGCAGGATGTCGTCCTTGGCCGAGTTCTTCGCCAACTCGGGAAGCGTACGCGACATCTTGTCGAAAAGCCCTGGAATCCGTCGGAAGTCGTCGTGCCGCTCGTCCGGGAAATCCAGCGAAATCGACAGCTGGTCCATTCCCGCCTTCTGCAGCTTTCGGAATCGCTCTTCGTTCAGGTTCGAGGCGTTACTGACCACGATCATGAACGGGAGCTTGCCCGGGTTCGCGAGCTTCTCGACGATCTCATATACGTCGCCACGGGCCAGCGGCTCGCCGCCGGACACGTGCGACACGACCGGCCGTAGCTCCTTCTGGATCGCTGCGTATTCGTCGGCCGACAGCCGGGTCTCCTTGATCGGACCACCCCAGTTGCAGTGCCAGCAATTGGCCGTGCAGCTGTGCGTCACCTCGAAGGAAATCGAGAGAGGCTTGTTCTGCAGCTTGTTCTGAAAACCACGTGCCAGCATTCTGGCCGCCATGGCTCCTGATATGTTCATGCACTTCCCCCTGGGTCACTTCTCTAGTTGCGAATCGGTGCCAATCTCGCCCGGAAACGGGCCATGAACAAGGAAGACCCCGCCGCCCGAAGCTTCCTGTACGGCCGCTAAGAACCCGTGACCACCCTATTCGTTCCCCTCGTCGGTCGCGGTCTCCCGACGCCCGCGGGCTTCCTTGATGTAGCCCACGGCCTTGGGGATGGCCTTGAAAGCGTAGATCGCGATCACCACGCCGAAGAAGGCGAAGAGCATCCACGTGGGAATCTCGAACAGGCTGCCGAGCCAGGCCAGCAGCACGTATCTCGGGAACCGTCCGGTCAGCAGGGCGCCGAGGTACTTCCAGAGCGGATAGTGAACCGAGAACGCAAGGAACTTGAAGGGAAAGAACGGAATCGGCGTGAAGCCGGTGACCACGATCACGAGGAAGGGGTACTTCATAAACAGGCGGGCGATCTTCTGATACCAACCCTTGTCCTTGTAGCCGGCGAGCGACTGCAGGTTCATCACCGGAACGAAGACGGAGTGGTCCAGGAATCCCGCGATCATTGTACCGATGCTGGCCGCCAGTGCCGTGTACCAGACATTTCCGTTCGAGCCGAAGTAGATCACGACCGGTTCATGCGGAAACACCGAAACGGCACTGTTGGCCGGTATCGCGTAGAACATCAGGTACAGATAGCTGTTCGACGAGAACTCCTGGAGGATGAGAACCAGCGTCACGATCGCCGTGACGATCATGATGCCGCCCAGGACCCACACTTTGGGTCCGAGCTTTTTGTACGTCAGCGGCTGTTTGACTCCATCCGCAAACGTGTAGTTCTCGTTGCTCTTCGCACTGCTCAAGTGTTCTCTCTCCTCGTCATGTCTTTCTGCAAGCGGCGCCAACGATATCCGTGAGACGACGCCCGCGCCAGCAGATGCGGGGTCAATACTGGCACGAAGCGGCCCGGCGCGTGTAGCTTGGCCCGTCACTCAGGCCGGACATCCGCAGTCGGTTCCGGCCCTGTCACTGCAGTCAGGAGCGAGCGCGTGACCAAAGTCTCAACATGCCCCGAGTGCGGCGCCTCGTTGGGCGAATTCGACCAGACATGCCAGGCGTGCGGCAAGGCTCTGTCGTACGAGGCCGGCGAAGGGCACGTCGGCTGTGCCGTGTGCGGAGCAGACATCGGAGCCTACGCCGAGACCTGCCCCGAGTGTGGAGAAACGGGTTATCCGGCGCTGCGGCCGCGGAAGGGACGCAAGTTCAAGGGTTCACCCGATCTCGAGGCAAAGCGCTCCCAGGAGGAGTAGCCACCGCGAGACCGTGACCCCCGCAAACGCCGACTCTTCGGACTCGATCCCACCCGAGGCGATCGACACGGAGGCGGGCCGGGCGGCACTGGCCCGCTTCGTGGTCGTCCTCTATCAACCGCAGGACCTGGTGAACATCGCGCTCGTGGTGCGCGCGATGAAGAACATGGGTCTCACGCGGCTCCGGCTGGTCTCTCCGGCCATCTTCAACGCCTACCGGGTGACCGGGATCGCCCACGATACACACGAGATCGTCGACGCCGTGGAGCAGTACGACGAGTTCGACGATGCCGTCGCGGATGTGGTCCGGGTGGTCGCGATGACCGCGCGACGCAGGGCCAGCCGACAGGTGTGGAGTGAGCCGGACACCGGAGCCGAGAAGCTCGTGGCCCGGAGTGCTGACGGAGACATCGCACTCGTGTTCGGACGCGAAGATCGAGGGCTCCCGAATGAGATCCTCGACCGCTGCCACGAAGCCATGTGCATCCCCACCAACCCGGAGCACCCCAGTCTCAACCTGGGGCAGGCAGCGATGGTCGTCCTGTACGAGGTGCGGCGAGCCGTGCGGAAGTCCTTCGACCTCGGGGAACGCGATCTTTCAGGTAAGACCCGCGATCAGGCGCCACCGGCCACCGCGGCCGAGCTGGAGGAGTTCTTTGGCGTTTGGGAAAAGGCGATGGACGCGCTCGGGATGTTCCGAGGGGTTGAGCCGGTCACCAAAATGCGAAGCTACCGG
Organism: Gemmatimonadota bacterium; assembly: GCA_049668445.1. Classification (GTDB taxonomy): domain Bacteria; phylum Gemmatimonadota; class Gemmatimonadetes; order Palauibacterales; family Palauibacteraceae; genus Benthicola. Next base: position 9,154 of record JBATJK010000049.1, read on the forward strand.
AGAATCCTGAAGAGATCCGAGCCCGATCTCCGGGAGCTCAGGCTGTTCGAAGCCACCGCGTGGCGGATCGTCCACTTCGCCACGCGAATCGAGGCTCGGATCCGGGACCAGATCGCCAGGGAAGCCCGAAAGCCCTGATTCGCGCTACCCGGACGCTCTTTCCCGCGCCCGGATGGCAGCCGGTACGTAATACCGCTCCGTATATTCCTTCAGCATCCGACGGGCGGTGAAACGAGCCCCTCCCGTGCGGATCGCCTGCTTCATCACGCGCACCCAACCGCGCGGTACACCGTCCGCGTCACGCGAGTAGTAGAGCGGGCGCACCTCGTCCTCGATTATCCGGTAGAGGGATTCAGCGTCTTCCTGGTCGGCGAGCTCCCAATCCTCTGGCGTCTCGCCGCCGAGGTCCTCGCCTATCGCCCAACCGTTGAGGCGGGTGAAGCCCTCGGCCCACCAGCCGTCCAGCGTGGACAGGTGGGGCACTCCGTTGATCGCAGCCTTCTGCCCGCTCGTGCCGCTCGCTTCCATGGGGGGACGAGGAGTGTTCAACCACACGTCCACGCCTGAGACGAGTTCGCGCGCGATGTTCATCTCGTAGTTCTCGACGAAAGCGATGCGGCCCGCGAACGCCGGATCCGATGCCATGCCGTACACCTCGGCAAGCAGCGCCTGGCCCGGCTGGTCCGCCGGGTGCGCCTTGCCCGCCATCACGATCTGAACCGGTCGCCAGGGATCCAACAGTATGGCCCGCAGCCGTTCGATGTCCTTGAACAGCAGCGTGGCGCGCTTGTACGTGGCGAACCGCCGGGCAAAACCGATGGTCAGGGTCCTCGGACCGAGCAGCGTGCCGGCCGCCACGACCTGGCTGGGCGCGGACTCACCATCGGTCCAGCGCCCACGGGCTCGCATTCGGAGCTCCGTGAACAGCCGCCCGCGGCACTTCTTGTGAGCCTCCCACACCAGGTGATCGGGAAGATCGAGCGCGCGCTCCCAGAGGGCCGCGTCGTCGTGCTGAAGCTCCCAGTCCGGGCCCAGGTACCTGTGGAAAAGGTCCCGGAACGGAGGCGACACCCAGGACGGGACATGGATACCGTTCGTCACGTGCCCGATGGGCACCTCATCGTCGCTGGCGACGTTGGGCCACATCGATCTCCACATCCGCCGGGCCACTTCGCCGTGGCGCTCCGAGACGCCATTCCGTGCGTCCGACATGCGGATGGCAAGCGTAGACATGTGGAAGCGGCCGTCGTCGTGCGGGTGTCTTCCAAGCTCGTTCAGCTCCTCGCGGGAGAGTCCGAGCCGGTCGAGGTAGTGCTTGAAGTACCGGTCCATCCGATCCAGGGAGAAGGCATCGTGTCCGGCGGCGACCGGCGTGTGTGTCGTGAACACGGTGGATTCGGACACGCGCCGACGAGCTTCCTCACCGGACAGTCCACCCTCCACGTACTCACGATACCTCTCCAACGTCATGAAGGCGGCGTGCCCCTCGTTGGCGTGCCACACGTCCGGGTGAATGCCGAGCGCCCGAAGCACACGAACCCCGCCGATTCCGAGAACGATCTCCTGTCGCAGACGCATCTCGTTGTCGCCGGAGTACAGCTGGTCCGAGAGCTTTCGATCTTCCGGTTCGTTGACCTCGATATCCGTGTCCATCAGGTAGATTGAGGACCGACCGATCAGCATCTCCCACACGCCGAGATGGACGACGCGCCCGTCGAGGGTCACGGAAGCGTGCGCACCCTCTTCGCCGTTGCCCATCACCTTGCGGATGGCCATGGAGTCTGCGTCGAACGGCTCCTCGATCGCCAGCTGACGTCCGTCTTCCGTCATGCGCTGACGGAAGTAGCCCTTCTGGTAGAACAGGCCGACCCCGACGAGGGGGATTCCCAGGTCGCTGGCCTCCTTGAAGTGATCGCCCGCCAGGATGCCGAGACCGCCGGAGTAGATGGGGATCGAAGCATGAACGCCGAACTCGGCGCAGAAATAGGCGATCCCCCCGGGAGCCAGGTCACCGTGCGTTTCCCGGTACCAGCTCAGTCGCTGCGTGAGCACGGCGTCGAGCTCCGACATCACGGCGTCGTACTCGCGCATGAAGACCGGATCTCGAGCCGCTTCCACCAGCCGGTCAGCGTCAACCCGCCGCAGCAGATCGACCGCGTTCCTTCCGGTCAGAGCCCACAGGGTCGGATCGATACGCTGGAACAGCGCGCGCGCGTCCTGGTGCCAGGTCCACCAGAGGTTGTTCGCCAGGCCCTCGAGCCCTGCAATTCTGTCCGGAAGCTCCATCTCACCCTTCTCGTTCATTCACCCGTTGCCGTCGATCGGTTCACCGGCATCGAGAACTGTGGCAATACCGGCCCCTCGATGCACGACCCGGTGGAAGGCTCAACTTGAGTCGCCTCCACACCGGGTCATCGAACTAGAAGGAGCGTATGCTAGATGCGTGCCGCTATCTTGTCGAGGAGTACGGCGTTGCTGGAGGTCCGCTTCATGATGCCCAGCACCTCGCCCATGGCATCCACTTCGGAGTGACCACTCAGCTCCCGCCGCATGGCGTGCGAAGCCGTAAGCGCGGCGTCCGACAGCAGCAGCTCCTCGCGCCGTGTGGCGCTGGCGTTGAGATCGATCGCCGGGAACGTGCGCCGGTCCGCGAGCTCGCGGCTCAGCACCAGTTCGCTGTTTCCGGTGCCCTTGAACTCCTCGAAGATCACCTGGTCCATGCGGGAGCCAGTGTCCACCAGCGCGGTGGCGATGATCGTCAACGACCCTCCGCCCTCCGCTGGATCGATGTAGCGGGCACTTCCGAGGAAGCGTTTCGGCTTGTCCAGCGAGCTGGCGTCGAGTCCCCCGGACAGCGTCCGCCCCGTTCCGCTCTCGACCATGTTGTAGGCTCGCGCGAGGCGGGTGATCGAGTCGAGGATGATCACTACGTCCTGGCCCATCTCCGCCCTGCGGCGGGCACGCTCCAGCGTGATCTCGGCGACCTGGATGTGGCGGTCAGGCGGATAGTCGAAGCTCGAGGCCACCACTTCGCCGTAGCCGCACGCCTCCATCTCGGTCACCTCTTCCGGACGCTCGTCCACCAGCAGGATGAACACCGAAGATTCGGGGTAGTTCTTCACGATGCCTTCGGCGATCGCCTGCAGGACCATCGTCTTCCCGGCCTTGGATGGTGCCACGATCATCGCACGCTGCCCTTTGCCCAGGGGGCAGAACAAATCGATGATACGGTTGGTGGGGTCGGGCTCACCTCGCCGGGTGAGGCCGCATTCGAGCTTCAATTGCTCTCTTGGATGCTGCGCCGATAGGCGCCCGAAGTCGCGGCGATGGCCCAGCTCTTCGACCGGGACACCGTTGACGGAAAACACACGCTTGAGAGGTGGACTCTTGCCACTTCCCGGGGGATTCCCGACCTCTCCCTCGAGCTCGTCGCCCGAGCGCAGCTTGTGTTTGTGGATCAGGCGCTGCCCGACGTAGATGTCATCGTCGCTAGGGGTGTAGCTCATGTGCTTCCGCCGGATGAATCCCGACTTTCCGCCGAGGACTTCCAGCACCCCGAGGGTTCCTTCGTTCGTCACTTCAAATCCGTTCTTTTGCTGATCGACCCGCAAAGATGCTCGCGGACCAGGAAAACAAGACGCCCGAGCGTCCGCCGTCACGACCATGAGGATCGAAACAGAAGCAGCATGGGGCTACCATAGAACCCGACGGACCTGAGGGGGATCCCCGGCGGAGCCGCGGGTCGGCTCGATCGCGACCGCCTCCCGGCGGATCGTGCCTCGATCGAGGCATTAATCATACCACTCTCTGGCCCGGAATCAACCTCGTGTCAATTCCCGGGGTCGGGGAAGCGGCCGTACCGCGGCCCGAGCGGGTCCAGATTCGCTAGAAAAGGAGACGGTACGTCAGGCGGACATCCCGCCCCGGAAGGGGCGCGATGTCCTTCAGAAGCGACACGTGGTTCCGCGCTTCCTGGTCCGTGAGATTGGTGCCGCGAAGGGTAACCTCGTGGATCAGGCTGCCCGTGAAGAACGCGTAGCTGACGGACGCATTGAGAAACGTGTAGCCGGGCGTCGGTGTCTCGAACGAGTCCACCCGCGTCTGCTCTTCTGTCCACCGCACGTCCACCGCCGCTCGCCACCGATCCACCTCCCACAGGGCCCCACCGCCCCATCGGAGCGGCGGAATGAACGGCAGCGGCTCGTCCGTGGCAGTGTCCTCGGCTCGCACGTAGTCGCTGAAGCCCGTGAGAGCCAGGTGGTTACCGGGTCGGTGCAGAATCGAGACCTTGAGGCTAAGCTCGAACCCGTAGAACCTGGCGTCCTCCTGTTCGTATTGGGCGACCGTGAAACCACCCACCGTGGAATCGGTCGGCATGATGAGTATGAAGTCGTCGAACGAGTTCACGTAGCCGGACAGCTGTCCGGTGACGGGACCTTCCGTGACGATCAGCGCCGCGTCGAAGCTGTGGCCGATCTCGTTCACCAGGTCGGGGTCGCCCACTTCGTACAGGCGGGTCGCTGCGTGCGGCCCATCGGAATACAACTCCTCGGCGGTGGGAAGCTTCGTCGAGCGGGCCGCCGCCGCCGTCAGCGTGATCGACTCCGATGCGGACCAGTTAATGCCCAGTGAACCGGAGAATCCGTCGCTGCTTCGGCTGCGGCCATCGATCACGTCGTGGTCGTTCCCCTCCCATCGAGCGCCGACTCCGAACTTGAAGGCGCTGACAGCGACTTCTTCGTACAGAAACAGGGCCAGTGCCCCGGTCTTCGTGTCCGGAAGGAACGCCTCCAGCCCCTGCGCCTGTACCTCCCTCTTGCCGTACTGGGCGCCCAGCGTGCCGGTTACGGGTCCCAGTGGCGCGTGCGTCGCCTCCAGTCGGCCTTCGAACTCATTGTTGTCGAACCGGGTGCCGACCTCATCCCCCTCGAGTTCCTGGTGGTTGTAGTCGGCGTAGCCCGCGCGGAGTTTCGCTGCGCGCACCAGGCTTCCACCGAAGCTCCAGGCCCCCTCGACATCGAACCGGGTCTGATCCAGGTCGATCTGGACACCCTGGTCATGCCCTTCCTCCGGCACGGTGGGCTCCTCGTCTTCGTGCTCGTGGCCCGGGACACCGTATTTCGTGCCGTAGCCGGTGACTGCCGCGCCGAGGTATCCGGCAGAACCCACCCAGGACGCTCCAAGTGATCCGGTCCGGGTCTCCAGGGCGCTGTTCGGCAGGAAGCCCAGGTCCTCGTGCTCCTCACCGGGCTCCTGGGCCGGCGGGGCGACCGCCGGACCGGGAATCCGGTAGTCATCCGTATTCCGGACCAGGCCGCTGGCGTGCCACCCGATCGAGCCGACCGTTCCGTTGACCGAGGCGCCACCGTTCAGCTCATCGCTCACCGTTGCACCCTGAACCTGGGCGTACCCGGTGAAAGCGTGGCCGGACTTCTCGCGGGGAATCCGGGGATCGATCATGTTGACGGCCCCGCCGATCGCGGAGCTGCCGTACAGGAGGGTCGAGGGGCCACGGATGATCTCGATCTGGCCGGCCAGCATCGGCTCCACCGCCACCGCGTGATCGGGTCCGCTGGCCGATACGTCTCCGCTGCTCACTCCAGACTCGAGAACCCGGACCCGGTCTCCCTGCAGACCGCGGATCACGGGACGGCTGGATCCCGGGCCGTAGTAAGTGGAGGTCACGCCCGGTTGCTCCGCCAGCGTCTCGCCGATCGAGTTGCGGCCCTTCTCGACCAGTTCACGGCCGACGAGGACATCGGTCGCCTGGTAGAGTTCGGTCTGCGTGCGGGCTTCCGGGCCCACGCTCGCGATGATCGGCTCGGCGTGAAACACGGGTTCGAGCTGAATTTCCAGTTCGAGTCGCGCTCCCGCCTCGACGGTGACTCGCTCGACGGCCCGACCGAAGCGTGGACTGTAGACCTCGAGAACGTAGCTGCCGGGCGGGACCTCGATGCGAAAACGGCCATCGTCGTCGGCGTCCACGTGCCTGCCCAGTCCTACGACCCGGATCTCTGCTCCCGCCGCCGGCGCACCGGCTGGCGCGAACACGCGCCCCTCGACAGAGGCCGTCGCCTGCTGTGCGTCGGCTGTCTCCATGTCGGCGAGGAACATCAAGCCTGCGAGCAGGAGCACTGATGGGGTTCGTCTGGCGAGCAGACGAATTGTATTGATAGAGACCACTATACCTCCGAGCGAACCATGGTAAGGCAGAGCCGTGGAAGAAGCACGGACAACAGCCAGGAACAACCTGGTTGGCTCAGAGGGGAGGGGATCGAGCGCGCGCGGTGCGGACCTCGCCGCACGAAATGCAGGCGGGCTCCGCGTATTGCTCAGGCTCGGGTGCATCCTGCTTGGGTGCGGGTGCGATCGGGGTGTCCGCCCCGTCCTCCGCAGCCGTTTCCGCCACGACGCACAGAGCACAGCTTGCCGTTTGCGACTGACCATCGGCATGTGAGTGGTACAGCGCGGGGCCGGTCACCCAGAACAGCAATGCGAGGACCAGAACCGAGTAGACTTCGCAGGCAAACGGCTGAGACCGGCTACGCGACGAGCAGCGCCGGGCGCGGGTGGTGGTTGCCCCGTGTCCTATACTGTCAGCATTACGCGGCAAGGCTCATGCGCTCCGGAGTCTAGTAAGAGTTGGGCAGAAAGGATGACGGGAACCAGCTCCCGAAGCAAACTTATAGCATCCGAGATGACCTTGAGACATACCTTGCACGTTGTCCAAAGATCCCCGCGACTGGCGCCATGACTGGACTGTTGCTGGTTCTGTCGGCCGGCTCTTTCATCGCGCCCCTGGCGAGTGGCGAGGGAGTGTGGACGCAAGACACCCACCTGATTCCGTGTCGAACTGCGACGTCTATTCTCGTCGAGCGGAGCCTGGCGGCTGACATCGGCCTCTCGCCTGGTGACTCGGTGGACGTCGGGTCTGACCCGGCGGGACCCGGCTGCCGCGTGATGGTCGCCGGTGTGTACGAACCCGATGCCGACCCGTCGGAGCTGGCCCGCGAGCGTCCCCGAATTCTCATGCACTTGCCGGAAGTGGCCGCCATGGCAGGACGCGACGACGAAGTGGATCGGTTCTCCATTCGTTTGCGGGATCCGGCCGGGGCCGATGCCGTGGCCCATGACCTGGTGGCCCTGATGCCCGGGACTCGAGTTCTTCGGGCCGACGTAGTAGCGGCGCGCGCTTCCACGACTTTCGAGGTCGTACGTCGCTTCCACAGGGCGATCGGTATCATCACGATAACTGCAGGCGGCGTCTTCCTGGCGTGCATCATGACCCTCAAGGTCCAGGAGCGGCGTTCGCAGGTGGCAGCCCTCCGGCTGGTGGGGGTGTCCCGGAAGACGCTTCTTTCCTGGCTCATCCTGGAGGCGGCTCTCGTCTCCGTGTTCGGCGGAATCCTGGGCATCGGAATCGGAAGCCTGGCCTCTCGTTTAATCAACGGATTCTATCAGCGAGCCTACCAGACCACGCTGGAGTTCTCGATCGTAACCACGGAGACGGTGTGGATCGGCCTGGTACTCGCCGTCTCGCTCGGGCTGATCGCCGGGGCGGTCGGGGCGGTCCGGCTGTTGCAGGTGGACGCGCTCGCGGAGGTGGGCCGGTGAAGGGGCGGGAAAGGTGCTGATCCTCAGATACTCGGCGCGGGAGCTGCTGCGGCACCCGATCCGGTCGGGTCTGGCGATCCTCGGGGTCGCGGTGGCGTGCGCCATGCTCCTCGATATGCTCATGCTGGGTGGAGGGCTCAACTCGAGCTTCGAGAGTCTCCTTACCACGGCGGGATACGAACTGCGCGTCGCGCCGGCGGGCACACTTCCGTTCGATACGGGGGCGACGATTTCGGACCTGCAGACCGTGCGGACCGGAATGCAGCGGCTCGACGAGATTGACGGCGTAGCGCCGGTGCTCGGAGCCAACCTGCTGCTCGAAGGCCCGGACAGACCCCGCGTCTTCGTTCTCGGCGTGGATCCGGCCGACCAGGGCATCTACAGACTGGAAGCCGGCGAGGACCTGCGCTCCGAGGCGCGGGGCGAGCGCGGGATCGTGATCGACCGCGAGCTCGCCGACCGTGGGCTCGCGATTGGCGATACGATCATGCTGCAGGCGCCGGGAAGCTTCGCCGACGCGAGGAGCCGCCGCGGCGAATTCACGATTGTGGGCATCGCCGACTTTCTCTATTCCTCGGTCGGTGAGCGATCGGCAGCGGTCAGTCTCGGCACCCTGGCGGAGATCACCGATCAGCCCGACGAGGCATCGCTCCTGATGGTGCGCCTCGCCGAGGGCGCGGACCCCGAGGACGTGGTCACGCGACTCCGATCCGATTTCCCGGGATTGGAGATCGCTTCCGTGGGACAGCTGGTGGATCGGGCGGCGCGGCGATTGTCGTACTTCCGGCAGCTGGCCGTCATTCTGGGAACCGTGAGCCTCATCGTAACGACCCTCCTCATAGGCACGATCATGGCCATATCGATCAACGACCGGTACGGCACGATCGCGGCGCTGCGGGCCATCGGCATTTCCCGACGGTCCCTCGTGGCGGCCTTTGCCCTGGAAAGTCTTCTGCTCAGTCTCGCCGCCGCCACCATCGGCCTTGCACTCGGCCTTCTCGTGGCGGGTCAGCTGGAGAGCATACTGTCCGACTTTCCGGGGTTGCCGGCGGCGATTCGTTTCTTCGTTCTCGATCCGGGTCGCGTCGGACTGGCGGCTGCCGGGGTCATCGCCGCGGGCGTCCTGGCGGCGCTCGTACCCGCCATTCGGGCCATGAACGCACCCATAGCGTCCACCTTGCATAGGGAAGAGCCGTGATTGGCCCACAGGGCGCACTCGTCGAGGCAAGCGACGTGAGGCGTGAGTACCGCCTGAAGGGTGACCTCATCCAGGCGGTGAATGGTGTCTCTCTCGAGATTCAGGCAGGCGATTTCCTGGCGATCGTCGGTCCCAGCGGTTCCGGAAAATCGACATTGCTGCATCTGCTGGGCGCAGTAGACACGCCGACTGGCGGGATCATCTACCTGGACGGTATCGACGTGGCCTCGATGAGCGACCCGGAACGAGCCCGGTTCCGGTTGGAGCATGTAGGTCTCGTATTTCAGCGATTCCACCTGCTACCGATGCTGACGGCCATGGAGAACGTCGAGCTCCCCATGGCGGAAGCCGGCGTCTCGCGGCGGGAGCGCAGGGAACGCGCCGCCGAGCTCCTCGAGCGCGTAGGACTCGCGAATCGAATGCGCCACCGCCCAGGTGAGATCTCGGGAGGTCAGCGACAGCGGGTGGCGGTCGCCCGGGCACTGGCCAACCGGCCCTCGCTTCTGCTCGCGGACGAGCCAACTGGAGAGTTGGATCAGAAGACCTCGGGCGAGGTACTCGAGCTGTTTCAGTCGCTCAATGCGGACGGAACGTCCATCGCCGTGGCCACGCATGACCTGCAGTTGGCAGAGGGTGCGAGGAAACGGCTCGTGCTGGTGGACGGGAGGATCCGGGAGTGATCGGGCGCCTGGTCTGGCAGTCCCTCGCCCAGCGACCCGGCCGGTCGGTTCTTCTGCTCCTGGGCTATGGGCTTGGAGTGGGAGTAACGGTCGCCCTGCTGTCGATCGGAGATGCGCTCGTCGAGCAGTCCCGGGACCGCGACCTGCTGGGAGGCGGCGACCTGGTCGTTTTGCCCGCGGGCATCGACCTGGAGACGCTGAAGACGGGCGGAGTCAGTTCCCTCTACTTCACGATCGACCAGGCTCCATACCTTTATCGTGAGGTGCTGGCTGGACCCCGGTTCCGTGAGCGGATCGAGGCGACAGCCCCGTGGATCGACGACGCGTTGCTGTACCTCGACGCGGGCGACACGACCATCGCCGTGGCCGCTCGAGGGCAGATTCCGAGCCGGGCTGAGTCGCTCGGCGTATCGCCCGAGCTGATCGCCGGCGAATGGATGGATTCCGAGACGGACGATCGGTGGATGCTGCCTTCGGACTCGGCGCGGCTGGCTGAGATCGACGCGTTCCACCTGCCCTCGGGTGACGCGGCGAGCGACTCGACCTGGGCCGAATGGCACTACTTCAACGTCCTGTCTCCGGACGAATCGTACTGGCTGTACCTGACGTTCCTGGTCGGCGGGCGCTTCGACTCGGGCGAGTGGGGTGGGCAGATCCTGGCCAACCTGGTGCGCCGAAGCGGCGGCGAACGGCGTTTCGAGGGTCGTTTCGAGGCGAGTGACGTCGAGTTCTCGATCGAGCGGCCGGATGTGGAACTGGGCTCCTCGTCCGTGCAGTTGAGGTCCGACGGCACGTACTCGGTCAGGACACGAGTTCCGGCTGCGGACGGAGGCGGCGACAGCCTGGTGGTGTCTTTCCGCCTGCAGCCAGAGCCTCGCAGGTACCTGCCCCGCGTAGACGTATCTCCCGGTGAATTCACCTCCGGGTACGTGGTGCCAGTGCTCGCAGGTACCGTCGCAGGTTCCCTGTGCCTGGACGCGGTGTGCTCCGATCTCCAGGGCGCCTCGGCCTATCACGACCACAACTGGGGCGTGTGGAGGCAGGTGACGTGGGACTGGGGGGTCGCCCACGCGGGCGACCTGTCCATCCTCTACGGCGGTGTGCAGCGCAGCGGCGTTTCGGATCGGGGGCGGCCGCAGCAGGGAGACAACCGATTCCTGTTCGCCGTCGACAGCCTCGGCCTTCGGGGCGTGCTGCCGGTGCAGAGCATCGAGTACGAGTGGCCGGACGATCAGTCGAACGAGGGGCTCCGCCTATCGCCTGCGTCCTTCACGCTGCGGGCAGCCCGTGCCGGCGACAGTCTCGTGGTCCGTGGGGTCATCGATCATTCACGGGTGACCCCACGGGATCCGGATCAGGCCCTCTTCCATCAGATGCGGGGATCGGTGGACGTGTCCGGCAGGCTTCTCGGGGTCGACTTGCAGGAAATCGGATCCGGCTTCTTCGAAACCTGGACACAAGCGGATGAGGTTCCTTGAGACCCGTAACTTCTTGCTGCGCCGTACTGCTGGCCATCCTGGGCGGCTGCGGCCCCGACCAACCTCCGGTCGAGGATCCGCCGGCCTCCCGGGACCTGGAAGCGGCCATCTCCGAGCGGTTGGCCGAAACGGGCGCCGACTTCGCGGTCGCGTACCGTGACCTGCAGACGGGCGACGAGTTCCTGATCCATCCCGACGTCCAGTTCCACGCCGCAAGCATGATGAAGGTGCCGGTGATGCTGCGGCTCTACCGAATGTCGGACTGGGGCCAGCTCGACCTCGACTCGCCAATCGAGGTGAAGAATGAGTTCACCAGCATCTACGACGGCAGCAGTTACTCGTTGTCGGCGGACGAGGACAGCGATTCCACCCTGTACTCCCTGGTGGGTTCGGAAGTGACGATTCGGGATCTCATGGATCGAATGATCGCCAGCTCCTCCAATCTGGCCACGAACATCCTCATCGAGATTGCGGACCCTGATTCGATCGCGCCGATGCTTGCCAGCCTCCGGGCAGACGGAATGAAGGTGTTGCGCGGCGTCGAGGACATCCCCGCGTACGAGAACGGTCTCAACAACACCACATCCGCCCGCGGATTGCTGGAGCTGTTCAGCGCTCTCGCGCGCGGACAGACGGCTACGCCGCCGGCGACGTCCGAGATGATGCAGGCCCTTCTGCGACAGGAGTTCAACGACGCCATACCCGCGGGGCTTCCAGAGGGAACGCCTGTAGCCCACAAGACGGGGTGGATCACGGCCGTCGATCACGACGGCGGGATCGTGATGCCCGCTGGCCGAACCACCTACGTCCTGGTGATCCTCACGAGCGGAGTGGAAGACGAAACGGTGACCCGGACCGCGGCCGCAGATGTCAGCCGCATGATCTGGGAGGCACGGCTCGCGGCCGAGGAAGCGAGCGAGGAAACTGAATAGCCGGACCCGGCACAGACACCGACCAAACCCACGACGTCAGTCCATCACGAGGACGGCGCTTCCATCGATCTGGTCGTTCTTCAGCCGGACCAGGGCCTCGTTGGCTTCCTCGAGCGGGAAGGTCGTGACCCGCGCCCGCACCGGAACCTCCGCCGCCTCTCGAAGCAGACTCCGCCCGTCTTCCCTCGTGTTCGCCTCCACGCTGCGCAGGTTCTTCTCGTGAAACAGGTGCGCCTCGTAGTCGAGTTGGGGAATCGGGCTCATGTAGATGCCGGCCATCGCCACCGTCCCGCCTTTCCGCACGGACCGGAGAGCGTCAGGGACGATCTCGCCCGCCGGAGCGAAGATGATCGCGCTGTCCACCTCCGCCGGAGGCGTGTCGCCGGCCCGGCCCACCCAGTGAGCTCCCATGTCGCGTGCCAGTTGGCGGTGACTCTCACCTCGGGTGACCACGTGAACCTCGTATCCCCGGTGGAGGGCGATCTGGATCACCACGCTCGCGGATGATCCGAATCCGTACAGGGCCAGCCGGCCGCCAGCGGGCACGTCCGCGCGCTGAAGGGCCCTGTATCCGATGATCCCGGCACAGAGCAGCGGAGCCGCCTGCAAGTCGTCGAACCGGTCGGGAATGGGATACGCGTACTCCTCGGGCACCACCGCCAGCTCCGCGTACCCACCGTTCTCGTGGTAGCCCGTGTAGCGGGAGTCAGGACACAGATTCTCGTCCCCGTGCCCGCAGTGCGCGCATACGCCGCACGTGCCCCGAAGCCAGGCAACTCCGACGCGGTCCCCGGGTGAAAAGACGCTGGCTCCGGGACCGAGCGCGTCCACTTGCCCCACGATCTGGTGTCCAGGGATGATGGGCAGCGTGTGCTCGGGGAGATCCCCCTCGACCACATGCAGGTCCGTGCGACAGACGCCGCAGGCGCGAACCCGGATCCTGATTTCGCCCGGACCCGGCACCGGGTCGGGCATGTCGATCAGCCGCAGGGGCCTTTCCGCTACCGGGGAAATCCGCTCGAGAATCATCGCCTTCATCGAGTCGCCTCCGGCCGTTGGACCAGCGCGAGGGTACGAGAGCGACGAAATCTACAGCCGTGAGCTAGAAGGTGCCGAAGATCAAAGCCGCTGTGAAGACGTCCCGTGAGGCGACCGTGTACTCGGCATTGAGGCCGACCGGCCCGAGGGCCAGGGTCGCACCCAGCTTGAACGTCACGTCGTTCGGCGTCTCCTGCGTGAACTCGACCTTCTGAAGCTCCACCGGCACATCGGCGTTGATGTCCGGCTCGAATTCGTACGAGATATCGAGGTTGGCGTTCTCCAACGTCCCCGCGCCGTACAGGGTGACGACAGAGAGCTTCTTGCTGGCGATCAGCGAGAACTGGGTGGAATTGGCATTCAGGTAGTCACCGACCTTGAAGTGCTGGAACCCGAACGCAACCGCCAGGTTGAGGGGCGCCGTGTCCCAAATCCACTGGTCAATGGAATGCTTGATGGCCCCGCCGATCATGCTGATCGAACCGACGTCATCGCTCGGCGTGAAGCTCGGGATGAAGCGAAGCACGAGCTCCGTACCGAGCGGGATGCCGATGGCTCCCTGGATCGCCGCATACGGGGCGACGGGAATGTCGAAGCCCTTCGGGAACTGGACGTTCCAGTCCGCCGGGTTCTCCCCCAGCGCCAACAGCGAGTCTCTGAATTCGCCCTGCGGGACGAGTACGATCCCCTCTCCCACTCCAGTCACGGTCGGAGAATACTGCGAGGAGCTGCCGGCGGGTCCGTATGGATCCGTGAAAAAGCGGCCCTCGATCGTGATCGTATCGGGCAGAACCGGTTGGAACGTGTCCAGGTCCTCGGGAACGAACGAGCCCATCACCCGGAAGCCCGCGTCGAACCCCAGCACATCGTGCACCTCAGCCGTGTGGAAGAAGCCCGAATTCAAGGCAGCGGCCAACCCGGTGGACAGGGGACCGATGTACAGCTTGCCGTTCTCCTCGTTCAGGCTGCTCAGGGACTCCGAGATGTCCTGGCCCGACAGGCTGCCGGGCGACCAGGCCAGGAGGGCGAGCGCCGCGCCGAAGGCGAGACCCCAGCGGAGGGAGTGGCGCGTGAGAGCGATCGACTTCTGCATGGTCCGATCCTGTTCGCGGTTGTGCCCCGTTGGATTCGCACCGAGGCGACGATCAGTCACGGAACTGGGCAGGAGTCGCGCCAGATCGAGTGCGGGACGTGTACGAGGTGAAGTTCAGGATCAGCAGGCTTCTAATCCGTTGATGTCAATGACCTTGGGCGAATTGTGGCGCGCACGGCGAACTTTTGCACGACGTGAAATGCGGAGCTGCCAGTGGATACCGGGTCGCAACGACCTGCAACTGTTGCAGATCGCGATGACAAACAGGGAGAGAGCGCTCGATCCGACGGCGACTCCGGGAGATACCGCCTAATCCGCGGAAGCGGCGAGCACGGGCAGCGCAGAACGGCCCGTTGCGCCAGCTGCAGCGCGCAGGTCGGACGGAGCACCCGAGAGCCTGGCCCGAACCAGACTGCCCGGACCGGCAGGACCGGTAACCCGTACTCGCAGGTAGTCCCCCGTGAGACCCTGGGTATCCGTCTCAACCGCGACCAGGGCCTCAGTGCCCGCCCGCCCGGCAGCATAGGCGGAGCCCTTTGATACCCCGATTTCACGCAGTTCCCGGGACCTTTCGGCGGCTACGTGGACCGGTACCCGGTCGGGAAGATCCGCTGCGGCCGTTCCTTCCCGCACGGAATACGGGAACACGTGCAGGTATGTATAGGGAAGCTCTTCGACCAGGGCACGCGTCAGGGAATGGTCCGCCTCTGTCTCGCCGGGAAAGCCGACGATAATGTCCGCTCCCAATCCGAGCGGCTGGACGCGATTCGCGATCTCGAGCACGCGACGGCGGTACTGCTCGCGGGTGTGCCATCTGCGCATTCGTTGAAGGACCCGATCGCTGCCACTCTGCAGTGGAACATGGAGGTGGGGCGCCAGGAACTCGCTCGAGGCTTCAAGAAGTTCCACCAGAGGATCGTCGATTTCGGTGGCCTCGATCGAACCGAGCCGGAATCGCACGCCGGGCACGTCGTCCAGCAAACGTCGGCAGAGGCTCGAAAGAGAACTCCCCGGAGCCAGATCGAGACCGTAGTGGCCTATGTGTACCCCCGTCAGGACGAGCTCGGCGTGACTCCCGGCGAGGAGGCGGGCCTCGGCGACGAGTTCGTCGACCGGGCGGGATCGGCTGACGCCACGCGCGATGCGGGTCGCACAGAAGGAACACTTCCGATCGCAGCCGTCCTGGATCTTCATCCATCCCCGGCTGCCGCGGCGATTGGCCCGCAGAAGGACGCCACCGATCGGTTCCAGGTCCCGGGCCGCCAGAGCTGACTCCGGAGCGACCTCAAGAGCCACGGCCACCGGGTCCTGCCCCTCGACCACGCCGCCCACCTCGGGCATGGCGGCGTACTCGTGAGCCTTGAGAGCCGACGAGCACCCGGCCACCACGATGCGCAGGTCGGGATGGCGCCGACCGAGCTTCCGGATCAAGCGGCGCGCGGAGAGGTCCGCCTGGTCCGTGACCGTGCATGTATTGAGCACGGCGGCCGTCGCCGACTCCGGAACTTCACTGGTCGACGCGCCCCGGCTCTCGAGCTCCTGGCGCATTCGCTCGGTGTCGTACTGGTTGGCCTTGCAGCCGAAGGTGTGGTACCAGACCGAAATCGTCATTCACTTTCCCCGCGTGAGTAGCGGGACGTTATGCCGCTCAGGCGGACATTGCGCAACTCGGCCCTTTCAACCATTCCTTTTCAGGGACCGTCTAATCCTCCCGATGAACGCGAGTATCGCTCTGGCCATGAATCCCGGCGACGGTGGAAGCGCCGCGCATCAAGATCTCGACGACGTCCGCCTGGCGGCCGGCGGCGACGTAGCCGCGTTCGAGCGCCTGTACCGCAGGCACGTCGCCCGGGTCCATTCGCTCGTTTCCCGGATGCTGGAGCCTGAGTTGGCCGACGAGGTCACGCAGGACGTGTTCGTCCGCGTATGGACCAAGCTCGGGACGTTCCGGGGCGACGCGGCATTCAGCACCTGGCTGCACCGGGTGACCGTGAATCTCGTTCTCGGACGGCGGAAGAAGCTCGGCATCCGGCGCGAGCGCTACCACCCGGATGCGGATGCGCTACTCGACCGTACATCCGGAACTCAGCCCAGGGCAGCCATCGGGGCGGAGTTCGAGGCCGGTATGCGACGGCTTCCAGAGCGGGCGCGCGAAGTCTTCGTGCTGCACGATGTCGAGGGATTCAAGCACCGCGAGGTTGCCGAGATGCTCGGAGTGACGACCGGAACCACCAAGGCGCAGCTTCACCGGGCCCGGATGCTGATGCGGAAATACCTGAGCCCCTGAGTGAGCCGCTGGTGCGGGCTTTCAACCTTCCGGCCTTCCCGATGATCGAATTGTATGCGGCACGAGTCCGCGCAGACGAAAATACAACGGACGTAGAGAAGAGATTATCATGACCGACCGAACAGAAAAGCTCTCGGACTACCTGGACGGAGACCTGTCCGGGGACGAGTTGGCGAAGCTCGAGGCTGCCCTGCAAGGGGACGCCGAGCTGAGCCGCGTCCTTGAAGAGCTTCGGGCGGTGAAAAACGCGGCGGCCTCGTTGCCACGACACGCTCCACAGTCCGACCTGTGGCCGGCCATCGGGGCGCGTATCGAGGCGGACTCAAACGTCGATGTGGTGCCGCTGTCGAGCGCCGGACGCTCGCGCCGTCGCTTCTCCTTCACGATCCCGCAACTCGCGGCCGCGGCCGTTGCCCTGCTCGTACTGGGCAGTGCCAGCGTCTGGATGGCGATGAGCTCCGGCGCGGGTGGACTGGAAGCCGGAAACCCGATCGCCGTGGCCCCGATTCCGGAGGCTGGCTTCGTATCAGCCCCCGGGGATGGCTCGACGTTCTCATACGAGGCGACCATCCAGGATCTGGAAGACCAGCTGCGGGTCGGGCGTGATCGGCTGGACCCCAGGACCGTGGCGGCACTCGAGGGAAGCCTCGCCACGATCGACCGGGCCATCGCCAGGGCGAAGGAAGCCCTGGAGGCGGATCCGGCGAGCATCTACTTGAATCGGCACCTGGCCGACGCCCGGACGCGGAAACTCCACGTCCTGCAGCAGGCGGCCCGGCTGGCAAGCTCATAACGCTCTGAATTGGATGAACCCGTGGACGGGCGGTCCGCGGAACCGATGAACGGGGAAGAAGGGGAGGAATCATGATAGCGCATGTGACAGCCGCATTGCTGGCCGCACTGGCGCCCGCGCAACAGGCCGACACCACCTTTGCCGTGGCTGCGAGCCGGCTCGAAATGACCCAGCTCCAGGGCGTAATAAGCGTCATGGGCTGGGACCGCGACGAAATGCGGGTGCAGGCGACCTACGACGAAGACGAAGGGCGCCTGGACATCCGGCAGTCCGGCGGGACGATCCACGTTTCCACCAAGGGTGAATGGGGTGAGCCGGTGTACGGGGAGCTCGAGCTTTCCGTGCCGCGCGGTATCGCCCTGGAGATCACCGGCGTCTCGCTCGATGTCGGTATCGAGGGATCGGCCGGGTCCGTGTCGGTGAGTACCGCCGAAGGTGAGATCATGCTCGTGGGCGGCGCGGGGAACGTAGCCCTGAACGCGGTCGATGGGCCGGTGACCGTGGCCGGCGCGGCCGGGAAGATCGCTATCAACGCCGTGGATGGTGACGTCTCGGTCTCGGAATCCGAGGGGGCCATCGCGGTCACGGCGGTGGACGGCGACGTGACCCTCGAGGGCATCACCTCGGACAACGTGAGTGTGAACGCCGTAGACGGTGACATCAGCTACGTCGGGACGATCGCCGATGGCGGGCGCTACGTGCTCTCGACGCACGATGGTGACCTGGACGTGCTCATTCCGAACGGTGCGAACGCACGGATTTCGATCGACACGTTCAGCGGAGAACTGGACACCGACTTCGCCGTCGAACTCGAGGGTGATTTCGGCAAGAAGCGGATCTCGTTCACCGTGGGAACTGGTAAGGCACTCGTCGAGCTGTCGGCGTTCGACGGCACGATCTCGCTCAGGCAGGAGTAGACAAGGGGTTTGATGATGAAGACGATAGGGGCATTGGCTCTCGCGGCAGCGGGACTGGTGACGGTAGCGGGCTCGCTCGAGACGCCCGTGGTGGCGGACCTGTTCGAGGCAACTCCCGGCGTGCAGCAGACGCAGGACTGGGACTGGCAGGGCACCGTAGATCGTGGAGACGCGATCGAGATCAAGGGAATCAACGGCGCCATCAAGGCCTCGGGCGCATCGGGCAGCCAGGTCACGGTGACGGCCGTCAAGAAGGGCAAGAAGAACGATCCGGCGGATGTGCGGATCGAAGTCGTCGAGCACTCGGGCGGGGTGACGATCTGCGCGGTGTACCCCGACGCCAAGGGCAAGAAGAACGAGTGTGCCCCCGGTGATGGAGGGCGGCTGTCCAGCGAGGACAACGACGTGAGCGTCGCCTTCACCGTGCAGGTTCCGGCGGGTGTGCGCCTCGTGGCTTCGACCGTCAACGGCGAGATCGAGGCGGGTGGAATCGGGGCGGACGTGAAGGCCGCTACGGTCAACGGTGACGTGAAGGTGTCCACCTCCGGTTTGGCACGTGCCACGACCGTCAACGGGTCGATCCAGGCCTCGATGGGACGCGCCGATTGGAGCGGAACCACGAGCTTCAACACGGTGAATGGAAGCATCACGGTGGAATTGCCGAGCAGCGCCAGCACGGACGTATCGGCGTCTACGGTCAACGGGAGCATGAACACCGACTTCCCGCTCACCGTGCAGGGCAAGTTCTCGATGAAGAACATGAAGGGGACGATCGGAGACGGAGGACGGGAACTCCAGATGGAGACCGTGAACGGCTCGATCCACCTGAAGAGCGGAGGCTGACCCTACCGCGGCTCTGCCGCCCGGGGAACCGGCTATCCGGAATGCATCACTGGCGCCGCCCTACCCGGGCGGCGCTTCGTTTTCGAGGTCGTTCAGGACGGACAGTGTGTTGGCCTCCACGATCCGCAAAGCGCGGCGCAGGGCTTTCAGTTCCTTCTTCTTCAGACCCTCGTACAACCGGTCGCGCGTGCGCATCGCCAGCGGCGCGGTCGAAACCACCACCTCCCGGGCCCTGGGAGTAAGGTAGATACGGGTCTTCCGACGATCCTCGGCGTCAGGACGCCTGAAGACGAGGTCCCGTTGCTCCATCCCTGCCAGAATTCGGCTCATGTTGGGGCGGTCGCGGTAGGTGGCCGCGGCCAATTCGGACTGGTACTGACCATCTCGGGCCACGAGCCGGGTCAGCACCGTCCACATCTCGGGTGTCAGGTCCACGCCCCCTTCGACCTGGACCAGGCGCAGGAACAACACCCGGAGGAGACGAGCCGTCCGCTGGATCAGCCACGCCGGTGCGTCGTCCGCTCGACCGGTTTGAAGCAGACCTTTACCAGCCGGCCCTTCTTTCAGCGTCTTGTCCTTGCCCATATCGCAATCTCGAGTCTCTCAGTTGTCTGTGCAACCAGTTTATTGCGCAGGCAACGGAGATAGTGGAGGGTCATGTGGAGCTAGCTACGGATGAGATCTACGGTCGTCTGCTGGTGCCTGAAGGCAGGCTGGACTACGGCCGCAGAGGCGGTGGCGGCACACGGCCACCCTTGTCCGCCCACTCTGCCTGGACGGCCGACATCCTCGCCGGCGCGTCCGACAGGCGCGGAATCTCGTCCAGGACGTCACCCCAGTTCTTCAGTAGCCGGCCATAGGCGGCCATGGCGGCCCGGGGCTTCCCGAGAAGTTCGTACACCCTGCCCTTCAGGTACAGAATGGTGTGAAACTCGACCGGATAGAGTCGGTCTGAGTCGCGCACGTAGAGTCGGTCCGCGGCTTCGACGAGATTCAGGGCCGTCTCCCCGCGACCCAACTCGAGCAGGGTCCACACGGAGTTGTTGATACGTGTTACCCCGACTTCGGGATCGAGAAGAGCGTCTACCCACAGGCTGCTCTCACGGCCCGCGGCTTCGAGATCCGGAAGGGCCTCTCGCACGCCGACGGCGGTCGCTCGGCCGTAGGCGGCCCGGGCCTCATCGAACTGTCCCTCCCACGCCCAGGCGTCCCCAGTCAGCAGGTGCGCCTCTGATTCGATCTGTGGAATCGAGCTGGATGTGAACGCCTCCATCTCGCTTCGGGCACCCGCCGGGTCGTTGCCTCGCAGGTAAGTGCGGGCTAACAGATCCAGGAGCACGGCGTTGTCGGGCTCGACCCGCAAAGCCTGACGGTAGGACTCGCGAGCTTCTTCGAAACGGGCCGCACGCTCGAACAGCTGCCCCGAGCCCGCGTGCACTTTGAACTCGTCCTTCTCCAGGCCCACGTAGCGAACGATCAGGCTGTCGGCCGCCGCCGTATCTCCCTGCACGATCGCGATCCTGGCGAGGTGTCCCACAGCCCTCGCCTCGTCAGGCGCAATCGCAATGATCTCCTCGAGCACCTGTCGGGCCTCATCTTCCCGACCCGGCATCATCTCCAGCATGTCCACGAGGTGGTAGCGTACCTCGAGACTGTCGCTGTCCATCTGGTTCCACGCCGTGCGCACCCCGGCCTGGTACTCGCGGAACTTGTCCATGTCACCGGTGAGCTCGATGGGAGACTTCTCCGGAGCCGCTGCCAACTGGTACTCCACGCCGCGCATGAGCGTACTGGCGAGGCGCTCGGCGACCGTATCCGCCAGGGCGAAGACATCGGATCCCCGGGCCCGTTCGGCAGCAATGATTGTCCCGTCGCTCAGGTCGATGAGCTGAGCGTCCAGAGCCATGTCGTCCGCTGTACCGAGAATAGACCCGTGCACCATGGTCCGGGCCCCGGATCGGGCCGCGATGTCCATGGCTCGTTCCTGGGGAATTTCGTCGGTCTCCGCGTGTCCCTGCTGCCTGAGCAACTCGAACAGGCGCTGTGGACTCACGACTCTCAGGGCGCCCGTCTGCGCCAGGTTCGTGGTGAGCATGTCCGACATGCCCGGACCCAGCCAGTCGAGACTGTCCACGCCGGTGCTGTTCACGAAGGGCAGCACCGCTACCGATCTTTCGCCCAGGTCGGCGGTCGCCGCCGGGATCGCGTCCGTTCCCAGGCGGTTCATCTGAGCCGCGGGATTCTCGGCAGCCGTACTCAGCCGGAACGTGCCGATCGCGGCCAGAACGGCCAGCGTGAGCAGCAGCGAGGCTTCGGTCTTCTGAACCTGCTGCTTTCCACTTTCGCCGTGGTACCAGGCGATGATCAGGGCGGCGGGAAAACCGAGCACGATGAGCAGCACGGCCACATCCAGCACCGTCCTGGACCAGCCGTAGTTGTCCACGAAGAATCCGATGGCTTCCATGGAGGCCCAGGCGCCGCCCAGGTAGATGAAGGCGGTCCTGAAGATGTGCCTGTCACGCAGCCGTTCGAACCAGTTCATCGATACTCGACGATAGTGTGAGTCCGTCCCCGGGTATTAGAACCCCGCCGAGGACAAGCTATTCCAGTGACGGGGGAGTAACCAGCGAGGAACCCCAGCCCGCGCACTGTCCTTTTCCTGTTTGACACACGAAGTGCCCGATGGGATGACCGGGCGGATGTGGTCGCTTTGATCGTTACCCAGTATACATTCGTGGGATCCATGCTTCGGAGGCAGATTTGGCGGACGTAGAGAAGGGCCGGCCGCAGCCGGAAGGGGGCGCGTCATCGGATGGCGCCAGTACCGATCTGCGCATCGGCCGCTCGCTGGGACTGCGCACGACACAGCTCGGTTCGGCTTTCGAACGCGAGCAGCGGAATCTGCTGTGGCGACGGACGAGGCTCGTTCTCGGCATCGGGCTGGTCCTCCACGTGCTTCTCTATGCCGTAACCATGCTCGGGCCGTTCAATTCGCCGGTCACGGGATTGGCCGTACCTGGATGGAAGAGGGGGGCGGACCTTCTGTATCCGGGCTCGTTCGCGGTCGCCCTCATCTGGGTCTACGTCGGCAAGCCCGGCATCACGGCGTTGCAGGTCACGGTGTTACTGGTGGCCGCGCTGAATCTCCTAACCGGACTGACGGAAGTGTCGCTCACGCAGCCCGACGTGATCCCGGGATTCGGAGTGGCGCTGGTCTTGTTCATCCCCGCCGCGTTCATCCCCTGGCGTGAGAAGTACCAGGCTGCGCTGGCAGCCCTCGCCGTCGCGGGTTCGATCCTGACGCTTGCCGTCAGCTACCTGCTGGTACCGGAGGTGCAGGCGTTCTGGAGCGGCGGAGCCGTCCGCTCGTTCGGGGAGCAGGTCCTGCTCAGTTCGGTCGGGAGCGCGCTCCTTGGGGCCACATCGGTGTTCGTGACCCGGACCCTGTATGGGCTGCGAAAGACGGCCTTCAGAGCCCAGAGGCTGGGCAACTACGTGCTTCACAAGGAGATCGGCGAGGGAGGAATGGGCCGGGTCTACGTGGCGGAGCACGCCCTGATGTGTCGACCGAGCGCAGTGAAGGTGCTGAAGGCCGCCTCGGGCGCCGACGACACCGCGCTGGCGCGGTTCGAACGGGAAGTCAGGCTTTCGTCGAGTCTGTCACACCCCAATACGATCACGATCTTCGACTTCGGGCGGGCGGCCGAAGACACGTTCTATTATGCCATGGAGTACCTGGAGGGCATGGATCTGGAGCGATTCGTGGAACGATTCGGTCCGATCCCCGCGAGCCGGGTCCTGTTTCTTCTCCTGCAGGTCACGGGTCCGCTCGCCGAGGCACACGAGCGCGCCATCGTGCACCGGGACCTCAAGCCGTCGAACGTCTTCCTCACGATGCGAGGCGGCCTGTACGACTTCGTGAAGGTCCTGGACTTCGGGCTCGCGAAACGCATCGAGGGAGCGGACACTCCGTCCGACCTGACGAAGACGGGGGTCGTCTTCGGGACTCCGCGCTACCTGGCTCCGGAAACGGTCTACGGAACCGCGGGCGTCGGAACCCGTTCGGACATCTACGCCTTCGGCGCCGTTGCCTACTGGATGCTCACGGGACGTCCGCCGTTCTCCGCTGATTCGGCCGTAGCCCTGATGATCGACCACGTGAAGACGGTTCCGGCCAGACCATCCGAGATCTGCGAGGTCCCGATCCCGTCGGAGTTGGATGACGTGGTGATGAAGTGCCTCGAGAAGGATCCGGATGATCGGTTCCAGTCGGTCGCCGAGCTAGAGGACGCCCTGCGCGCCGTTCCCGACCCTGCTCCGTGGACTCGCGTGCGAGCGGCGAAGTGGTGGGAGCTCCACATGACCGACGATGAGGTGGTGCGCGACTGCTTCTGCGCGCCGATGGACGAGATGGTGTTCGACAGTGAGGATTATTCGGAGTTGTCGATGGTCGGGGCGGAGTAGGGGGACAGGGCGGGCTGAGTTTCGACACTGATCGATGCGGCGAGCCCCGCTCCAGATGAACCGGAGCGGGGCTCGATTGCGCTCACGTCCTGGTTTCGTCCTCAGTCGCTGTAGAAGCGCAGCTCGAGGTTCTTCAGGCCGTTGTTGTCGTAGTTCCAGAAGTAGTTCTCGAAGCACTGGTCGAAGAGGTAGATCTTGATCGTCTCCGAGCCTGTGGTCGAAGTGCCAACGCAAGTCGCCAGCTCGTCGTCCTCCAAACCGTTAATCGTGATGTTCATGTACAGCAGAGCGTCCGTAACCTGGACGGCCCTGAACGCCGTCTGCTTGCTCAGGGTGACCCCGTTGTCGCCACACCAGATGTCGTAGCCATCCGGCGGAGTGACATCGTCATCGTAGTACTCCTCGGCGCACGTCGTGATGGTGGCTGAGCCGGAGCCGGCCTTCGCCCGCGCCCAGATCGCGTACGACGGATCGCACGAAGTCTTTGAGTCAGCGTCGGCACAGGGATCGGGAAGCGCGAACAAGGCACCGTCGCTGTTGGTCGCGTTCGCGTCGATCACCCCGAAGTCCTTGCTCGCGTTGGCCGTGTTCCAGTCGTTGCAGCGCTCGTCCTTGTTGTAGTCGTTCTCTCCGTTGGTGCTGTTGCACAAGTAGATCTTGTTCACATCGCTGTTCTTGAGGTGGTTGTTCTTGCCACCGCCGTTGGTGACAGTCCCACCGCCGTTCAGCATGACGAAAATCCGCCGGCCATTATTGTTGTCCATGTCGGCCGACTTGTCCTGCGGCACGCCGATGATGTTGAGCTTGTAGTCAAACTGCGTTGACGGGTAGCCGTTGCCCAGCTTGTCGGGCTTGAACTGAGCCTGCTGCTCCGGCTCCGTCGGCTGGTCGTCACATGCTGTGAACGTGAACGCGACGACGGCCGACAGGGCTACTGCCAGTACCTTGAAGCCTCTCATGTCAAGCCTCCTGAACTCGAGTGGTCCGTGTCTGCGTGGAGTTGGCGGAGACGGATCGGTCACGAA
This sequence comes from Gemmatimonadota bacterium, assembly GCA_049668445.1. Classification (GTDB taxonomy): domain Bacteria; phylum Gemmatimonadota; class Gemmatimonadetes; order Palauibacterales; family Palauibacteraceae; genus Benthicola. Next base: position 33,516 of record JBATJK010000049.1, read on the forward strand.
CAGGCAGACAGTCGGCGCAGGAAGTTCCCGATGGATGACCCCTGACGTGACAGGCAATTGTTGGAAG
>JBATJK010000050.1:0-1706 GCA_049668445.1 Gemmatimonadota bacterium
CACGAACAGCCCGACCAGAGCCAGCGAGACAGGACGGTTGCGGAACACGGTCAGCCTCCCTTCGGAGGTGGTCGAGTGAGCGGGTCAGTCACCACTCGGGACCACGATGTTTCGTACTTGCAGCTCCTCTGTACAGGACAAGCCTGGACTCACGAACTCCCATGGCTCACCGAATGCCACGATAAGGCCGCTGTTGTCACTGTTGAGATCGCACTGCACGCGGGTACTGAAGGCATAGAATCCTTGTTCGTTCGAGGTGGTGTTGCCCTTCAGCCGCGACTGCCCACGTGGCCCGAAGAACTCGAGAAGCCAGACACGAATGCCGGCCATCGGCTCACCGGCAACTGCATCGCTGACGACGCCCTCGACGCTAATGCGATAATACGGCTCTTGTGGTTCCGTGCTGCTACACGACAGAAGGGCGACGGTCGAACTCACCAGGAGAGCGGTCAATACGACACGACGGAACACGGTTCACCTCCCACTCGCTGCGGAGGGGGACTCCGGACGGAGCACGAAGTTCACTTCTTGGAAGCACGAAGTCGGGTCATTGCTTGCCGTCTGATAACCCTGCTTGCTAGCCGTCAGGTAGTAAACGTCACCGGGCTCAATACCACACGCAGTGCGATCCATCCGATAATACCCGTCGGCTGCTGTACGCGTGGTGGCGGAGTACACAATGAATGGGACTCCATTTCCCTCCAGGCCATCACCGTCCCAAAGAGCGATCAGAGCCCCTTCGATGGGTTGCCCAACACCCGCAAGGACTGTCCCAGTGATATCCATCTCGATCTCGGGAGGGCTGTAGACATACGGGTCAGACTCCCCGCCGCAGGCAACCGCCAGTGGCACTGTGACTATCAACAGCATTCGAAGCGAAAACACGGTTCACCTCCAGGGTTCGGAGGGGGCACCGTGAGAGTACAAGAACAGAGTCAAGTGGGCGTCAAACGCCCCAACCTGCCTGCGGTCTGCCTGCGGTCTGGTTGCGGTAGTGCCTGCGGTACTGGTTGCGGTAACGCTCCATCTCTGCCTGCGGTGGTTGCGGTGTGCCTTTATAGAAGGCACCGCAGACACGCAGACACGAAAACGCTTGGGAGACCATGGGGTGGTGTCGAACACGGACACCGCGAGGAGGCCCAGTCGCCGTGAGTTGGCTGGCTTCGCATATCGACCCTGCGTTTCAGCAGGTCACCGAGCGTCTGAACGAGCTCGTGCGTGCTCGGCTCGGACCAGCGTGGTCAGCCCGAGTGGTGATCGAGCAAACTCCTGTGAATCCACCCGTCCAGAGCGGCGACGACCTTCTGAGTGCCGAACAGACTGCCGAGATGTTGGGAAAGGCCCCGTCCACCGTTCGCACGTTGATGCAGACCGGAGAGATCCCGGCCGACAAGATCGGCGGCACCTGGTACGCTCGCCGTTCTGCGTTGCTCGACTTGCTCCCCACCCACCCCAAAAAGTGACACAAAAGTGTCCCAGCGCGAGCGCGCGTAAACGTGCCTGAACTGGCGCAAGACTGACCGAATCTGGCGTCAGCAAGCGTCAGCGGTCGTCAGCTGGCGGATGAGGCGTTGGTTTGCAACCAGGAGGTCGTCGGTTCGATTCCTATCGGCTCCACTTACGAAAGGCCCGTAAGTCGGGCCTTTCTGCCATCCTGCACCTTCTTCGTTCCTGGGATATCTTGCATTAGTTTACCCATGGCCAAT
>JBATJK010000051.1:0-1975 GCA_049668445.1 Gemmatimonadota bacterium
GCGGATCGGGACTGACCGAGGATTCACGGCCCCGCCAACACGCTTTTCACTGCGCTTCGCGGTCCGACAGCGTTCTAGCTAAGGACCCCGCGTTTGCGTACCCTAGGGGCGACCAGGGTAGTCAACGGCAGTCTACCGCAACACGAGACCCGGGAGACTCATGGGGACCACCCCATCCGGACAGAATGAGTGGGCGCTGATACTGGGCGGCTCGAGTGGCTTCGGGCTCGCCACGGCGCACAAGCTATCCGAGCACGGCCTCAACATCTGCGTCGTCCACCGCGATCGCCGCGGAGCGATGAGCCGCATCGAGCCCGAGTTCGAGAGGATCCGCGAGCGCGGCGTCACCCTCGTGACGTTCAACCAGGACGCGCTGGCCGACGACAGCCGGGCCGAGATCCTGGACGACCTTGCGCAGCGCCTCGAAGCCCAGGGAGGGCGGATTCGGCTCCTCCTCCACTCCATAGCCTTTGGCAACCTGACGCTCATCGGTCCTGAGGCCCCGTCGAGAAGCATGGCCCGAGCCACGCTCGCACGTGAACTGGACATCGAAGAAGAGCGCCTGGCAGAAGTCGTCGACCGGAGCTTCGCCGAGGGCGTGGACGGAGTGCAGGGGCTTACTTCCCCCCCCGGCTACGCCCAGGACCTGTTTCTCGAGGACGAGGACATGGTGCGCACCATCTACGCGATGGGCACCAGTCTGCTCACCTGGACGCAGGACTTGCTGGGGCGCGGACTTTTCGCCGCCGATGCCCGCGTGCTGGGAATGACCAGCGAGGGCAACGAGGTTGCATGGAAGGGGTACGCCGCCGTGGCCGCGGCCAAGGTGGCCCTGGAGTCCGTGTCGCGCTCGATCGCCGTGGAGATGGCGCATTTCGGGCTTCGCTCCAACATCGTCCAGGCCGGGGTCACCGACACGCCGGCCCTCCGCCTCATTCCGGGCAACGACCACCTCAAGGCGCAGGCCCGCACCCGGAATCCGTTCGGCCGGCTCACCACTCCCGAGGACGTGGCGAACGTGATCTACCTGCTGTCACTCCCGGAAGCGGCCTGGATCAATGGCGCGATCATCCGGGTCGACGGCGGCGAACACATTTCCGGTCTGAGCCGATGAGTCTCTACCTGCACGGGCTCGGCCACTTCCATCCCGAGAACCAGATCACGAACCAGTTCCTGACCGACCTGGACATCGGGACGGATCAGGAGTGGATCGAGGAGCGCGTCGGAATCGACGCCCGGAGGACGGTCCTGCCACTCGACTACATCGAGCAGACCCGGAACCTCGATCCCACCCAGGCCCTCGAAGCCGCCCTGTACACGCACGCCGAGACCGGGCGCCTCGCCTCGGAGATGGCCCTCGAGCGCGCAGGATTGGAGCGGGAAGACATCGGAATGGTGATCGCGGGTTCCTGCTCGCCCGACATGATGTCGCCGGCGGACGCGTGCACCATCGCGGCGGCGCTGGAAATGGAGGTCCCTTCGTTCGATGTGAACTCGGCCTGCACGAGCTTTCACGTGGCGCTGTACATGCTTTCGATGATGCGGCCGGAGGCACTGCCGGATTACATCCTCGTCGTCACGCCCGAGAGCCTCACCACGGCCGTCGACTACACGGACCGCTCGGCGGCCGTTCTGTGGGGCGACGGGACCTCGGCCGCCGTCGTCTCCACCCGGGTGCCCTCGCGAATCGAAATCCTTGGAAACAGCCTCGACTCGAGCCCGGCCGGACACGACAAGGTCATCGTGCCCTCGTTCGGCCATTTCTGGCAGGAAGGCCGTACCGTCCAGATGTTCGCCATCAAGAAGACGATCCGGATCCTGCGCCGGCTCCAGAAGAAGTACACGGACCCGAACCGCCGATTCTACTTCGTCGGACACCAGGCCAACCTGCGGATGCTGGAGGCCGTGTGCCGCCAGTGCGAGATCGACGACGATCGGCACTACCACAACGTCATCAACTTCGGGAATACCGGCG
>JBATJK010000052.1:0-14069 GCA_049668445.1 Gemmatimonadota bacterium
GCACGTCGTCAGCGGTACCGCGAACCTCATGAGCGGACTGGTCTACCTGGTCAAGCAGATCGCCGGGGCCTGGCTCGGCGTGGGGCTTGCCGGGCTTCTCTTCGCGGTGCCGGGCGCAACCACCGGCGCGCCGGTGGACGCGCAGTGGCTCTGGTTGTTCATGCCTCTGCTGATCCTCGGCTTGTGCATGGTGTTTCAGACCGCCCCGAGGGATCTCTTGGCGGCCAGCTTCGGGTGCGCCATCGCCTACGGTGGAATTCTACTCGGCAGCGCCATGGTCGGCGGTAATCTCGGGAACCTGATCGGAACCATCATCGCGGTCGTTTTCGCAAATGGTTGGGCCATCAAGACGCGACGTCCCACCTCCATCGTACTGGTCCCCTCGATCATCCTGCTGGTCAGCGGCAGCATCGGCTTTCGCGGGCTGGCTGCGATGGCTGCGGGTCAGACGGCGATGGGCGAACAGCAGCTTCTCCAGATGTTCGTGGTCGCCCTGACCATCGCTGCCGGCCTGCTGGTCGGCAACACGATCCTCCGGCCGACGGCCTCGCTGTGAGCCGGAAGGAGAGTCGGACATGAAGAGAGTTCTGGCTTTGCTGCTGCTGACGGCCGGACCGGTTCTGGCGCAACAGGCGCCGGCGCCCGAAGCGGCCGCTGCCGGCGCACCGCAGGCCGAACCGGACTGGCCAGGGTCCTTCAGCCTGTTCGGCTCCGAGACCCGGCTCGCGATCGGTGGCTTCATCCAGCTCGACCTGATCCACGACACCGACGCCATAGGCGCTCCCTGCCAGTTCATCACCTCGACGATCCCGACCGACGGTGGCACCCCGGTGCAAGGGGCCGACGGTCGAACGAGCTTCTGCGTCAACACCAGTCGCCTGACCTTCGAATCGAGGACGCCGACCGCTGTGGGCCGGCTGAAGACGTTCCTTTCGCTGGACCTGTTCGGCGACGCGCTCTCCACCTCACCGAGTCTTCGCATACGGCAGGCCTACGCCGAGCTCGAGGGCGCGGTCGGGGGCGGCGATCTGCTGCTCGGTCAGGCCTGGGGAACCTACGTCGACCTGGCGGCCTGGCCCGACATCCTCGACTTCGAGGGACCGGGCAGTGCCATCGCGACTCGCCAGCCGATGGTGCGCTGGTCGAGAGGAGTCGCTGGGGGTGTCGGTTTCCAGGTCGCCCTCGAGCAGCCCGGCGACGGATCCGTGCAGGGGGCCGACATGCTGACTCGCTGGCCCGACCTGGTGGGCACGGTGAAATGGTCGCACGGACGCGGGCACCTCAGAGCTGCCGGCATCCTGCGCGACATCCGGGCCAGCGCCGACGACAGTCCGGCCGAAGACGCTCTTGGATGGGGGGTCGCCGGATCCGGCAAGCTGATGCTCCCGGCGAAGAGCAATCTGATGTTCGAGGCCAGCTACGGAGAAGGCGTGGGCGCCTACTACAACGACGGCCCGCCGAACGGGGTGTTCGACAACGTCACTCCGGGCCTCGAGCTCCTGCCGCTCTTCGCCTACTACGTGGGGCTGGAGCACAGCTGGAGCCGGACGCTGAGTTCGGCCATCCTCTACTCGGCTATCGAGGTCGACAACCTGGAGTCGCAGCCGGATGACGCTGGCAAGAAGAGCGCGTACTTCAGCGTGAACCTGATCTGGCGTCCCGACCCGTTGCTGATGTTCGGCATCGAGTTTCTCAGCGGCGGCAGGCGGGACAAGGGCGGCGCGGAAGGAACGGCCGACCGGATCCAGCTCAGCAGCCAGTTCTCGTTCTGAGCGGGCGTGACTGAACATCCGATGGTAGAGGCTGCCGTCCTGAGAACGTTCCGATGAACACTTCCTGCGGGTACCCCTCAAAAACCCCTTGTTTGCGGGGATTCGAGGACCCCTGACGGCGGGTATTCTGCAGATACTCACTGGGAGGCGGTCATGAGACGCTTGCCCTCGGCTGAGATCGCGGCGATCGGAGAGAGACCGTGAACGAACTCGACACGTATGACGACCTCGAGGACATCGCATTCGGAGGCCCCGGCACGTACCGGATTGTCGTCCAGGGGGCCATGAGCGAAGAGTGGAGTGACCGCCTTGCGGGCTTGACCATTTCGGTGGTCACGCGAGAGGGCTCCACTCCCCGAAGCCACCTCACCGGCGGGATCAGGGACCAGGCGGAGCTGCAGGGCGTGCTCGAGAGCCTGTACGAGCTTCACCTGCCGATCCTCGAAGTCGAACGGATTCGCGGCGAGTGTCGCGACGCTGGGTGAGCGCCTCCAGAAGACTCAGTTGACTCCTGACAGGACGACATTTCATGAGGACCTTCACGAGCCTTTCAGTTCTGGCGGTCAGCCTGCTGCTCTTCGGCGCCGCGAACGCGACCGCCCAGGTGGCCTCACCACTCCAGTCCGGTCACTACGCTCCTGGTGTGATGAACATCCGGGACTACGCGGCGGCGCCGCCGGGCCTCTTCGTGATCTGGTACAACTGGGCCATGTCGAGCGACACGTATGTCGATCGGAACGGGAACGAGCTGGAGAGCCTCAACCTCAGCCAGATCGATCCCACGCTCCCCGACGTTGACATCGATCTCGATCTGAACGCGTTCGCGACCGTGCCGGCCCTGTTCTGGGGGTCGACGTTCACACTCCTGGGTGGAGCGCGGTACATGGTCGGCGTGTCGCCCAACTGGGCCACGGCCGACTACACGTTCGTGACGGAACCGGGCGGACCCGGCTTCGACCCCTCCGACCGCCAGGTTGTCGAGGGCAGCGTGTCGGGCTGGAGCGACCTGTTCGTGTCGCCTGTCGGTCTCTCGTGGGCGCTCGGTCACTTCGACGCGGCCTTCTTCTACGGCTTCTATGCTCCGACCGGCAGGTACGCAACAGGAGCCGCTGACAACATGGGGCTCGGATTCTGGACGCACCAGTTCCAGGGCTTCGGCTACTACTACCCGAACAAGAGCCAGACGACAGCCCTCATGGCGGGTCTGACGTACGAGCTGAACTCTGAAATCAAGGATGTAGCGGTGACTCCGGGAAACCGCCTCAGCCTCGAATGGGGCGTGAGCCAGTACTTCACCGACTGGTTCGAGCTGGGGGTGCAGGGGGCCCACAACTGGCAAATCACGGACGATTCCGGCAGCGATGTGTTCTGGGATCCGAGCTATCACGATCAGAAGAGCACGCTCCTGTTCAGTGCAGGGTTTTGGCCCTGGGCCGGCCGGCTGTACGTAGCGGCGAAGTATGGTTTCGACTTCGGAGTCGAGCAGCGCTTCAAGACCAACAATCTACTGCTGAACTTCCTGTGGCTCACGAACGCGCTCGACGGAATGTGACGAGGTCGCCGCCGGTGCCGCGTCACGCTAGCTCCCGCGGCGGGAGACGGAACCCGGGGGGAGCGGTATTTCGCTGGCTCTTGCTTCTTCTCATTCCGGGTGTGCTGCAGGCCCAGAAGACCGACGTGATCACGCTGGACAACGGTGATATGGTGACCGGCGAGATGAAGTCACTGGAACGCGGCACGCTGGTGTTCAAGACGGCCTCGATGGGTACACCGAATGTCGAGTGGGCCGAGGTGGTCACCGCCAACACGGACAAGCGGTTCGTCATCGCGCTCGCCAACGGGACCCTCCTCTTCGGCTCGCTGAAGCCCGGGGCGGCGGACTCGGTGATCGTCGTCACGGACACCGCCTCCGTGACCACGGCGACCCAGAACGTGGTCAGCTTCGAGCGGCTGAAGCCGGATTTCTGGTCCGCCCTGGACGGGAAGATCAGGGCCGGGATCGGATTCACGCAGCAGAACGCGAACACCAGTTTCACGCTGGGTGCCGACGTGCAGTACGTCCGCCGGTCCTACATCACGAAGCTGGACTTCAACTACCGATACAGCCGGCAGGACGATACCGACGACATCTACAACCTGAGCGCGAACCTGGCGCACGGCCGCCAGTTCACGGGGCGCTGGTTCTATATCGGATTTCTCGACGCATCACGAAACTCCCAGCTCAGCCTGGACTTCCGAGGCACGGCCGGCGGCGGACTCGGACGCTTCCTGATCCAGTCGAACCGGAGTGATCTCGGTGTGTGGGTCGCGCCGGCCTACGCCTACGAGAAGTACGCCGGCGAGTCCGGAAGCGGCAATTTCCCGCTGGTCCTCGCCGCCGACTACCGGTTGGCCTTCAAGGGAACGCACGACACGGACATTTCCAGCCGGCTGGCCGTCCTTCCGATTATCGGGGGAGGCGGGCGGTGGCGCGTCAGCTTCACGCTGAACTTCGATCGCGAGATCGTGAACAACCTCGATCTCGGCATCGGTATCACGGAACTCTACGATAGCCGGCCACCCTCTGTCGACGCCGAAAAGAACGACTTCAGCCTCACGACGTACGTTGGGTGGAGCTTCTGAGTGGTCGTCTCCACACGCGGCTTCGTATGGGCGGCACTTGTCCTGCTGTTCGTCTGCATCCCGGCCGGCCGCCTGCAGGCTCAGAGCGGCCTCGCGCCGCGGCTTCTGACGCCCGCGCCCGTCGGTATGAACTTCGGCGGACTGGGCTACGTGTACTCGAGCGGGAACGTGATCCTCGATGCGACTCTCCCGCTGGAGGATACCGAAGCCCGGGTTCATACGATCGCCGCGTCCTACGTTCGATCGCTCGACCTGTTCGGTCTGACCGGTCGACTCAGCGCCAGCGCTCCCTTCTCGCACGGCGAGTGGGCGGGCGAGGTCGCGGGGGCGGACTCGACCACGGTGCGAAACGGAGTCGGAGATCCCCTGGTCGGGCTCGGGATCGCCCTCTTGGGTGCACCGGCCATGAACGCCGAGGAGCTGGCCGGGTACCGCCGACGCTTCCTGCTCGGTACGAGCGTGCTCCTCAGGATTCCGCTCGGCCAGTACGACGGCTCCAGGTCTTTCAACCTGGGAACGAACCGCTGGCAGGTGGTCCTGGGAGTCGGGGCCGCCCTTTACACCGGACGGTGGGAGTTCGAGCTTCAGGCGCGCGGTTGGTTCAGCACCACGAACGATGACTTCCTGGGTGGCAACACGTTGAGCCAGCGCCCGTTGGTTGGATTCCAGATCCACGGTGCTTACTCGTTTAAGCGAGGGCTGTGGGCGGCGCTGTCGGTGGGCCAGAGCTTCGGCGGGGCGACCGTCGTGAACGACGTCGAGCAGGACAACGCGCAGGAGAACAACCGTATCGCGGCCACGGTCGCGGTCCCCATTCACGGCGCCTGGTCCCTGAAGGCCGCGTACACGGTGGGCGTCGCGACGCGTTACGGCGGCGACTTCGACGTGGCCGCGATCGGAGTCACCTACTACTGGGGCGGCCGGAAATGACCATCAACGCTCGTATCGGACTGTTCGCGATCGCGTGGCTCTTCCTGTGTGCCGGTGGAGCCCATGCGCAGGAGGTCAATGGGGTCGAGGCTGGCGACAGCGTGGCGCTGACCCCGGACTCGGTTCCGGGCCTGTACGATCGGGCCCGTGCTCTGCTCGACTCCCTGCGCACGAGCTCCGACAGCATCAGCGCCCTGGAACGCCGGATACTCTCCGACGAGGGCATGGACCTCGAGTTCAGTCGGGCGCTGGCGCTCAAGTCCGCGCAGCTCCAGACCCGGCTGGTCGTCGAGCTGTCGACCCTGCTCAGCGTAGCCCCGCCCGACAGCCTCCCCGTCGATTCCCTCACGCAGGAAATCTCGGCCTACGTATCGGAGCACGTCGCCCTGATCGACCGCTCGTATGAGAGGCAGGAGGACCGATTCGAGTCCCTGCGTCGGGAGCGCGCATCGGCGACGGTTGAGGACCTGGGGCCGCTGGAGGCGCAGATCGCCGACGTGCGGGCCTGGAGCGATACTCTGATCGCCGCCAGGGTCTCCACCCTGGAGGCGGCGGAACGTGCGGGAGTCGACGTCGCAGGCGAGTGGGAGAGGCTCGACGCGTTCCTGGTCGACAAGGCCGAGCACAGGGTCGGGCGACTCGAGGTCGCGGTGGCCGAGCGCACACGCCTCAACGAACGCGTCGAAACCGCCCGAAGGACCGAGGCTCCCGAGAGCGAGATTGCGGACCTTCAGCGGAGGCTAAGCGCGGCCCAGACGCGGGTCGACGCGATCGCCGCGAGCCTTAGGGCGGCCAACGGACTGCTTGCGAAGCGAGGTTACGAGACGGATGCCTACCGCGAAGCGCTGATTCGTTCGACCGGTGAGGTTACGGGAGACGTGCTGGATCCGCGCGTCCTCGTACGCCTCGTACGCGGCCTCGCGGACCGGATCTGGAGTTGGCTGCGCGACGTGACGCCGACCGCGATCGCGCGAATTCTGATCGTTGTCGGCTTTGTAGTTCTGTTCCGCCTCCTGTTTCGGGTGGGGTGGTGGCTCGCCCGTACCCTCCGACTCCTCAAGGGCTCCCGTCTGATGGTGGAAACGCTGGGGCGAGCGCTCCGTCCCGTGGCGACGTTCCTCGGTTTCTTCGCCGGCCTGTCCACCATCGGAGTCAACACGACCGCACTGCTGGCCGGACTCGGCGCGGCGGGTGTGGTGCTTGGCCTGGCCCTTCAGGACTCGGTCGCCAGCCTGTTCGCGGGCCTCTCGATCCTCAGGACGCGGCCGTACGACATCGACGATGTGGTCGAGGTTGGCGGCGTGGTGGGTATGGTGCGGGGCATGAACCTGTGGAACACGATCATCGTGACGTTCGACAACCGCCGCCTGCTGGTGCCCAACCGGAACATCTGGAACCGGACCATCGAGAACCGGTCGGCTGAGCCGATCCGGCGCGCTGAGGCGGTGGCGCGCATCGGATACGACCAGGACCAGGAGCGGGTCATCGATATGCTCATGGACGTGCTCGAGTCCGACGACCGCGTCATCGACGAGCCTGCCCCCTCGGTGTTCGTGTCCCAGCTCGCCGACTCCTGGGCCGAGGTGACGTTATGGCCGTGGGTGAGAGCCTCCGACTGGTGGCCGATGACCGTCGATCTTCCGCGGCTGGTCCACAAGCGCCTGGCCGAGGAGGGGATCGAGATCCCTTATCCGCGCGTGGAGATCCTGCAGGGCAAACCGGCTGCGACAGGTGACAGGGCTGATTCATGTATCCCCTGAATACCCCTTCTTTTAGGGGATTCGCCATAGGGTCCGCAGGCGTAGCGTCAGCGTGCAGAGATGAGTTCAATTTACGCCCGAGGAGGAACTGATGAGGAATGCCGTGATCAGGAATGTCAGGCCGGTCGCCGCTGCCATGTTGGCAGTGTTCACGGGCTGCGTGGTGTGTTTGATGACCGCCCCGAGCGCTGCTGCGCAGGACGCGCCCTCGGCGGCGGCGTTGGCACAGGCGAACAACCCGCTGGCCGGCGCCTATGCCCTCAACCTGCAGAATTACTATGCAGGCTCGCTGTATGGGGTGCCGGACCGGAGTGTGAACACGTTCTGGGCTCGGGCGGCGATTCCGATCGGGCGCACGCTGACCCGGGCATCGGTTCCTCTGGCTACCCGGCCGACATCGAGTACCGAATCGCAGTCGGGGCTGGGCGACTTGAACATCTTCACGGCCTATCTGTTCGTGTCGAACCCCACGACCAGCGTGGGATTCGGACCGCTCGTGGTGGCCCCCACGGCCACGGACGAGTCGCTCGGACAGGGAAAATGGCAGCTCGGGGCGGCAGCCGTAGCGTTCAAGGCGACTCCCAAGGTCCAGGTCGGGGGTCTTCTCACCTGGCAGGCCTCCGTCGGCGGCGACTCCGAGCGGCCGAGCACCAGCCTCATGGCCGTGCAGCCGTTCGCGATCTGGCAGCTCGGCGGCGGCACGTATCTGCGGTCCACCGGCGTGTGGACGTTCGACCTGAAGTCGGGGGACTACGCCGTGCCGTTCGGTTTCGGACTCGGACAGGTGGTCAAGTCCGGCAAGATCATATATAACCTATGGCTGGAACCGCAGTTCTCGATCCTGCACGACGGCACGGGACAGCCGAAGGTGCAGCTGTTCGCGGGTCTGAATCTGCAGTTCCCGAAGGGGTGAGGCGCGAACGCATGCCGACCCCGGACAAATCGTCTCGGAAACGTTCCCAACTGCCTCCCCAGCGAAGGGGGGTCCGCAGGATCCGGTACTGCCAGCATCGCTGGCCCAATCAAGGAGGTTCCGGTGAGAACTGGTAACAGGTCGCGGACCCCCCGCTTCTTCTCTGTCGCCAAGTCGGTGACGGCGCTGACGATCGCGGGTCTGCTCTGCACCGCTGGAGAAGCGGGCGCCCAGGATTCCCATTACTGGACGCAGCAGTACGGTCCTCGTGGTTCGCTGTTGAGCGGCGCGGTGATCGGTAGCATATCCGATATCAGCGGCACGTTCTACAACCCGGGTTCCCTGGGTCTGGCGGAGAGCCTTCCGTTCGCCCTCAGCACGGACGTCTACGAGTACGAGAACATCCGTCTCGAAGACGGTGCCGGCGCGGGGGTGGATCTCGGCACCACCCGCTCGGGGGTTCGTCCGTCGCTACTCGCCGGGACGATCACGAGCAGCCTGGGCGGAGGGGTGCTCGCGTACTCGGCCCTGACGCGAACCCGGGCGACCTCGGACGTCAACGCCGAGATCATCGCCTCCGGCGCCGAGGTCCCGCCCCAGCTGGACCTGGAAGACGTGGTCGGCGTGGCGCGCATCGACGGAGAGTTCAGCGACTTCTGGGCCGGCCTCACCTATTCGCACAAAGTAGGTTCTCACCTCGGGCTCGGGCTCACCTTGTACGGTGCCCATCGAACCCAGCGCCGACGGCGGGAGGGGATCCAGGAGGCGATCGGGACGGACGGATCGACGTTCGTGAACATCGACATGGGCGGCGGAAACTACTCCGCCCTCCGCACGCTCGCCAAGATCGGCGGCTATTTCAGCAGCGGCCCGGTCAGTGCCGGCCTCACGGTCACCACGCCCAGCCTGCACATCACCGGTTCCGGCGAGTTCGGAGTGAACGAAGCCACCTTCAGCTCGGATACCACCGCGCTGCTGGCGACCGTCCAGACCGGCCTTGACGCCGAGTACAAATCGCCACTGTCGGTCGGGCTCGGCCTCGGGTGGCAGATCGGCAAGGCCCGCCTCAACGCGAGCGGCGAGTGGTTCGACAAGATCGATCCGTACGTCGTGATGCAGGGAGAAGAGTTCATACAGCAAGAGCCCGAGCAGCCGGTCACCTTTGACCTGGTGCAGGCCATGGACGAGGTGTTCAACTGGGCCCTCGGACTGGAGTACGCGTTCAAGGAATCCGTGGTCGGGTACGCATCGTTCGCGACCGACAACACCGGCTTCACGGACAGTATCGAGCGGGCGGACCTGTCGCTCGGAAACCTCGATCTCTACTCTGCGTTTCTCGGAGCTGATTTCAGAGTCAAGACTGCCCGCCTGACGGTCGGGGCTGGATACGGGTGGGGCAGCGCTCCGGCACCCCGCATAACGGACGTGCTCCAGGGAGCGGACGAAGGTCGCGAGGCGAAGTACGTGTACAGCCGATTCCGCCTGCTGTTTGGCTTTGAGCTTGGCGTAGACTGATCACACAACCCGGGTCTCGGTGGGCCCTGGTCATGGAGCGGAATATGAGTACGATTCGAGGGAAACTCGTTGTCCTCTTGGCGGCCTCCCTGTTCACGGCCTTTCCGGCCGGCGCGCAGGACGTGTCGCCCGACCAGGGCGGCACGATCACGTCGCTCGGGCAACCGAGCTCGCTCAAGCCGTACGGCGGGATTTCGGGCGGGGGTTACTACGAGAACCAGGCCTCCGACTTCACCGCCTACCTGAGCGCAGGAATCCGAAAAGACCTGCTCAGCCCGGTCATGGCGGTGGCGGCGGTACAGCTCGAGGGCTACGGCGGCGTGCGCGGCAGTGAAGCGGACGGGGGGCTGAGAGCCCTGTTCGCGATTCCGTTCATCCGTCTCGGGTTCGGCGTGGACTGGAGCTTCAAGGACGGGAGCCTGCCCTTCCTGATGCGCCTGTCGATCCCGTTCCGGCGCGGCGGCGTGATCACCCGGGGCGGTCAGCTGACGGTGGACTGGCTCCCGGCGCGCAGTTCGTTCAACGTCGGGTTCAACTTCCCGCTCGGACAGAAATGGGCCGGCAAGACCCGGCCGGGTCCCATGTCCTATCCCGTGTCGCCGGACCGTCCCGCGCTGAAGACCGTCGAGTACGCGCAGCCGGCCCTCGAACCCGCCCTCACGAACATGCGGGAGACCGCATACTGGGTGAACCGGCTCACGGTGCCCTACTTCGATCAGACCGGACGACGGAGGGACCAGGCGGTGGCGGCCTTCACCGAGGACATACAGGGTATGCAGGCCCGGCTTGCGTCCTCCGATCCCCTCTTTGGCGGGTCGCACACGGCGACGGCCGAGCTTCTGGCCTACCACGCCGAGGTGGCGCGGGCGTTCTCGATCGCGCTTTCGGGCGAAGACATGCCGTTCGGTATGGCGACCGCCGGGGGCGAAGCGGTCGCCGAGATGGCGCGCGCGATCCTGCTGGAGGAAGTGCTCTTCCCGTACGACCGCCTGCTGGGCGTGCACAAGAAGAAGGACACCACGGACGACCTGGCGTTCATCGCCATGGAGGTTCTCACCGCGTGGGCGGAGGAAGACCCCGTGGTTCCGGCAGACCGGATCCGGGCCGTGCAGTACGTCTTCCAGGCCGTGCTCGATGGTGTCGAGGCTGCCCGGGCCCAGTCGAAAGAGTGGTGGGGCGACGACCGCCTGGTGTGGATCCCGCTCCAGTACGGACTCCTTCCGGAGGACCACGACACGCAGTCCGAGCTGGACGCCATCATCGAGCGGGCCACCGGCCACGATTTTTCAGGCGCGAATAAGGCTTCGTACGCGATGGGACTCCAGTTCCAGTGGGAGCTTTCCAGGGGAATCCAGCGCGCCGAGGACTACCACGTCCTGTGGATCCACGACTACACGGGCCTGAACGCGCAGGGTGAGCCGGACCTGATCTCTTTCTACATGACCCGGAACTACCTGCGCACCCTTGTGAGCCGCGTGCGCGAGTACGACGAAACGGGTCACATCCCGACCTATTTCATCTTCATCGATCAGCACTACTACGAACTCAAGAAAGCCCGTATGTGGATGGACCTTCTCGAGCGGCCGCTGGAGGAGCAGCTCGCCGTCCCGGAAGGAATGGAGTTCCTGGCTGACTCGCTGGCGATGGTGCAGGCCGACCTGCGCGCTGCCGTCGAGGGTTCGGAGCGCCTGCAGGCGGACGCGGCCCGGTACGGCGAAGACTGGCTGAACAATCGAATCAAGGTGCAGGTGAACGTCACCAATCCTGCCGATCTCTCCTATTGGGCCAACTCGTACTTCCCGCTCGCCGGCTGGCCCGACAACGCGATTCGCGACCACCGGAAGATCTCGTTCTACGACATCACGGAGGAAGACCCGTATCGCGGCTCCGCCACGTTCAGCGGCATGGGCGTCGGCGAACACTACGTGGGTCCCAACTGGGAGGACCGGGCGCTGGTCCTGAGCGGACCGGCGGCGCTGGAAGTGAAGACCCAGGCGCGCGAGCTGCTGGTGAGCCAGGGCTTCGACGAAGACCAGATCCCGGAGCCTCTGCGGCCGAAACCGTTTGGCGCAAACTACGAGCGACAGCTGGAGGAGTACGCCGCCGCGACCGAGGGCGGGGCGCGGGCGATGCAGCTGCACAACGGCACGGGCTACCTGATGAAGCCGATCAACGTGGCCAAGGCCATCCTGTACACGCTCATGCCTCCGGACGCGGTGATCATCGACCCGGACTCGCTGTTCCACAACCCGCTGTGGGCCTCGATGCTGCTGGGCAGCAGCCTGCGCGGGGTACGCGTCATCATCATTCACCCCTCGCAGGCGAACGCTCCCGGGCAGGCATTCATGACCCTGTCGCGGGCCAGCGAGATGTTCGAGCGCATGATCATTGCGGAGGGCGTTCTGTCTACCGAGCTCGACGCGGCGGGAGGCCTGTACAAGGCCGGCCTGTACGACATGGCCGTGGATGTGGGCGACCTTCCCGCGCGCACCCAGGCCGTTGCAGACGGCCTGCGCACCACGCCGTGGCTGCACGAGCTGCTGCCCGCGGGTCCGGAGCTGATGTCGGTATTCGACGACGCGGATCAGATCTTCGCCGAGGCGACGGGCGGGGCCTCGGTCGAGTACCTGGCGGACGAGCTCCAGGGCGTGCGCCGACCCAAGCTGCACCTGAAGACCAACTTCTTCATGAACGGGGAGACCTTGGACATCCTGCTCCAGTCCCCCGTCTTCGCCTCTTTCGCACATGACTTCGTGTTCCAGCAGTCCCTGAACAAGGTATACCGGGACGAGTATCGCGACGTGCGCGAAATGAACCTGGCCCTGGCAGAGCCGTTCCTGGAGATGCTCCGCGAGTTGCGAGAGGAAGCGGGTCCGGAAGCGGTGCAGCGGTCCATGGCGTACTTCATGGTCGGATCGTCCAACCAGGACTACCGGTCGATGATGATGGACGGTGAGGTGTCCATACTGTTGGCGCACAGATCCTCCATGAACGGCTTCTTCGACTCGATCGGGATCGCGGCCGTGGCCACGTACCTCGAGTCAGTGGAGGAGCTGAACGAGCACCTGCCCTACATCACGGGCATGAAGTGGAAGATCAGCCGCTGGATCAAGGTTTCCCTGTAACCGGAAGGAGGCACAGCATGCGATACCTGCTTACTCTGCTGACGATAGCGTGCCTGGCCGCGCTGGTCCCTGCCGGTGCGGGGGCGCAGGAGATCACGGTGGGCGCGAAGGGCGGGCTCAACATCTCGAACCTGAGCGTGGACGCCCCGGACGACCCGGACTTCGGATTCGACAGCCAGACGGACTTCCTGGTCGGTGGGTTCGTGCAGTTCGGCCTCGGAGAGTTCTTCGCCGTGCAGCCCGAGGTCTTCTACTCGCAGCGCGGGGCGAAGGCGCAGAACGAGGATCCCGCGATCAAGCTGAATCTCAACTATATCGAGGTCCCGCTCCTCCTGATGGCGCGGCTCACCTCGCGAGAGGCTCCATTGTACCCGTTTCTGTATGCGGGCCCACAGGTGTCGTTCGAGACGCGGTGCCAGGTGACCGGTGAATTAGACGGCGTCTCCGCGAGCTTCGACTGCGATGCCCCGGAGCTCGACGGCGGACTCGAGACCGCGAAGACCGACTTCGGGCTCGTATTCGGAGGCGGCTTCGAAATCCTGTACAGCAGGCTGACCATCCAGCTCGACGCGCGTTATCTGCTGGGCCTGACGAATCTGAACGCCGCCGAGGATGCCAGCGAAGTCAGCGTGAAGAGCAAGGGGTGGTCGTTCATGCTGGGGGTGGGCGTACCGATCGGCTGAACCGCCGTTCCGGTCGTCTTCGTGACGGAGAAAACCTATCTGACGGGGGAACACCTATGCGCATTCCCGCACTGGTGACCATGGTCGGCGCACTATTGGTCGCCTCCTGCAGCCGACCCGCCGATTTCGATCCGGAGGACCCGGCGATAGTGGCGGCCATCGACTCGATCGTCGCACAGGCCATGGAGGGCGCCAGTAACGTCGACGCCGACCAGGTGCTGGCCATGGCTGAGGGGCAGGGCGAACTGACGTTCATCACCGGGGACGTGATGCTCAACGGACTGGAGACCATCCGGGAGAGCTTCCGCGACACCTACGCAGGCCTGGAAGGCCAGGAAACGACGCTGCTCGAGAAGCGGGTCCGTGTCCTGTCTCCCGACGTGGCCATCGTGATCGCGGTGGCGGAGGGCACGTACACGGACAAAGCCGGATGGACGTCGGAGCCCGTCGGGATAGGGCACACGATCGTGTTCGTACTCGAAGACGGTGAGTGGCGGGCCCGCCACGCGCACCAGTCCATAGCATACTGAGGTCGAAGGAGAGTCCGATGCGCAGCTTGCTACTCACCGCGTTCATTGTCCTGGGAGTCGTCCCGCCGGCCGAGGCCCAGGTGGCGACACCCCAAACCCAGTCGTCGACCGTGACGCTGGCCGGGATCGGGATGTTCATCTACCCGGCCGGGGGCCAGAGTCCGGAGCAGCAGCAGAAGGACGAGGCGGCTTGCACCCAGTGGGCCGAGTCGCAAACCG
>JBATJK010000053.1:0-3263 GCA_049668445.1 Gemmatimonadota bacterium
CCATCAATCGAACGGAGACAGAACGTGGTGAATCGAACTCGAGCGTGTGCAAGCAGCCGTCTGCCGACCTTCGTGGTTGGGCTGTTCCTTCTGGCGGCGTGCGGCTCGCCCCCGGTGAGCGAAACGACAGGGGTCGAGGCCAGAGCGGAGATCCGGGCTTGCGGCGACGCGGACATCACGGGTCAGGCTATTTTGCGCGAGCGCCCATCGGTGGAAGGCGTGAAGCTCGTCGATATCTCCGTCGAGGTCAGGGGCCTCACGGATGGAAAACACGCGGTACACGTTCACGAGACGGGCCTATGCGAGCCGTGCTCGGCCGCCGGAGGACACCATGATCCGGGTCCCTTCGGAAAGTCGACTCCCGATGCGCCGGATTACAACCACCCGTTCCACGGCGGGGATCTGATCAATCTCGAAGTGGTGGATGGCTATGGCACGCTGGAGACCACCAGCAGTCGCATCACGCTCTCAGCGGGAAGGTTGAGTGTGTTCGACGAAGACGGCAGCGCTCTGGTCATTCACACCAATCCCGATGCCTACTGCGACCAGGAAGACGAACTCACCCCTGGCTGCGCCGGGGGCAGCCGGGATGCCTGCGGCGTGATCGTGCTCGGCGACTGATCGCCTCGCTCCACCGCCTCAGGCCGCGGCCAGCCTGGAGCTGACCGCGCGAGCGACCTCCAGACCGGACACGATAGCTCCCTCAATCGAGCCGTGACGGCGGTGATCGCCGGCGACGAACACTCCGTCGTCGGTGCAGAGAGGCCGAGCCTGAACGCCCCCCGCCCGGGGTGATTGGTCGGGCAGCCCCACGGGAATGCGATACGCCGCGATCTCTTCCCACTCGTCCACCACGGGCCCGAACCACTCGCGAAGCTGCGAACGGGCTTCCACGCGCACTTCCGGTCGTTCGATCGCGTCGCCGAGGATCGTCGCAGACAGGAGCTCGCGGCCTGCAGGGGCGTAGGTGGGCGACACCCGGCTCATCGGGGTGAAGTTCATGACCGGTCCCCTGCCCTCGCCGTCGAGGATCAGGATTCCTTCCTCGACGGGGGACTCTGCCGCGCCGTAGTAGATGCAGAGAGCCGGCCGGTAGGCGGGAGCGTCCTCCAGATTGGCCAATCGCCGCGCGGCCGGGCCGTCGGTTGCCAGCACGACCGCTCGGGCCGACAGGGCGCCGCCGCCCGTCAGCTCCACGCTCGTGCTGCTCACCGACTCCACGGCCGAGTTCAGCCGAATGCAGCCGGAGGGAAGGTCAGCAGCCAGTTGTTCGCTCAGCGCTCCCATGCCCCGGGCCGGCACGGCCACGTCGGCCTCGCCGAACATCCGGAACACGAATTCGAACATGCGACTCGACGTCTCGAGCGATGGATCGAGGAACACTCCGCCCAGGAACGGCCTGAAGAAGGTATCGACCATCCGGTCCGTGAATCCCCGCGCGGCCAGGTACGAGCGCGTGGACGTCTCGGGCCGCTCGAACAGCTCGGCTAGCGATCCGCGCCGCACCCGGAGCGCGAGCTGCGCCACGCGGCGCTTGTCGCCCAGCGAGCCGATGGGTGCCTTGAGAGTCGCGAGAGCCGCGCCCGGGCGACGGAAGGGATCGGATACGCGGTGGAAGGCACCACCAATCCGCACGAGGGCCCCGGGTTCGAACGGTCTCAGATCGAGTCTCCCGAAATCGAGCTCCGATCGAGTCACGGGGTAGGCGGTGAGCAAGACCTGGAAGCCGCGGTCCAGCAGGAAGCCGTCGACGTGGTCCGTGCGTGCGCGGCCGCCCGGACCGTCGCTCGCCTCCAGCACGAGCACGTGGAGGCCCGAGCCCTGCAGGGGCCGGGCACATGCGAGGCCGGCCAGGCCCGCACCCACCACGATGACATCGGCGTCGTATTGGCTCATTGGTTCCCTCGGCAAGGCTCGTAGCCGTCCCGCCTGCGAACAAGGTCTCGCCATCCTCCGCGATGCACTTCTTCTGCGAGTATCGAAATGCGTGACGAATATACGCGAGCGGGGTTTGGCAGCGAGAACGTAGCGTGTCGTCCGGGGCACACTCGAGTGACCTCCCGGTAGAGGTTTCTCGAGCCCCCGCCGTGGCCGGGAGCCTCATGGAAGTCGTACGCGCGGAAGGGCCGGCCGGTTGCCCTCCAGGCCTCACCTCGATCGCTTCGACGACCCCTCTACTTGAGCCTGCCGATCACCGCGCTCGCGATGATGTTCTTCTGGATCTCGCGCGAGCCTTCGTAGATCTCGGTGATGCGCACGTCCCGGTAGAAGCGTTCGACCTCGAATTCGGTCATGTAGCCGTAGCCGCCCAGGAGTTGAACCGCCTCGTCCGTCACCTCCTTCGCGGCGTGACCCGCGTAGTACTTGGCCATCGCGGTGAGCTTGGTGTCCGGCTTGCCCTGATCGGCTGTCCAGGCGGCCTTGTAGGTGATCAGCCGAGCCAACTCGATCTTGGTGGCCATGTCGGCCAGTTTGTGCTGCGTAACCTGGAACTGCGCGATCTTCTTCCCGAACTGTACGCGGCCTTTTACGTACTCCAGCGCCCTGTCGAACGCACCCTGGGCGGTTCCGATGGCCTGCGCCGCCGTCTCGATGCGGCTCTCGTCGAAGAAGCCGAGGATCTGGTAGAAACCCTTCCCCTCCTGGCCAAGCAGGTTCTCGGCCGGGACACGGACATCCTTCAAGCTGACTTCACCCGTCGGAATCATGCGCAGGCCCATCTTCTGCCCGACGCTCGCGGTGGTCAGACCCTCCGCGTCCTTGTCGACCAGGATCATGGACTGTCCCTTGTGGCCCGCCTCGGGGTCGGTCTGACAGACCACCACGTAGTAGTCGGCGATGCCGGCATTCGTAATGAACGTCTTTACGCCATTGATGACCCACTCATCGGCATCTCTCACCGCCGTCGTGGCCATGCTCGTGATATCGCTGCCGTGCTCGGGTTCGGTAATCGCTCCGGCCGAAATCGCTGCCCCTTCGGCGATCGGCGGCAGGTAGCGCTCCTTCTGCTCGTGCGTGCCGTACCTCAGGACGTTCTCGGAGGCGAAGTCCGCGGTCATCAGCGCAGCGCCAATTCCGGAATCACGCCGGCAGAACTCTTCCACCACCAGCGTGTTCTCCATCACTCCGTATCCCGAGCCGCCGTATTCTTCCGGATAGTGCAGGCCCATGAAGCCCTCGTCCGCCGCCTTCTTCCAGATCTCCGTCGGAAACTCGTGCTTCTCTTCGAGCTCCAGCGCCAGCTCACGATCGAACTCGCCCTT
>JBATJK010000054.1:0-10040 GCA_049668445.1 Gemmatimonadota bacterium
CGACCTGTGGCCGCTGAAGGACTACCCGGATCACGGACCGGACCGGGACGACCCCTACCTGTTCGTGTACCAGCCGCTACTGGACGCCTGCCTGGATGCCGCCCGGGCCGACGGCTGCGCCCTCGTCTTCTCCGGTGACCGCGGCGACCTGATCGCCGGCGAGGCGATCTACGACCTTCCGTCCCTCCTGCGCGCCGGTCGCTGGACTACGCTGCTGCGCGAGATGCGGACGCTCTCCGACTGGCAGGACAGCAGTCTCGGGATGATCGCGGCAAGGCAGCTGTGGCGACCCATGCGCCAGGACCTCTGGCCGCCGGAACGCGCGCCCCGACTCCGACGTCTTGCAGGCCAACTGAAGAGACGCGCGCAACGAAGCCCGGGCGTGGACGAGCCTCCCTGGCTCGTGGGTCGCTGGAACGACCTGGATCGATCTGCGCTACGGGCGCGGGCCGATCGCTCGCCGTCCAACCTGGGCTCTGCGGTCCGGCAGAGGTACCGATCCGTGTTCTCCTCCATGCATATGTGGGGCGTCGGCTGGTCTGAGCGCATGAGCGCGAGGCGAGGAGTGGGCTTCTCCGACGCGTGGAGCGACCGTCGTCTCGCGGAGTTCGTGCTGGCACTGCCGCAGCGCATGCTGAACACGGTGGGAGGGGAGAAGAAGCTCGTCCGTCGGGCCGTGGCGCCGCTTCTTCCCCCGGAGGCTAGCGACGATCTCAAAAAGACGGACCCGTATCCTCTGTACAGTCGCGCACTGCGATCCCGCGCGGCGCCGACGATCGAGCAGCTCTTCGCCGCCTCCCGATCGGCAGACAGGGAGTGGCTCGATGCCGAGGTGCTCGCGGATCACTATCGGGCTGTCGCGGATGGAGCCTCTGAGCACCACTGCCTCTGGTGGGCCATCAGCACGGAGGCATGGTTGCGGGCTTTCCACTAGCCGGTCAGCGGGAGTGGAGGCCCTGCCCGGGCGCGGCAGTATGGCACGATCGGTGCGATTCAGGAATCGCGAAACCCGTCGGACCAGCCAGATCACGAGTATTGCAGAGGACACAGTTGAGCAGACTAGCGGATGACACACGGCTTCGGCTCGCCGACGAAAACGTATGGTCCGAACTGGGGGATGAGGTAGTGATCCTCGACCTGGCCTCCAGCTCCTATCTCGGCCTGGACGATGTCGGGGCCGCGGTGTGGGGTGCATTGGCCGAGCCATGCACGGTCGGCGAGCTGGAAGCCTGTCTTGCGGCCGAATATGAGGTCGATCCTGCGGAATTGGGCAGAGATTTGAGGTCGTTTCTATCGGATCTCGTCGACCGCGGACTCGTGGTGCTCGATGAGGAAGACTCTCAAGCGATACCGTGACCGTACGCCTGAGGAGAGGCGTGCGGTCACCCGTGCGGGGCTGCTGATTGCCGCGCTGCAGGCGGCACTCAAGGTGTTGCCGTTCCAGCGAGTGATGGAAGGTGTCTACCGGGTGGCCCGGCCGCCTCCGTCCGAAGACGCCGACCATGTTGAGCACTCGCAATTCGACAGGGATCTGGCGGTATGGGCTGTCGAGGCCGCGGGACGGAGGTTGCTCTCCCGGAACCCGTGTCTCCCGAAGGCGCTCGCCGTCCTGATCCTGTTTCGACGCGGAGGCGAGCCCGCGGAATTGCGCCTTGGGGTTAACCGCGAAGCCGACGGCCCCGTCCAGGCTCACGCCTGGGTCGAGAGCCGAGGCCAGGTGGTGATCGGTGGGGACGTGCCGATTGAGACGTATACGAGATTGCCGGATCTTGACCAGAAATTCCCGGGACTGAGGAAGGGAATCCGTGACGACTAGACGATCCGCCTCCTTCCTGCACCGGGTCGCCGTGTCCATGCGCATTCGCCGGCCTCTCGGGCTGGTTTGGCAGAGCGCGCCAGGTTGGACCGTGCTCAGCGTCTCGCTGGTGGTCGTGCAGGCCATGCTCCCGCTCGCAGCCCTGTATGTGATGAAGCTGATCGTGGACGCAGTTGCTACCGGCCTGACCGGGGCCACTCCCCCCTCGTTCGGTTCCGTGCTCTGGCTGGTTGGCCTCGCCGTGTCGATCGGCCTTATCGCGGCCGCCGCTCGCTCGCTGGCGAGCCTCGCGACGGAGGCACAAAGCCAGGCGGTGACGGACCACATGTTCGGCGTCCTGCACCGAAAATCGATCGAGGTGGACCTCGCGTACTACGAGGATCCACGCTACCACGACACCCTGCACCGAGCCCAGCTCGAAGCGCCGTACCGTCCCCAGAAGATCCTGGGGTCCCTGACGCAGGTGGTGCAAAGCGCCGCCACTCTCGGGGGTCTGATCGTCCTCCTGGCGACCGCGCATTGGATACTCCCCGTATTGCTCCTCGTGGTCGTGATTCCGGCGTACGGGGTACGAGTCAGGCACTCCGATCGGAAGTATGACTGGCAGCGCCGAAGGGCGGAAACCCAGCGCCGGACCCTGTACCTTGACCGGCTACTGGTGCACGAGGACCATGCCAAGGAAATCCGGATCTTCGGTCTGGGCCCCGAGTTGATTCGGCGTTTTCGAGACCTTCGAGACAAGCTGCGTTTCGAGAGCCTGCAACTGGAGGGTGTGCGAACGCGGGGCGATGTCCTTTCACAGGTCCCCGCGGCGGTCGCAGCCTTTGCCTCGTACGCCCTGATCGTCTACCGGACCCTGTCGGGAGCCCTGACCGTCGGTGACCTGGTGATGTACCTGGGGGCCGTGCAACGCGGTCTCAGTCTGGTCCAGACCGTGTTCGGCGGCCTCGGCAGTCTGTACGAGAACAACCTGTTTCTCTCGACCCTCGACGACTTCCTCTCGCTAGACGAAGCGCTTGAAGAGCCCAGCTCACCGCGCCCACTGCCGAAGACGGTGGAACACGGGTTCTCGCTGGAGGGAGTCCGTTTTCGATATCCCACCCGCGACCACGACTTGCTCACCGGGGTCGATCTAAACATCGCGCCGGGTGAGATGGTCGCCCTGATCGGTGTAAACGGGTCCGGAAAGACGACCATAGCCAAGTTGCTCTGCCGGTTGTACGACCCGACCGAGGGTCGAGTGCTGCTCGACGGAAACGATGTGCGGGAGTTCGGCAAAGGCGAGTACCGATCGGAAGTGGCCGCCATCTTCCAGGACTTCGTTCGCTACCAGATGTCCGCGCGCGACAACATCGCCTTCGGTGACGTGGCGATGGATTCCTCCTCGGATCGGGTCCAAGACGCGGGTCGGCGGTCCAGCGCGCATTCCGTGATCGAGCGGCTCCCACACGGTTACGATACTACGCTCGGCAACTGGTTCGAGGATGGCGTGGAGCTCAGCACGGGTGAATGGCAGAAGGTCGCTCTCGCCCGCGCCTTCGCCAGCCCGGCGCGCCTGCTCATCCTCGACGAGCCAACCAGCGCTCTCGACGCCGAGTCCGAAATGGAAGTGTTCGAGAAGGTGCGCCAGATCGCGCGGGATCGTGCCGTGCTCGCCATCAGCCACCGGTTCTCGACTGTTCGAATGGCCGACAGGATCTACGTGCTCGACGCCGGCCGGATTCTGGAGTCCGGTACGCACGAGGAGTTGATGACACTCGGCGGTCGGTATGCGCGGCTGTTCCGATTGCAGGCGTCCACCTTCACAGACGGATCGGAAGCAATTCCGGAGCCCACGGGGAACAGCCCATGAGCTCACCCGCCGGGAGTGGAGATTCAACGGTGATCGACCGGACCCTCGAGGTCGAGCTCTTTCAGCTGGCGGCGCGTACCCGTTTGGGCGAGGCCGCCGAGCGGCGTCTTGGGGACCTTCTGACCGGGCACGTCGACTGGGACTACGTCCTGGCGGCCGGCGGCCTTCACGGCATTCTCCCCTTGCTTCAGCTCCATCTCGACCGGCGCGAAACGGTACCTGCCCCTGTACGGAAGGCTCTCCGGGAACGCTGCGAGCGGGTGGTTCGCTCCAACCTATACCTGTCCTCCCAGCTGGTCGAGATCGCGGGCGCCCTGGACCATGCCGGTGTCTCCAACCTGGCGCTCAAGGGGCCGGCCGTCGCTGTGACACTGTACGGCAGCCTGTTTCTTCGTGAGTTCGGAGACCTCGACCTCCTCGTGAAGTCGGAGGACGTCATGCGGGCGACCGGGGTGGTCGAGTCGTTGGGCTTCGCGCCGTGGCTGAGTGTGTCGGGGGCCCAGGAAGACGTCCTGCAGCACGTCGAGTACTCCCGGACGTTCACCCGGCCGGAAGACAACCTGGATCTCGATCTCCATTGGGACCTGGCGAGGAACTTCTTCAGAGGGCGAGTGGAGGCCGAGGCTCTCTGGGCTGACACGAGCTCCTTCGCTCTTCATGGACACGAACTGAAATGTCTGCCTCCCGATCTTCAGTTGCTCGCGTTATGCGTTCACGGTGCCAAGCACGGGCCGTTCCCGTGGCCCAGGCTGAAGTGGATCTGTGACGTGGCGGAGTGCGTGCGCCTATCTGAGGTACTCGATTGGGACGCTACCGTGTTGAGAGCCCGCGAGCTGGGCTGCCG
The DNA here is from genome assembly GCA_049668445.1 of Gemmatimonadota bacterium. Lineage (GTDB taxonomy): Bacteria > Gemmatimonadota > Gemmatimonadetes > Palauibacterales > Palauibacteraceae > Benthicola. The sequence goes on from JBATJK010000054.1 coordinate 4,513, forward strand.
CCGCACGCTACTGTTCGGCCTGGCGGTTTCACGGCCGCTGCTCGACGGCGCGCTGCCTGCCACCGTCGAGCGGGAACTCGAGAACGAGCCGCAGGTCCAGAGCCTGGCCAGTCGAATATGGGTATGGCTGGCTTCCGACGTGCCCGTTTCACCCGGCTTCTCCGAGCGGGCGAGCATCGACCTGACCTTGATCGACGGCAGCGCCGCCAAGTGGTCCTACGGGGTCCGTCGGATACTGACGCCAACGAGCAAGGACTGGAGACGTCGAAGCCTGCCTCGCCACCTGGCCATTCTGTATGTGCCCCTCAGGTTCGCCCGGCTGGCTGGACAGTACCTGCCGCGGCCCTGGAGACTGCGAAGCTTGCTGCGGTCGAGTGCCTCGCGAAAAGGAAGTGACCCGACTACGTGATGGACCTCCTGGCCGCCTCCTTCAACCGTAGCGGCAAGACTCTTTCTCGGGCTACTATCGATCATGCAGTCTGTCACCGACGGATCCACAGTCCAGACCGGTAGGCGACGGTCCCGACGACGCACGTCGCGTCAGCTATCCCTGCGCGTGCGCCTTATCGGTGGCCTGCTGATACTGCTGTTCCTGGCCTTGTTCTCGCTGGCCGTCGTGGTGTTCGTGTGGCAGAGTCTGAGCATCGGGCCGGAGTACCTCTATCCGGTCCTCGTAATCGCGATTGCGTTGGACCTCGTATTGCTTGGATTGGTAGCGAACTACCGGCTCCGAGTGCTGGTGCTCAGCCCGGTTGAAGACATGGTCGAAGGAGCCGAGCGGATCGCCTCGGGACTCGATCAGGAACGGCTTCCGGGTTCGGACACCGCGGAAATTGAGCGGTTGTCCCAGGCCGTCAATCGGATGGCGGATCGACTGATCCACAACCAGGACCTACTGGCGGAGAACGTCCGGTCGCTGGACGAGACGAACCGCGAACTGTCCGCGGCGCGCAGCAGTCTGGCCCGGGCCGACAAGATGGCCTCCATCGGTCGCCTCGCCTCGGGAATCGCGCACGAGATCGGCAATCCCCTGGGAGCGATACTCGGCTACGTGGAGTTGGGCCGCCGAAGCGGTGAGGGAGAAGCTGAGTGGCTGAGCGGGATTTCCCACGAGGCGGGCAGGATCGACACGATTGTGCGAGGTTTGCTGGACTATGGTCGGCCTAAGGCCTCCACGACGCGAGAAGTCGACATCAACCCGGTGATCGAACAGGCCGTGGAACTGATGCGGACGCAGGGCCGCCTGAAGGACGTAGAGGTCCGCATGGACCTCGCGTCCGGGGACACGCTGGTCAAAGCCGACCCGTTTCAATTGGAGCAGGTGCTCGTCAACCTCCTGCTTAACTCGATCGACGCGATCGAGGAAGCCGGTAAGCCGCGGTGGATACGGGTTCGTTCGAAGAGCACGACGATCACAGCCCGAGACCGGTGGGGGAGTATTCGCGTTCGACGGGACGACCCGCAGGGCATCGACTACTCGCACCTGAGACGGCTCGACCAGTCGCGTGATCCGGGACCGGCCCGGCAGCTCGCGGAAGGTGACTCTGCCGTGGAGGTCCTGCTGTCCGACAGCGGACCCGGAATCCCGGCCGATGATGTGCGGCGCGTATTCGATCCGTTCTTCACGACCAAGGCGCCAGGCCTGGGGACGGGATTGGGCCTTGCGGTGTCGGCGCGCCTCATCGAGATCATGGGGGGGACCATCGAGGCGGTTCCCGCGGGCGATGAGGGTGCGACCTTCAGAATCCTCTTACCGGTGGCGCTGGAGCGGGCTGAATGAAGATCCTCGTAGTAGACGACGATGCCGGATTGCGACGAACGGCTTCCCTGATCCTCGAGAACGAGGGTTACGACATAGCGACGGCCTCCGACGGGGAAGAAGCGCTCGCCCGGGCCGCCGAGTGGATGCCCGATCTGATCCTGACAGACGTCAGGATGCCGGGTGTCGACGGCCTGGAGTTCCTCGAACGCCACCGGGAGGCGGGGGGCGTGGGCCGCACTATCGTGATGACCGCCTACGGAAGCCAGGATCTGGCCGTCGAAGCAATTCGTAAGGGGGCGTACGACTACATCGACAAACCCTTCTCGCCGGAGTCGCTTCTCCTGCGCGTCCGGATTGCCGAGGAACACGGGTCGAAGGACAAGGAGATCCGGAGGCTGCGGAAGGAAATCCGGGTCGAGAAACGGCGAGGGAATATCGTCGTGGCCAGCTCCGGGATGAAGGCTGCGGTGGAACTGGCGGAACGGGTCGCGCAGCACCCGACTACCGTTCTGATCACCGGCGAGAGCGGCACCGGGAAGGAACTCGTGGCGCGGCTGGTGCACCAGGCGTCGGGTCGTGCCGATGGGCCCTTCGTCCCGGTCAACTGTGGAGCCATTCCCGAGAACCTTCTCGAATCCGAGCTCTTCGGTCACGTGAAGGGTTCGTTCACCGGCGCCTCTCGGGACCGGGCCGGTTTGTTTGAGGAGGCGCAGGGCGGGACACTACTCCTGGACGAGATCGGTGAGTTGCCGCAGACCCTTCAGGTCAAGCTGCTCCGGGCGCTGCAGGAGGGAGAAATCCGGCGGGTTGGGGAGTCCAAGGCGAGGCAACTGGATGTCCGCATCCTCGCGGCCACCGCGAGAGATCTCGAGTCCGACGTTCAGGAGGGGGAGTTCCGCTCCGATCTCTACTACCGGATCAACGTCGTCCGTATCCACCTGCCACCTCTTCGGCACCGGGTCGATGACGTGCCCGTCCTGCTGCAGCACTTCCTGGGTCTCTACAACGAGTCGCTGGGCCTGGCGATCGAGGGATTCGAGCCCGAAGCCATCAAGGCGCTGTCCAGCTACTCGTGGCCTGGAAACATCCGGGAGTTGGAGAACGTGGTGGAGCGGGCGATGGTCCTCGCGGACGGTGAGCGCATTGGCGAAGACGACCTGCCGGAGATCGTCCGCGATCCCAAGACCTCGGTCAAGGCAGCCGGAGGCAACCTGTCGAGCGATGAGCTTTCGGTAAAGAAGCGTACATTCGAGTTGGAGAAGCACCTGATCGGAAGGGCTCTCGAGGTCACGGGCGGAAACCGCACGAAGGCCGCTGATCTCCTGGACCTGAGCTACCGGGCGCTGCTCTACAAGATCCGCGACTACGGCCTGGAATAGGATCGTTTGGCGAGGTACCGTGTCAACACACCCGGAAGTGTGGTGCCAGTGCCATACCCCGGGGCCACGATCCAAGGCGACACATACTTTAACTAATTGCAGGAAAATAACTTGAGTCGATTCGTCCGGAATGGCACGACAGATGCTCGAACCCGGGAGTATGACATCTTCCCGGAGAACGAGTACGCCATGAGTACGGACGAACGAGTGAAAGAGTTGAGTGGCATTGCGGCTCTGCGCCTGCGGCACGGAGGCGCGGCACGGCGTCGTTTCGTCCGACTGGACGGTCCCAAGGGACCGCGCCTCGAACCGGAGACACCGGTCGGAAGAGACGTGGGCCGAGTGGAGGAGTTCATGCTCCGGGCGGCGAACTTCGTCGTCACGCTGGTGGCGTTGATCATCCTCCTGCCCGTCATCATCGTCATCGGCGTGGCCGTGCGCCTGGACAGCCCCGGACCCATCATCTATCGCCAGCTTCGCGTCGGGCTGGACCGGCGAGGCCGGATGGACAGGCGGGACAGCACCGGGCGACGGGTCAATGATCTCGGCGGCCGGCCATTCATGATCTACAAGTTCCGGACGATGCGAGTGGATGCGGAATTCGACTCCGGTCCGGTGTGGGCACGAGCGGACGACGATCGCGCTACCCGAGTCGGCCGTGTTCTCCGCAAGACCCGCATGGACGAGATTCCGCAGTTCTGGAACGTACTCAAGGGTGATATGGCCGTGGTCGGTCCCCGTCCCGAGCGCCCCAATTTCGTCCTGGAGTTGCAGAAGGAGATCGACGGCTACCGCCTGCGCAATCGAGTCAGACCCGGAATCACGGGCTGGGCGCAGGTCAACCGCGGCGCGGACCAGACGGTCGAGGACGTTCGCGAAAAGGTGGACTTCGACATCGAGTACGTCCGCCGGCGCTCGCTGTGGTTCGATCTGATGATCATGCTGAAGACGTTGCCGGTGATGTTCGAGCAATCGCTCGAGCCGGACGACAAGGAAGATTGACGGACCAGGAAGGCGAGAGGCGAGCCACGCCACCGCCACTTAACGAGAAGCCAGGAGCCACACGGACAATGGCCAACGGCCCCCTTACGCCGCCTCCGGACACGGTCAACGTGATGCTGGTGAGCGCGCACGACTGGTTCGCCTCGGCGTTGCAGGCGGTACTCGAGCCCGAGGGGTTCGTGTTCGTCCGGATGCGCTCCGCCCGCGTCGCCCTGCGGGACGCGTCCCAGGTGAGTCCCGATATGGTGATCATCGATGAGGGGCTGCCGGACATGGACGCGCCGGCGCTGGCGGCGTCGCTCGGCCGGGGAGGCCTGAAGTCGAGCATACCGATCCTGGTCTACTCGCCCAACTTCTGGCACGAGAACGAGCAAGCCGCGGCCATGCGGGCGGGTGCCTGGGACATCATCAAGGAGCCGGTCCGCTCGAACCTGGTAGTCGCGAAGCTGCGCAGGCTCCTGGAGATCAAACAGTTGATCGAAGCGACGGAGGAAGGCTCACTGTCGGATGCGGCAACCGGGTTGTTCAACCTGGCGGGAATGATGCGCATGCTTCGAGTCATGGGCAGTGCCGCCCGTCGGCACGGCGCGTCTCTTACGTGTGTGGTCCTCGGCCCCACGGAGGTGCCGGAAACCGGTTCGATGGACGCGCTTCGCGAGCGAGCGGCCCGCCTCTGGGGGCAGGGTATCCGCGAATCGGACGTGTGCGGTTGGGTTGATGGCGCGGAGCTCGGAATCGTGGCCTTCGGGACGGACGCCGCCGGCGTAACGACCATGGTCAGGCGGTTGACCGAGCGCACGGCCAGCGATCCGTCCGCGAATGGGCTCGCGCCCCTGAGTGCCGGTATCGTCGAACTGACGGACCGTTTCGTCGAGGACACCGGCGTGGAGGCGATGCAAGTCGCGCCAATGGCCACGCGGATCGCGGGCCTGTCGGGTATCGCGGTGGCGCGTTCCGCCCTGCGCGAGGCGCGTGAAGCGGGCGGTGGCATTCGAATCGCCGAGCTGACCTGACTCGTGAGCCTGCCTTGACCGGTTTCAATTCTGCGGACCACGGGGATGTCTCCATCCTGTTTGCGTCCGATCCAGCGGTGGTGTTTCCGCCCGCCAGGATGGCTGACCTCCTGACGTCCGCTCGGGCCTCCCTGTTGGGTGGCCGCGCGACCCTCCCGTACTATCGATCGGCCTCTCTCCGGACGACGGAAAAGAGCCCGGGCGATCCGGTCACGGAAGCCGACCACGCGGCCAATCGGGCGGTGCTCTCGGTTCTTGGACGAGAGTGTCCGGGGGATCCCATCCTGAGCGAGGAGTCGGAGCCCCCGGAGTCCGCTTCGATTCTGGACCGCCTGTGGGTAGTGGACCCGCTCGACGGCACGCGCGAGTTCA
>JBATJK010000055.1:0-5580 GCA_049668445.1 Gemmatimonadota bacterium
GCACCCGCGCCTCGGAGATCGAGTCGAGACTCGACGTGGCTTCGTCAAGCAGGAGAATCGGAGCGTCCTTGAGCAGAGCCCTGGCGATCGATACTCGCTGCGCCTGTCCGCCGGAAAGACCGTGTCCTCCGATGCCGATCTTCGTGTCGTAACCATCGGGCAGGGAGAGAATCTCGTCGTGAACTCCAGCCGACCTGGCGGCCTCCTCGATATCCTCGCGCGAGGCGTTCTCACGGCCAAACGCGATATTATCGACCACCGAGGCGGAGAACAGGAACGGATCCTGGGTGACGACTGCGATGCGGCTGTACAGATCGGATAGCCGGATGTCGCGCAGGTCACGCCCGTCGAACGCCACTCGGCCGCTGGTCGGATCGTAGAAACGAGCGATGAGGTTGAGCAGCGTGGTCTTGCCGGCCCCGGACGGCCCGACGATACCGATCGTCTCGCCTGCCTGTACCTCGAAAGAAACCCGGTCGATGACCTGGTCGCCGTCGTCGTACTGGAAGGACACGTCGTCGAACTGAATGGACGCAGGCCCACCGACGAGGGGCCGGGCGCTCGGAACATCCAGCACTTCAGGACGCGCATCCAGGATCTCACCGATACGCTGCACGGCCGCGGCGTTGTTCTTGACGCTGACGTAGGCCGAGTTCACCTGGTTGATCGGCCCGTGGATCGAGCGCAGGGCCATCAGGAAAGCGAGCAAGGATGGCCACTCCAGTCGGCCGTTCATCACGTCGAATCCCCCGATGACGATCACGACCACGATTCCGAGACCCGACAGGGACCCCAGGTAGACTGAGGCCAGCGATCGTACCCGCACCATCTCGATCAACTGATCGAAGTAGGCGCGGCCCTTCTCTATGGCGGCGTTTGCCTCGGCTTCCTCGGCCTGGAACACCTTGATGACCCGGATACCCTGCAGCAGCTGCAGAATCACGTCGTACAGCACGTAGCCGGTGCGGCGGACGGCAAACGATCGGGCGAGGATGCGGCGAGCCGTGAGTACGATCGGAATGACGGCCAGGGGCAGAACGACGAGCGACCAGAGCGTCAGACGAACGCTGAGCATCAGTGCGGCCCCGAACAGGGCGATCACGATGCACACATTCAGGAAGAGGCGGGCCATCGACAGCACGACCGTGCGAAGCTGCGATACGTCACTTCGGATGGCCTGAATGATGTCGCCGTGACTCTGGCGATCGAAGAACGGCACCGAGAGACCCAGGATATGACGGATCAGCTTCTCCATCATGCCGAGCTCCAGCACCTTCACGATGCGCTGCTGCGTGACCTGGTTGTCGAAGGTGACGAGGCTGCTCGCCACGTAGGTCGCGATCAGCAGTACGGCTACCACCCACAGCGCCGCGGCCGGACCGAACGACTCAGCCACGAGTGCAGCGAGGCCGCCGCCGTTCCCCAGCACGCCGTCCAGGAACTCCCGGATCAGCAGGATCGCCGCCATCGACAGAAGCGAGGTGGCGACCGTCGTTGCCAGGAACCGGAGGAGCAGTCCCTTACGCCTCTGGAACAGGCTTACGAGGTAGTGTTTACCGGGGAAATCCACGGAGCTCCTTTCGAGAGGCGCTGAAGGACGGTCGTGCGTCGGGCGTCACGACCCGCAGTCGGCCAGAAGCTCGATCGGCGCAATCCGTCGCGGCCGAAGGAGCGAAGGGCATCGGCGTACAGAACGACGTGATAAGCGGCGAGCTTCAGCAGCTTCCAGGCACGTGCGGTCCGGGCGCGACGGGTCTGACTGATGACCACGCCTCTGCGCGCCGAGTAGACATCGGCCATGGGGTTGGTGCTTCCGCCTACGATGCGACGGACCCACCTGGACCGCCGTCTCCAACCAGGCGTGAGCCACAGGTGGAGAGCCCTGCGGGCCACCGTACTCCGGAAGCCCTGCTGAGTCAGAACGTAGGCCTCCGGACGCAGCAGGGAGACGTGGAAACGGGCGATCCGTTCCATGTCCAGATCACGCAGGACGTCCGACGGCACCGGGGTGTCGAACAGGCGCCTGGTGAGTTGAAGGGCCAGCCCCAGGACCGTCTGATGCCCGCCGCGACGGGCCTGCTGTGCGAGGTAGTCCCAGTTCATTCCCGCATCGGAGACCACTGATGCGGCGATCACCCGATCGATATCCACCAGGCGCTTGAGCCGGGAAAACGAGTCCTCCCGGTTTTGAACCGCCAGGTGCAGAACCATGTGCTCCGGCGCCGGCACTCGGACTGGGGACGCACCATCGCGCTCGTACATCACCGACCGATTGAGGAACGCTGCCGGATCGAACTGGAAGCCTTCACTGCGGGGCGCCAGGTCCCAATGAAGCTCGACCTCGAAGCCGTTCGCGTGAGACAACGACAGGTGATAGCCCCGGCGGAGGTGCTCGCGCCTCGCATCGTCGGTCCAGTGGTCCACGTAGCCGGCCCGAGCAAGCGCCTCGAGTCCTGCCGGGACCTGGTGCGCCGACACCAGCAGGTCGAGATCGCCGGACAGTCTCTCAGCCGCCTCGGAGTAGACCGTCAGGCGGAGGGCTCCACCCTTGAGAACCAGGGGGACCAGCGAGTGCTTGCGAAGCTCGTCGAGCAGGCGGTCCCGCTCGGCGTCCCATAGCGCCGCCTGGAAAGCGAACGGACGAAGCGGCGCCACGATGCTGTCCCTCGTCTCGCGGTCCAGCGTCTTTAAGGCCTCGCACCGACGGAGCGATGTCAGGGCCAGCCCAACCACTCCGTGGCCGGTGGCCACCGCGTGGAAGGCGGATCGAAAGCCCGGGTTGGCGAGAGCTGCCAGCCGGTCCGCCGAAACGCTGACCGGTGCGTCCCGACGCAACAGGGCCAGCAGGAGGGTCTCCTGTTCCGTGAAATCGGATCGGGCGAGCAGCGGTCGCCGAGGCTCTGACCGCGCCCGATCGCTACGGACTTCGTTCTTTTCGGATCCGGTTCCTGACGGCACCGAGTTCTCCAGGCTTGTGATGTCTGACTGATTCGATCCGGACACGGTGTGGGGAAGGAGCAAGGCATGTGCCCGATTTTCGTGGCGTGGAGAGGACGGTCGCGCGGCGCCTGCCTGCGAGCCCCTGCAATACCCATGAAATCAACGTATTCGAGGACCGGCACCTGCGGCTTCAGGGGGAATTGCGGGGCGCTCGAGGTGAAGAACCTGGTTGAGACGGATCGGACTGTGGCGTTGGCTCAACACTGCCCGCCCGGAGCCGACTCGGTGCCCTTAGCCCCTGGAAATGCGGGTCAGGGCTTCCGCTTCCTACTCGTGCCTCAGGGCTTCGATCGGGTCGAGGCGGGCCGCACGTTGGGCCGGCCACATACCGAAGAAGACTCCCACGACCGCGCTGAAGGCGAAGGCGAGCACCACCGCCCGAAGTGAGACCAACGTGTTCCAGTCCTTGAACCGGTGCAGGGCCTCGGCCCCTCCCGCTCCTACGATCACTCCGATCACTCCCCCGAGCATGCACAGGGTCAGGGCCTCAACGAGAAACTGATACATGATGTTGCTGCGCCTGGCACCGACCGCTTTCCGCAGTCCGATCTCACGGGTCCGTTCGGTGACCGAGACGAGCATGATGTTCATGATCCCGATTCCGCCGACCAGCAGGCTGACGGCCGCGATTCCGGCCAGCAGGAACGTGAAAGTCTCTGTCGCCTCCTGGGCCGTGGTGAGGAACTCGGTGCCCGTCCGAATCTGAAAGTCGTTTTCCGCCCCCGGCCGTATTCCGTGCTCGCGGCGCAGTACTCCTTCGATGCCGATCATCGCCACGGTGATCGAGTCGGGATGCACCACCTGTGCGGTGAGCGAGCTGATCCGATCGGATCCGTGAACGCGGTATTGCCCTGTCTCGAGCGGGATCAGGATCCGTTCGTCCGGATTGGAGAATCCCTGGCCTCCCTTTTCGGCCAGCAACCCGACGATCTCGAACCTGAGGCCCCGGATGACGAGTTCCTGGCCGATCATGGCCGGACCGTTCGCCTCGACCATGTCCGGGACGGCGCTCCCGAGCACCGCCACACGTCTGCGGGCCTCACCGTCGCTCCGGGTCAGATTGCGCCCGGCCACCACTTCCATGTTGTTCACCGTCACGTACTCGGGCGTCGTCCCGAGGACCCGAATGTTCGCGTTCCGGCTTCCGAACTTGATCTGGAAGTTGCTGGACAGCTCCGGGACGACCGCGGCGAGAGCCGGGGCGTCGGCCGCCAGGGCCGCTGCGTCGTCGGTAGTGAGACTGACCCGGCTGTTGCTCGCCACTCCACGACGGAACGACTGGCCCGGATAGACCGACAGGCGATCCGTTCCCAACGCCTGGATCTGAGCCTCGATCGCCGCCTGCGCTCCAGAGCCGAGGGCCACCATGGTGATGACGGCCGCCACACCGATGATGATGCCCAGCATGGTGAGCGCGGATCGGAGGACATTCGCTCGAATGGCGGCGAGCGCTACGGCGATCGTTTCCATGACGCTCTAGCGACCCGGCGGACGGCCGCCGCCACCGGTCATCCCGGGCATGGCTCCCCCGGTGCGCTGCTCAATCCGGTCCTGCAGTTCCTGCTGCGACTGGACCAGCGCCGCACTCGGAAGCACGAGCACACTGTCGGACGCCGTCAGACCACTGAGCACTTCGGAGTAGTCCATGTCCGTGAGACCCGTACGGATCCGGACGGCCGTCGGAACCCCGTCCCGCATGACGAACACGACGTAGCGACCCGCGAGGTCGGTGATCGTGGTGCGGCCGACCGGCGCCGCTTCGGCCTCCGCACCGTCCTCCGCCGGAGCGGCCCCAGAAGCTCCTGCCTGTGTGGGTTGGCCTGCCGCACCTCCGGGCCGCTGGCCTCCAGCGCCTCCGGGTCGCTGGCCCCCTGCCCCGGCAGGACGTTGGCCTCCCGCCCGCTGTCCGCCCATCCCGCCAGCATCACGCACACGCGCCATGATCGCGCGATCCTCTTCGGTCATCGACTGGAATCCGCCGCTCTGAATCTTGTCCAGCACCGGCTGGACCTCCGCCGCCGTCAGACCCTCGGGAAGGGTGATCTCGCGGTCGCGAAACGTGATCGTCTCTCCACCTGCTGTGGCTGCCGGCTGACCGGACGGCGCCGCGGACGGACGGGAGCCGGGCCTGGCCTCCAGTTGCTCGCGCACGACCGTCATATCCAGTCCGAGTACCTGGGCGGCCGACGCCACGTCGCCGTCCGTGCGGAGGGCCGCATTGGGAACCGCGAGGACTCCCTTGCTCGAGCCGAGGTGAATTTCCACTTCGCAGCTCATACCCGAGCGGAGCAACCCCTCCTCGTTTCCGATTCTCACGAGCACTGGGAACATCACGACGTTCTGCTGCTCGAGCGCCTCCGGCTCTATCTTGAGCACGCTCCCCCTGAAGTCTTGACCAGGATAGGCGTCCACGGTAATCGTTACCGGCAGGCCAGCCGACAGCTTCCCGATATCGGTCTCGTCCACCAGGGTACGCACCTGGACCGTGTCCAGGTCGGCCATTCGGAGCAGGACCGAACCGCCGCTCACGTTCTGGCTGGCGGACTGGATCACCGAACCGACCTCCACGTTCCGACTGAG
>JBATJK010000056.1:0-10295 GCA_049668445.1 Gemmatimonadota bacterium
ACGGATTCGTCCGGGCTCGGCTGCCGTCTCAGCCGTTCCATGACGCCGGGGATTCGGAGGAGGACCAGGTCGACTCCGATTCCAACCCGAGCGGCATCTCACGCGGGACGTCCTGCAAGACCAGGAGCGGCAGCTTGCCGTGCATGATCAGATGGCTCGCCACCGACCCATAGGGCCAGGGCGACGCTCCCGAGAGCCCGTGCGCGCTGACGACGAGCAGGCCGTCCACATCTGCCCTGGTCATCTCGGCCAGAGCACCGGGCACGGTGGACGATTCCAGGAGGCGCCAGTGAATCGTCAGACCGGGCGCCGCGAACTTCTGCTCCATCGCAGCGAGGTACTCGCGCGCCGCCTCGTTGTGGATCTCGATCAGGCGCGTTCGGTGCACCCGGCCCACGAAGTCGCCTGGTGTGCGCTCGGGCAGCTCCGGCACGCACACCACATGCAGCAGCTCGATCTCGCCTCCGCCCGAGCGCGCGATGCGCACGCCGATCGACAGCGCCCAGTCTGAACGACGAGACAGGTCGACGGGCAGAATCACTCGCTTGTAGGATGCGACCTCCGGCGCGCCCTCGGGAGGCGGCGGATCAGCGCGGGAGAGAAGGATCGACACGCCCGCCCGCGACACGATCTTCTGCGCGATGCCGCCGAGGCTGAACAGGTCGGGGCCCCCGTGCCCGTGGGAGCTCAGAGCGATCAGATCGGCCTTCCAGCGGCGCGCCTCGAAGATGACCTGGCGGCCCGGCCTGCCTTCCGCGACCAACGTGTCAACCTCCAGTCCGCCGAGGTCGAGTCGTTCGGCCACCTGGTCCAGGTACGATCTCGCTTCCGCCCGGTGCAGCCGCCACTCGACGCTATCGCGGGACAGGCCGCCGGCGCGGCCGTGCTCCAGTACGTGCAGCAGACGCACCGAGGAGCCGAGGGACGTGGCCAGACTGCGCGTGTGAGGCAGTATGGACTCGGCGGTTAGGGATCCGTCGAGGGGCACCAGGACACGACGAATGGGCATCATCTTAAGCACTCCACGACGCCGGGCAGCGTGACCCGTCGCCGATCGACCGGCCGGCGCCGGGGCTACGTTCGATTCACGCTAAGCGGAAGCGGGTCACGCGGAACGCGCGCGAGAGGGGAGCATCCGGAGAGAGGCAGGACGCCGGTGACCCGTTCACGACTTCAACACTCAGCTTACACCAGATAAGCGGAAAAGATCGACGCGGCGGATTGGTACGCTTGCGAGGCGCTACCATGGCGAGAGGAGCGATTCAAGGAAGAAGTGATGTCCCCACCTGTGACGTCGTGTCTTCTTGCGATGACTTCGGTTTGCGCGCTTCGACATACAGAGAGGGCTCGATCGGGTAGTCGCCGCACGTCGAACGATCCAGGTCGAACTTCTCCCAATCCGGAATGTCGGAGGTCTTGTACGTCTGTCGCCGGACGTGTTCAAACCCCGTCGCGGCCAGCAGCGTGGTCGCCGAGAGATGATCGTACAGCCACTTGTTCGTTTCTCCGGAATTGCGGAAGTCTGGCATGGAGATGGGAGCCCTGTCCCGCCACGGAAATCGTCCTGTCCGTCGGAAGCGCCTCCGAACACCCCTGAGGATAGCAGCGGGCGTCAGGCGCGTCGTGCGTTCGGCCGCGACCTTCCCATTCGTTTCATCGGGTCGAGGCCGGCCTCCAAAGTCTTCGAACACATCTCCGAAGCGCTCCTTCGCGTAGGCGGGGTCGAAGCGTTCTTTCTCGACGTACCTCTGCATCATGCCTCCCGAACGCACACGCGCGATCTGATCCAGCAGCTCCAGAACCGACCATTCGTATCTCACCCGGTTGGCTGCAGAAGGAGAGCGATCGTATTCCGCCACACAATCGAGGTAGGCGCGACACACGTTCTCCAGGTCCGGTGTTGAAAGCCGCAGGATGCCGGAGGGCTTCAACACGCGGAACGCCTCCCCAAGAAAGGAACCGGCCTCCTCAGGGGTCAGATGTTCGATGATGTGGAACGCGTCAATCGCGTCGAAGGTCTCGGCTGGGTACGGAAGGGGCTTGCGAACGTCAAAGTAGAGGAGGTGTGACTCGCCCGGTGGCTGCGGGCGGATGCTGAACAGCAGGTTGTTCCACTCCTGCCGGTAGATGTGTCCCTTCTGGCGCTCATACGAGCGACCTCCCCGCCACACGTGGAGATTCGTCCGGCCGCCCCGGGTCTGGATGAGCCGTGCCACGGCGTCGTCACGCATCACGCGCGCGCAGCCACCGGCCGATCGAGAACTGGAGAAGCAGACTCCGGTTTTCGCCCCTCGACGTATACGGAGGGGTCGATCGGGCGCTCGGCGAGACTGGAGCAGTCCAGGTCGTAGCGATCCCAGTTCGGGATTCCCGAGTGCTTGAAGTCCGTCTGCTGAATCTCGACGAATCCGGCCTCTTCCAGGAGAAACCGCAAAGAGAGGCGGTCGTACATCCAGCGTACCCTTTCCCTGGTGACAGCAGGATCCGTCATGTCGCCTGTCGCCCGCCTTCGCAGTCGTCTTGTCAGGCGACGATAGACGGCCTTTGGCGTGAAACGCGACGAGCGACTGCGGGAAGCACTGCCGCCCGTGGCGGGCGGTTTTGCCGCTCCTGCGGCGAGAAGCGGTCGGTAGACGTCGCTGTACTTCCCTTCCAGGTATTCGCGATCATAGTCCCCGGACTTCAAAGCCTCCAGCATCCTTCCACCGGTCTTCTCCCGGACCATCTGCTCGAAGATCTCCATGACCGTCCAGCGATATCGTCGAATGTTCTGGAGACTCGGATCCTCAACGGCCACACCGAGGTGGTACAGGTACGAGCGACAGATGTCTTCCAGGTCGGGAACCGACACCCGGAACACTCCGCCTGGCTTGAGGACCCGGGAGACCTCCGCAGCCAACCGAGCACCTTCCTCTGGCGTGAGGTGCTCGAAGATGTGATAGGCGTTCACCGCGTCGAACGTGTCGGTGGGAAACTCCAGGGGCTCCCGGCTCAAATCGACGTGGTACACGTTGTCGACGGGCGGCTTCGGGACCCCCACAAACCGGACGTTGGTCCATTCGTTGAGGAACAGCTCGCCCTTCTGCCGGACGTACTCATCGCCATCACGCCACATGTGCAGAAGGACGTTTCCATCCGGCGCCTGGGTTACGTCGAGCATCGGTGGCTCGCTTTCACCATGTGTTGCACGTCCTGGCCACGACGTCCAGAAAGCGCCGGCCGAAATCGACAGCTCGTGCGTCCTGGAACAACCGGGCTCGTAGCTCGCGCTCCAGATGCGGACCCGGTGTCAACGATTCCCAGTCTTCTGCAATCAACGTGGCCAGCTCCTCGGGGGAGTGTGGATCGAAGAACCTGGCGTCGGGTGGGTCCTGCTCGCGATGAACAGGGATGTCCGAGACGTAGACCTTCTTTCCGAGAGCCCGGGCGTCCTCGAGCAGCGAGCTCCAGCCCTCGAACAGAGAGGGTTGCACGACAGCGGCGCTGGCGCGCAGTAGCTGTATCTGCGAATACCGATCGAGCAGGCCGAGGCAATGCACGCGCGTGGCGAGGTTCTCCGTCTCCAGTCTGGCCAGCAGCTCCGTCCCATGCTCCGGATGACGGTGGTCGAACATCCGTCCCGTGCAGACCAGAGCGACGTCGGGAAGGGCATCACTGGCGAGCCGGATGGCGTCGAACAGGAGGTGGTGGTTCTTGTGGATCCAGAACTGGCTGGGGAACATCAGGTATTTCTGTGGCAGTCCTAGTCCACGAACGACGCTCTCGGGGTCTCCTTCATACCATTCGGGCGCGGCCACGGTAGCGAATGGGAGCTTGCTTGCCCGTTCGCCGACCTCCGGGAACCAGCGCACCAGGTCGCGATACGCATCTTCGCTGCTGACGACGATGTGCGGCGCCTCGTCGACGAGGCGCCGGGCCGTGTCGTCACGCCGCCGGACATCATCGTCCGAAAAGAAACGGGGCAGATGTTTGTGCTGGAAATCCGGTATCCAACCGATCCACGGGCACGGAAAATCAGCCCCCAGAGACCGCTGTGCCGGAAACAGGACCGACATCCGCGTCGTCCTGGCGAGTCGCTCGAGACTCGTAGGCCTGTGGGTAGGCCCGATGCTCCGGACCGTGCTCTTCAGCTTGGAACGAAGCGACTGCCCCGCTCGGAAGGCGTAGCCCTTTGAGGGTGGGAGCAGATGCCCGAGCTCTCGATGCACGCCGATTCGCTGCGTTGGTCCAAGGAGTAGACACAGCAAGGGCCTTTCCTGGTCCGGTAGCATACTCAACGCGCGCACCAGGTTCTGCAGGTAAACGACACCCGCGATCCAGTGCGAGCCACCCTGGGGTGCCAGCCCCACCTTCAGCCGACCTCCGCGATCTTCCACGAGGTGCAAAGACGCGGTGCTCGGCCGGGTTCCCTTGATCCTCGCATGCTGTATCATTCCGCTGGAACTCGAGCAAGAAGTGAGCCCTGTGCGGCACGTTCCCGACTGACTTAGCTAAGTTGTTTTGAGGAATATCGTTAGGTGAGGAATAGCGAAGCGATTCGTGCCTGGCAGCTCATATTGGGCGGCCGGCGATATGACAATTGGGTGCGCAATGCCAGCATGAGGCAGGCGGGAGTCACAAGAGAGGCTCGATCGGTTGTCCCTGGGCAAGAAACGGCCCTGCCGTAACTGCCTACAGGGCCGTATTTTACGCAATCGGGTCGGCGAGATTCGCTGTCGAGCCGAAGGCGAGACCTTCCGAGCTCGCCACCGGCGGCAGTTACCGCTCGCCCGCCAATGCGTTGACCCGCCAGATCACCCGGGTCTGTGGGCGACCGACCATCACGAATTCCTGGCCGCTGGGATGCGCGTCGTAGCTGCGACTCCAATCTCGCCGAAAAGGCGCAGTGCGGAAGAGCTCGGTGCGCTCGACGACTGTGACACGGGACCGGTCGAATTGAACGGACGCTCCCATCAGCCGGCTGCGTCCCCAGTAGAATATCTCGTCGCCGTCTCCGGACCACGCCGGAGCACTTCCTCCGTCTGCAGAGACGACCGTGGGTGGTCCCATATCCGGATACGACCTGACATACACTTCGTCGATACCGCTCTCGTTCGATTTGTACGCGAGCCAGAGGCCGTCGGGCGACAGGGCGGGGTGTTCTGCGAAGGCTTGGGTTTCCAACAGCGGCACGGGGCGGGAGTCGCTGCCCACCGTGGCGCGAAACACGTTGTTGACCGAGAACAGGACGACCTCGCTGTCACCCGGAGCGAATTCCATCTGCCACAGCTCGTCATCGCCCGCGACGATCTCTTCGGCCGTGCCGGTCCCGTCGGCCGCCCGGCGATAGAGGCTCGCGAACGATCTGTCTCCTGCGCCGGCGACAGAGTATCCAATCGAACGACCGTCAGTCGTCCAAGCGGGACCGTCGGTATACGGCTCCTCGAAGCTCAGGCGCTGCGCCGTACCGTCAGCCATTGAGTACACCCACACGTCTGCGCCCCGTCTGAACGCGACGCGGTCTCCTGAAGGTGAGAAGCGAGGCTGCGCGAGCCGCGACCCGACACCGGAGGAATAGAGAGACCGTGTCTCACCGTCACGGCTGACGAGAAGCAACTGGTCCGGCTGGCCAAACTCTGACAGGTACGCAAGGGAACCGTCGGCAGAGACCGTGAACGACGCCGCGACCCCAGGAATCGCTACCCCTTCGGCGATCGGCCTTGGCGGCCCCTCCAGAGCCAGAGTGCGCGGGTTGAACGTCTGTGCTAATGCCCGGCCGTCCGAGGTTACATAGACGACTCGGCCGGCCCGATCGCTGGTCAGGCTCACGCCTGGTGTGAGGTGCGATATCCTCCCGGATTCAAGCGACATGGCGGCTAGGACCGGGTAGCCTTGGGCATGGTGGACCGTGAACAGGATCACGTCGCCCCCCGACAGATGGTGGGGATCCACGTGGAGGCCTTCGCGGAGTGCGATGTCCGGAGTCGTGATCCGTTCGGGTGCACTTCCGTCCAACGTCACTCGGAACAATCCCCGCACTACATCGCCCGCGGTCCCGGCTTTCGCGGAGTAGACCACGGTGTTGTCAGGCCCCCAGCTCGCCCCGACGATATCGACAGCCTCGACTATGGTCCGCGCCGAACCGCCTTCCGCGGGGACCCTCTTGATGGCCCCTTCCTGACTCGAATAGAAACCCAACCACTCGCCGTCGGGCGAGAAGAAAGGATCGGAGGCCCCCTCCGTTCCCGGAATGATCCTCCAGTCCCGCGAATCCAACGTCCGTTTATACAGAAACCTTGCTTTGTCGGCGTTGACTTCGGCGACCAGATGTCGGCCGTCGGTGGATAGGACGAGACTCGTCCCAAAAAACATGGTCGGATCGGGCGGGTCCAGGTGGAATTCGGCGACCCGATCCACACCGCGGGCTTCGGGCCTCAGCCAACCCCACACGCCGGCCAGAGCCGCGAGCACGGCGATCGCGACGCCGCCGAGGGCGAGCCGCTTCCAGCGGTCTCTCGACCGCACGATCTCGGGACCGACCCGAGCAGTGGGTGCCGCGAACGTGGGATCTTCCAGAGCCTCGGCGAAATCCAGAGCGGTCTCAAACCGATCGGCCGGCAGCTTCTCCAGCGATATAGCCGTAGCCGCAGATACGTTCGGGGGCACGGATTTCCGAAGATCGGCAACGGGGCGGGCGTCGTCGCTTACGGTGCTCCTGATGATCTGCTGCGCCGAGGCGCCCGTGTGCGGTGGCTCCCCTGTCAGCATCTCGTACAACACGCACCCCAACGAGTAGATGTCCGACCGGTGGGTGAGCTCCCTTTCCGCCGTCGCCTGTTCAGGGCTCATGTAGTGCAGCGTCCCGAGCAGGAGCCCCGCCTCAGTGGTTCGCCCGTCCGCCGCCATGTTGACCGCCAGAGCGATGCCGAAGTCCGCCACCATCGGCCGGCCATCGTGCAGCAGGATGTTCCCGGGCTTGATGTCCCGGTGAACGACTCCGTTCCGGTGAGCGTAGTCCAGCGCCTCGGCCACCGTGACCGCGATCCGAATGGCCTCCTCGACACCCAATTGGGTCTCTCGGTCCAGTCGGTCGCGCAGCGACTCGCCCTCGATGTAGGGCATCACGTAGTACAGGAGCCCATCCTCCTGACCCGAGTCGAGCAACGGCAGGATGTGGGGGTGCTGGAGCCGGGCGGTGGTCATGATCTCCTGGTCGAACCGGTCGGCACCGAGGACGGCGGCCAGCGTGGGACCGAGGACCTTGACGGCTACCTGGCGCTCGTGCTTGAGGTCCTGCGCCAGATAGACGTTCGCCATGCCTCCGCTGGCGA
This sequence comes from Gemmatimonadota bacterium, assembly GCA_049668445.1. Taxonomy (GTDB): domain Bacteria; phylum Gemmatimonadota; class Gemmatimonadetes; order Palauibacterales; family Palauibacteraceae; genus Benthicola. The sequence continues at coordinate 7,311 of JBATJK010000056.1, forward strand.
TCTCACGGACGATCCGGTACGACCCGATCGAATCGCCTGGAGCGAGTCGGAGCAGCCGTTGAATCTCAGGCCCGCTCACGTAGTCCGCCAACTCGTCGAACGGACCGCGGCCTTCGTGGGCAGAAAGCAGGGACCGGAGCTCTTCCTCCAAATTCTCCTGGCCCAGGTTCGAGAGGTATTCATCGCGCTCGGCACCGCTGAGTTCCAGCGCTTCGTAGAACAGCGCTCCGACTCGGTCCCAAAGCTCACGCTTCATCCGATTCCGTGTCCTCGTTCACGTCGAGGCCGTCATGGAAACCCGCCCCAAAGGCGAGCCCGCCGCATCGACTCCTCCCCCGATAGGAGAAGCGACATTCGGCCCCCGGACGGGCTCAGGCCAGTTCGCGGTTCAGCCAGGCACGGGCCAGCTGCCAATCCCGCTTCACCGTGGCCGGCGAGATTTCCAACGCGTCAGCTGTCTCTTCCACGGTCAACCCGCCAAAGAAGCGGCACTCGATGACGCGGGTCTGCCGCTCCGAGATCTCCGCCAGCTCTTCGAGCGCCCGGTCGAGGTCGATCAACGCTTCGATGGCAACCTCGCCGCGCGCACGCACGGCTTCGTCTTCCGGGCTGACGGGCACGTGAACTCCCCGCCGCTTGATCGCCTGGCGCCGCTTCGCGTAATCGGTGAGGACCTGACGCATCAGTCGGGCGGACAGGGAGAAGAAGTGAGCGCGGTCGCTAAACTGAAGTCGCTCGAGGCCGACGAATTTCGCAAAAGCCTCGTGCACGAGGCCGGTGGTCTGAAGCGTGTGACCGGGTCGTTCGCCCCCCAGTTGCCGGTGGGCGATCTGGTGGAGCTCCGCGTAAACGAGAGGAACGAGCTCGTGCACGGCGCTCTCGTCGCCCGCGCGATGGGCACGCAGGAGATCGGTGATGTCGTGCCGATTCGGAGGCTGCGAAGTCCCCAGGTCTTCCATTCGCCCAGACGCCCTCCCCGAATGGTCAAGACACCGGCGGCGCACTTGAAGAACTGAATATGGGAGCCGATTCCCGATTCCGACAACTTTGGCTCGCCCGTCACGGGACGGGGGCACCCACCATTGAGCCCACCCGCACTGGTTCGTCGCCTTTCTCTGTACGGGGCACTCACTCCGTTTCGACGGGAGCGCGCCCCCCGAGTCACAGAACCAGGCCCTCCCTCCTGGAAATAGGTTACCGCCCAACAGGGGGTGTCGCATGCGTTGGCAAATCCCGATCGTCGCTCTGCTCGCGATGTGCGTGTCCGTAAGTTGCGACCAGAACCTGCCGACTGCCGCACCAGACGAGGCAGAGGTTGCGGCTCCAGGTTTCAAGGTGGTCCAGAATACGAAGGATGTGTGGACTTGGTGGCAGGAGAACGCCTGCACCGGCGAGATGATGTACGTCGAGTTCCGCATGCACGTCGTCAGACACGAGACGGTGGACGCGTCCGGCGGTGTTCACATCCTCTTCCACATGAACCCGATGAACATGAAGGCGGTGGGCCAGGAAACGGGCATGGTGTGCACGGGTGGCGGACCGTTCAAGGAGCAGATGAGGTTCCGAGCCGACGGGGAGTTTGCTCACTACCAGACAAGCAATCGGTACCACTGGGTGTGCCCGGGCCCAGGCAACGACGTCGTCGCTTACACCGACTGGGCCTTTCACACCAACGCCCACAACGACTTGACGGCGTATGTCGAACGGTCGCGTACCGAGTGCATACCTGATTGACACATCCGTCGACCGCGCCTGGGGAGGAGTCGTGGGGCCGCAGCTCCGAACCGGGTGTCGGTCGCTGCTTTGAGAGGATACGGCGAAGACGTTTGCACGATGCGGTAGGTTACTACCGAATGGCACCACCCTCCTGATTCCCGAATCAAAGAGTCCGTTACAGCCTGGGCGACAGCGGTCTGGAGGCGAATCCCCCAGATACACGAAAGCCCGCCATTGGACGGGCTTTCGTCACCAGCCGGGCCTAGAGGGAAGCGCCCGGCGTGAACCGGGAGCTAGGCAAGTGAATACTGGGACGGAGTTGCTATCAACTAACGCAACTTCTCACATGCGAGCGCGTCCGCGTCCGCCCAACTGAAAGGTTGGCCGGAGACGCTGAGAATATCGCCTGTTTCGTCATCGATGACGACGTGCCCTATGACTTCCGAACCTGTCACCGATCGGCCCGTGATCGTGTGAATGACGTTTCCGTCCTTGTCGACATACCACTTGTCCGGACCCACATCGTGAACCGTGAACGACCTACCAGTCGCCGGGTTGATGTAGGTTAGATTGACATGCCAGACCCATTTTTTGCGGTCGTTGTCACTCCACCCACTCACGGGAGTACGTTGGGCCCAACCGTTGTCGTGCAGGTCCAGATAGACGCCGCCACCACAGTCCACCGCATCCTCGTAGTAGTCGTCCCACTCATAGATCCGCTTGTTACCATTGCCGTCCGCAGGCGAGTAGAACGGAGTTGCTGCGTCGTCGTCGGTTGGCGGATCGAGTGGTTGCTGATCGCAGCCTACAGCTACGAACAGTGCGAGTGCTGCAACGATTGAGATACGCCAGCGCATGGAACACCTCCTGCATGGGGCGGGACATTCTGCCAGGAGGGAGGGTCCGGCATTAGGCTGTACTGGGGCCGTATGACGAGAAGCTACAACTACTCGCAGTTTGCATCTTTCTATGACATTGGCAAGCACCCCGCCCGCCGCCCTGCCAGCCGTTTGTACACGAGCTCCACACCGCCGCCTGACCCGGCGTAGAACACGCCACCAAAGCGAAGCGCCCGGGTGCCGCCGCAGGCATTCGAGCCTTGGCGAGACAACCGGGCGCTCCTGTTCATCCGTTCGGGTCTTCGAGGTTGATGTAGGCTTCGGGAATGAAGGGGGGTGTGCAGATACAGAAGAAGATGAGATCCGAGCCACCTGTATTCGTGATGCGTTGGGACACTCCTGCCGGAATGAATACGAAGTCGCCAGCTTG
>JBATJK010000057.1:0-9523 GCA_049668445.1 Gemmatimonadota bacterium
GCCAGCGCCGCCGACGTGGTGAGGATCGACTTGCCGGAGATCGCGTACGGGCCGACGAACGAGACACGCCGCGACCGATCCGCCGTGATCGTCATGCCGGACATCACCAGATCGACGTCGCCGTTCTCGAGCGCCGGGATAAGGTCCGCGAACGGCATCTCGACGATCTGCAGTTCGACTTTCATCGCGGCGGCCAGCGCGTTTGCCAGGTCCACTTCGAGGCCCATCAGCTCGCCGTCACGGGCCTTCATGTTGAACGGCGGCTGGCTTCCGGACATGCCGACCCGGAGGGTGGACGTCTCGACGATCCTGTCGAGGACCGGGCTGTCCTGCGCTGCGACGTCCGATGGAACGAAGGACGCCGCAATGGAGACCATGGCGGCGAACAGGGAGATACGAATCCAACGCTTGAGCATTCTGACTTCTCTCTTCTGGGGGTCTTTGAATCGGGTACCGTCCAGCCGTCCCATGCGGGGGCCGGGCCGCCAATAGGCCGGGATTGACTCCGGGTGTCAAGCGCGAGAGCGCCGCCTACTCGAACCCGACTCGGGGCAGCGTGCGGAACAGCCCGAGCGCGGCGAGGGCGGACGTTCCGAGGAAGAGAGCCCCGAGCCCGGGGCGGCCGTACAGAAGGTACCCGGTCCCGAACAGGGCCGCGTAGACCACCACGCACCCGAGCAGCCAGCAAGTGAGGGCCGCGGTGACGCTTCCTCTGGCCGGCGTATCGTCGACCTGGACGACCCGGGCCCAGCCGCGGCCGAAGGGTCGTATCCTGTCGTAGAAGTCCTGGAGAGTCGCGGTGTCCGTCGGAGCGGTCGCGAACGTGACGCCGAGCCAGACCGCGGTGGTCAGCGCGACCCCGATCACCAGCTGGAGGGACGGATGAAACGCCGGCAGTCCCACCGCTTCGTGCCCGAACTGGAACCACAGGGCCACCGCGAACGAGATCACCATCGCCGATATCTCGCTCCACGCGTTGATGCGCCACCAGAACCAGCGCAGCAGGAAGATCATGCCTGTACCCGCCCCGATCTGAAGCAGGATCTGGAAGGCCTGCAAGGCGTTCTGAAGCCACAGCGAAACGAGGAGCGCCAGCACGATCAGTCCGACGGTCGACAGGCGGGCCACGGCTACGTAGTGGCGTTCGTCCCGATCCGGCACCAGGAAGCGCCGGTAGAAGTCGTCCACTACATAAGACGCTCCCCAGTTGAGGTGCGTGCTGATGGTGGACATGTAGGCAGCTGCCAGGGATGCGACCACCAGGCCGAGCAGTCCGTGCGGCAGGAACACCAGCATGGCCGGGTAGGCCAGGTCGTGCTTGAGGATCGACGGGTCGACGTTCGGGAACGCCGCCGCAAGGGAGTCGAGCGTCGGGTAGACAGCCAGCGAAGCGAGCGCGACCAGGATCCACGGCCACGGCCGGAGGGCGTAGTGCGCGATGTTGAACCACAGGGTGGCCTTCATCGAGTCGGTCTCGTTCCGTGACGCGAGCATGCGCTGCGCCACGTAGCCACCGCCGCCCGGTTCGGAACCCGGGTACCAGGTTGCCCACCACTGCACGGCGATGGGTACCACGAACACCGGAACGGCCACCTTCCAGTCGGTGAAGTCGGGAAGCAAGGCCAGCTTTCCTGCGATCTCGGGGTGAGAAACCAGTCCGGCCAGCCCTCCGACCTCGGGCTGGGCGAGCGCGTAATAGGCGGCGGCCAGGGCTCCCACCATGGCGATGACGAACAGCAACAGGTCCGTGACCACCACGCCCCACAGGCCCGAGGTGGCCGAGTAGATGACGGTAATGGTGCCCGCGATGAGCACGGTGGTGTATTTGTCGATCCCCAGCAGGACCCCGCCGATCTTGATCGCGGCCAGGGTGACCGTGGCCATGATCATGACGTTGAAGAACACGCCCAGGTACAGGGCGCGGAATCCTCGCAGGAAGGCGGCCGGCTTGCCCGAATAGCGGAGCTCGTAGAACCCCATGTCCGTGAACACGCCCGAGCGTCGCCACAGCTTGGCATAGAAGAAGACGGTGCACATTCCCGTGATCAGGAAGGCCCACCACAGCCAGTTCTGGCTTACTCCCCCCGTTCGGACGAGATCGGTGACCAGGTTGGGGGTGTCGGTGGAGAAAGTCGTGGCCACCATCGAGGTACCGAGCATCCACCACGGCAGCTTGCGACCCGAGAGGAAGAACTCGGTCGTGCCCTTGCCGGCGCGTCGTGCGAAGTAGAGGCCGACGATCAGGGCCAACGCCCCGTACGCGGCGACGACGGTCCAATCGAAGGCGTCCAGCCTCACTCAGGGTCTCCGACGCGCGGATCAGTCACGCGGAGGGCAGCACGCAGGGACGGCGGATACTCACCGGCCTCCACCAGGGCGCGAATTCCAGCCCGGACGTGCCCGCGGTCCGCCGGGAAGGTCATGCCGAGCCAGCGCTCGTCGGTCGCGGTGACACGCACCGTCAACTCCCGGGCCACGATGAGTGCGCCGATCGCGTCGCTCAGATAGAACTCCGTCCGCGGGTCGTCGCCGTGTCGACCCAGAAATACACCGAATCGCTCGTCCAAAAGCCCGAACAGATCGGGTGTCAGACCCCACAGGTTCATGGACACCCGCTCGTCTCCCGCGAGGGCCCGTGGAGATCCGGCCGCGGTCTGCCCGAAGATCGTGCCGTCGCCAGACTTCTCGAGTCCGAGCACTTCTTCGATGCTCACGAGCCGGTCCTCTTCGTCCGTGTCCAGGACTGCCCTGGAGACGCCGCCGTGTTCCGACAGCGTGGCATCGACCCGGTAGCCCACTACGCACTGCTCGCCGACGTGTGCGGGCGAGGTCAGGTGGTCCACCAGGGATCGGTACGCGAGGCGCCCGTAGAAGTCGTCCGCATTCGCTACGGCGAAGGGGCCGGTCACCTCCCCCTCCAGGCAGAGAACGGCGTGCCCTGTTCCCCATGGTTTCACTCGCGAGGGCGGCTGCAAGCCGGAGGGCAGCCGGCCCTTGCCCTGAACCACGGTCCGCAGCGGAATCGCGATCCCAAACCGGTCCCGAAATCGTTGGACCAGGTCGGCCTCGTTCGAAGCGCTGACGACCAGGACGACCTCGCCGAAGCCCGCGCTGAGAGCGTCGTACACAGCGTAGTCGAGGAGCGCTTCCCCGTCCGGGCCAACGGGCTCGAGCTGCTTCGAGCCGCCATACCGGGTAGAGAGCCCGGCTGCCAGAATGACCAGAGTCGGATGAGTCATTCCGCGAATCTATGCGCCTCTGCCGTGGGTGCACAGTCGGGGCGGGGGGGAACCAGGGAGGGCGGCCACGAACGCCCGGGCGGTGTATGTTGTACGAGCCTGCCGGACGCGGGCCGGCCCATCACCCCAACGCGGAATGATCCCATGCGCAGGTCGCTTCTTCTCCCGGTACTCTTCCTGGTACTCGCCACCTCGACTGCCATGGCCCAGGACGAGCTGCTGCAATCCGGTCCGATGCTTGGCTACTCGGACATGTTTGAGGTTCTCCTGTGGGCCCAGACGACGGGGCCGGCGGACGTGAAGGTCGTGTACTGGGATCTCGAGTCGCCGGACACGCGACTGGAGACCGAGACGGTCGCCACCACGAAGGCCGGCGGATACGCGGCCAGGATGATTGCCGACGCGGTGCAGCCGGGGCGCCGCTACGGCTACGAGCTTCACATCAACGATACGAACGTGGAGCGGCCCTATCGGCTTGAATTTCAGACGCAGGTGCTCTGGCAGTGGCGCACCGATCCGCCCGACTTTCGGATCGCCACCGGCAGCTGCTTCTACGTGAACGACGCACCCTACGACCGACCCGGGGATCCGTACGGCGGAGCGTTCGAGATCCTCGACGCGATGGCGGACAAGAACGCCGACGCGATGGTGTGGCTGGGCGACAACTTCTACTACCGGGAGCCTGACTGGAACACGCGCACCGGGATGATTTACCGGAACACGCATACCCGCTCCTATCCGGGTCTGCAGCCTCTCCTGGCGTCGACTCACAACTACGCCACGTGGGACGACCACGACTACGGGCCCGACAACAGCGATTGGGCGTGGAGAGAGAAAGCGACCGCCCGCGAAGTGTTCGACATGTTCTGGGGCAACCCGGAGCTGGGGCCGCCGGAGTTGGGTGGAAGCATCGCGACGCGGTTCGAATGGGGGGACGTGGAGTTCTTCCTGCTGGACAACCGGTGGTTTCGCTCGTCAGAGCACCGGCTCTCCGGTCACAAGCAGGTGTTCGGCGAGAAGCAGCTGCAGTGGCTGGTAGACGCGCTGACCCAGAGCCGCGCCAGCTTCAAGATCATCGTGTCGGGCGGACAGATGCTGAACCCGGTGGCGGACTTCGATTCGTACGCCACGTATCCGGTCGAGCGAGCCCGCTTCCTGCAGTTGCTGCAGGAGAACGACGTGTGGGGCGTGGTCCTGCTGTCGGGCGACGTGCACTACACGGTGCTCAGCAAGCTCGATCGTCGCGGCACCTACCCGTTGTGGGAGATCACCACGTCTCCGATTACGGCAGGCCCGGCGAGCGTGGATCCCGAGAACTACGACAACCATCTGGCTGTGCCGGGAACTCTGTTCGTCGAGCGCAACTTCGCCACGCTGGACTTCTCCGGCCCCGAGAACGATCGGGTGATGAGCGTCACGGTATGGGACGCGGCCGGCGAGGAGCTGTGGTCGAGGGAGATCCGGGCGCGGGAACTGCGGCCGTAGCAGGTGATGCAGAGCGGCCCGCCCCCGCACTTGCGAGGACGGGCCTGCTCGATCCCAGCTCAGGCAGTTACGGCTGGATGATGTGCAGCTCCACCCGCCGGTTTCGGGCCCGGCCTTCCTCGGTGTCGTTGGTCGCCACCGGGTTGGCCTCACCGTAGCCCACCGCGTCGAGCCGGTCGATGAACTTCTCCAGCTCCATGCTCGAGCTCAGGAGGAAGTCGCGCACGGCTTCGGCCCGAGACTGGCTGAGCCTCTGGTTGTAGGCCTCGGCTCCGACGGAGTCCGTGAACCCTCGCAGCTCCAGGCGGCCCGTACCTGCGGGATCAGCCTGTTGTACGATCTGGCCCGCCAGCTCGGTCAGGTAAGTCCTCGCCGACCGGGTCAGATCGAAGCTATTGAACTCGAATTCGACGTTCCGCAGTTCCAGCTGAACCAGGCAGCCACGCGCGTCCACCCGGGCTCCAGCCGGGGTGTTGGGGCATGCGTCCACTCCGTCGAATACGCCGTCCGCATCACTGTCGACCGGGCAGCCGGTCGCGTCCACGACCACGCCCGGAGGCGTGTTCGGGCACAGATCGATGCCAAAGAACACGCCATCAGCGTCGCGGTCGCTGGGGCAGCCATTCTCATCGACCGTGGCTCCCTTCGGCGTGTCGGGACACTGGTCCAGGCCATCGAAGACCCCGTCTTCATCCGAGTCGAGCGGACAGCCCGTCTCGTCCACAACGGCGCCTCTCGGTGTGTTCGGACACTGATCGATGTAGTCGCCCACGCCATCCATGTCCGCGTCCAGCGGACAACCGGTGGTGTCCACCTCGACGCCCTTCGGCGTGTCCGGACACAGGTCGTTTCTGTCCTCGACGCCATCGCCGTCCGAGTCCTTCGGACCCCAAAGGAAGAACGACAGGCCGGCCGTCCATTCCGTGCTGTTCAGAGAAGTGGCGCTGAGGTCGGCACCGTCCGGGTTCAAGAATCGGCGAGTGTTCTGCAGTCCGTCCGGGGAGTGATAGTTACGCCAGTCAAAACGGAATCCGAGCCAGCGCGTCGGATAGAGCTTCAGGGCCGCACCGTAGTTCCAGGTGAGCGCCGACTCAGTGTCGAGACCGTCGATGTCGAGATCGAAGCTCTGCTGGCCCGCCCCACCCAGAACCGCCAGCTGAATCGAGCGGGCGATGTTGAAGTTGTAGGTGATGTCACCGCCGTAGTTCATCACCTTCGCCTTCGTACCGTCGAACGCAGAACCGACGACCTTCGAGTCCACGTATCCGAAGAAACCCTCGATGCCGAGTCCGATGTCGAACACATAGCCGAGACGGCCTCCGAAGTACGGATCGTTGTCCAGCCTCCAGGGCACCGGATCGTTCTCGAACTCGGTGTCCCCCAGTCCGTTGAGCATGCCGTAGAACGCGTTGATCTCCAGGCCGCCTGTTCCATCCTTGATCTGGGCCTCGAGAGGGTGAGCAGAAAACAGCATGACGGACGCCGTGATGACGAGGCCGGCGAGGCCGCGTTTCAGGAATCGGGATATGGTCACAGTGAGCCCCCTGTAGGTTCGCAAACGAGATCCGATGCGGTAGTCAAGCATCCCCAAATCTAGCGTGTTGCCGACTGAAATGCTCCGATCAGCCCCGGTTCGAGTCCGTGCGCTCGATCACGCGTCCGCCTCGTCTGTCGTCTGGTCCTCTTCCGTCATGCTGAAGACCCCGATCTCCGATCCGATTCCGACCAGCAGCCGCTGCACGGGATCCATCCGTGAGCGGATCTCGAGGACCTCCCGAGCCAGGCCGGGGTCGTCGGTGATGATGCCGTCCACGTTTCGGCTCATCATGGCGGACATCAGATACGGATCGTTGACCGTCCATACGTAGACATCCATGCCCGCCCGGTGTGCGCGCTCGACGAAGCGCCGGGTGGCCGTGGCCGCGTTTACCGCCAGGAAATCGACGTCAAACCGGGTCGCATCGCCCAGGTTCACGGAAGTCAGCAGTCCGTACGTCCAGTCCGGCCGCATGGCGCGGATCTTCTGGACCTTGTCGTACTTGAGCGACATGACGACGATCCGGTCCACCATTTCCGCCTGCTCGACGATGTCGATGACCCGACGCTCCAGATCCTGGTCGTGCCCGTAGTACTTGAGCTCGATGACGACTCTGGTTTGCCCCCGTGCTGCGCCCAGTACCTCCTGCAGCGTGGGTACGCGTTCCTCCGAGTAGGCCGGATCGAACCAGCTGCCAATATCGATCGCGTCGATGTCGGCACGCCCCGCGTCCCAGATCGTCAGCGGGTTGCGAGCCGTCTTCATGAAGTCGCTGTCGTGAAACACCGCGACCTCTCCGTCCGCCGTTTCCTGCACGTCGATCTCGATGTAATCGGTCGAGTCCGCGATGGCCCTGTGCACGGATGCGAGGGTGTTCTCCGGTGCGTGGAGAGCCGCGCCCCGGTGGGCCATGATCAGCGTGTCATCCTCCAGGCGGACCGAACGGGCGAGCATCACGGCCGAGGCTACGCACGCGATCGCCGCCACGCCTCCACCCCACAGGAGACCCTTGCGTGGAATCCGCATCGCCGGCCGGTCACCGAGCGAACCCGGCTCGGCCAGCTCGCGGGCCAGGGAGCCGGGCCCCGAGAAGTCGCGGTACAGGTGAGCGACCAGTAGTGCGAACAGCGATGCGGACAGAAAGGACAGGATGGCGTTGGTGACCAGGCTCAGCAGTCCGATCGCTCCCATGGTGAGGGCCACGACCGTCATCGTGTCACCGCCCACCGGTACGATGAGCCGCCCCACCAGGCCGATGGTCCAGGTGAGGGCGGTGGATGCCAGGGCTCCGGCCACCAGCCAGGCCACGATCCACCAGAAGATCGTCCAGCGGTGCCCCCTGGAGTCCGCGATCGAGTCGCGGATGGCCGCCTCCGCCCCCAGGTTCTCGAACAGTACAGCGGGTAGGGCCATGACCCACCGGACCACCTTCATGGCGAACAGGACGGCCAGTACGCTCACCAGGACGCCGACGATTCCGCCTGCCCACAGGAAGGCAGGCGGTCGGTTGGTCAGGTAGTAGTTGATGTCGTACTGCCGCAGGAAGGTCCAGTAGACGCCGCCCACCAGCGCCAGCATGGGTCCCACGAGGAGCGCCGCTCGCACGAGCAGATGCGAACCGAGCAGGAGGATCCGTGGGGACTCGCGGAATACGTATCGGAGGGCACTGTACCAGGTGATTCGCCGGTCCTCGGCGGCCCCATAGCCCACGACCATGAGCCCCGCCTGTTCGATCAGCGCGATTCCGATCCAGATTCCCCCCACGACCACCAGCGCCAGGGCTCCGATCGGGGTGAGGAAGAAGAACAGGATTTCCTGGTCGCTCAACACTGAGCGGCCCTGCCGGCTGAGGAAGAACCTGAGGAGCAGGGCGAGCCCGGGTAGCAGGAGGAATGTCACGGCCGCCCGGGTGGCCAGGGTGACCAGCAGGAGCTGAGGCCACGTGCGTCGGAAGTCTCGAAACGCCGATAAACCTGGTTGCAGGCTGCTGTTCATTTCCGCTTCACAATGTCTGGTGGACCTGCGAGGATGACAAAAAGGAAGCTAACTGCAATTCAGCCCGGCCGCCGTGAAGCGACCGGGCTGAAGGTTCGAGTGAACGATCCGGCGTTCGCGAGTCGCGATCAGTAACCGGGGTTCTGCGTCAGGTTCGGATTCGCCAGCAGCTCGGAAGCCGGCAGCGGATACAGGTTGAACCGGTCCGCTACCCCGACGCCCGCCTGTGAACCACCCTTCCAGGACCACACGTAGTCGCCCGACGTGAACAGCCCGTAGCGGATCAGGTCGGTCCGGCGGTGACCTTCCCACCACAGCTCGCGGGCTCGCTCGTCCAGGATGAAGTCGAGGGTGAGTTCACCCGCCGTGATGTTGGCGCTCGGGTCGCCATACGCACGCTCGAGCAGCTCGTTGACGTAGCCCACCGCCGTCGCTGCCGTACCACCACCGCCGCGCAGGTGCGCTTCGGCATACATCAGGTACGCGTCCGCCAGGCGGAACACCGGGAAGTCGGTGTCCGGGAACGTCGGGTTAACCCCCGGCACGCCGAGCGACGATACGTTCGTGAACTTGGCCCCGGCGTACCCGTCGTTGAAGTTGCTGATGTTCGCGACTTCGAGGTTCTGGCCGTCGGTGAAGAACAGCGCCCGACCATCGGGGCTGGCCGCCCCGCCCGGGAACTGCGCGACGAACTCCGGCAGGACCCGAATGCCCCACCAGCCTCCGTCGATCCCGAAGTCACCGGCGTTCATGTTGCCACCCACCGCCGCGTGAATGAGGAACGTCAGGCCCCCCCACGTCCGGGTCTGGTCGCCGTCCTGCGCCACCGCCCACACGATCTCCGGCGAATTGCGGTTGTCCGCCATGAAGTTGAGCTGGTAGTTGGTCGCCAGCGAATACCCGCCGCCGATCACCCGCTCGACTTCGCTCAGGGCCAGCGAGCTCTGGTCCGCCCCGATGTACACGCTGGCGTTCAGGTACAGCTTCGCCAGCAGCATCGCGACCGCACCCTGGTCGACGCGGCCGTACTCGCCCGCTCCGACTGCCGGCAGATCGTTGCGGATGTCGTTCAACTCGTCCACCACGTACTGGTAGATCGTCGCCCGATCACTCTGATCCGGCGGCGTCGCCCCGAGCTCGAAGTCCTCCGTGACCAGCGGGATGTTCCCCCACAGGTCGATTCCGTGCCAGTAGCTGAACGCCCGCAGGAACCTCGCCTCCGCGCGCATCGGTGCCAGCTCGTCGCGCAGAGACGACTGCCCCCGCT
>JBATJK010000058.1:0-2223 GCA_049668445.1 Gemmatimonadota bacterium
GCAGCAGGCCCACATCCAGACGCGGACGTGTGACGTGGTCCCGCGGCACCGGGGGTCGGTGCAGCTTGGTGCGGAGAAGAGCGCCTGTCGTGCCGGACGAAGGCATCGAGTGGCTCCTGTGAGCGAAGCAGTCGACGTCGCGTAACAGGTCTGCTGACAGGCGGGTAAGTTATTGAAGGAGGGGTATGAAGCCAACTGCCGAGGCGGGTGCGGGAGAAATGGCCACGGGCTCGATCAGGCCGGGGGACGGCCCGGCAGGATACCCAATTCCGTTGCGCGCTTCACGGCCTGGCGGCGTCCGCTCACGCCCAGCTTCCGGTAGATCCGCTTCAGGTGGTGGTTCACCGTGTGCTTCGTCACGTACAGCCGGGCCGCGATCTCCTTGTCCTGAAGCCGCTCGCCCAGCAGTTCCAGCACGTCGAGCTCGCGGCTCGTGAGGTCCGCGGCCGTCGTCCCGGGTTCGGGCAGCGAATCGGGGGCCAGCGCAGGCTCGTCGGCTGAGTCCCCTGCCGGCGTCGCTGCGCCTACTTCCTCGAAAGCCGCCAGGATCCGCTGCACGAAGACCTGTTCTTCGCCCTCAGGCCGAAGTCTTCTCAGGAGCCGTCGCATGTCCGGGCCCGGTTCTACGAACGGGAAGATGAACCCGCCCGGCCGTGCCAGGCGCACGGCTTCTTCCAGGACACGCAGCGCTTCGGCGGCGCGTCCCTGTTTGTCCAGCGCGAGGGCCTTGAGGGCGAGAACGGGGATCAACTGGCAGGTGTTGTGGTGCGCCTCGCACAACTCGGCGAGCTCGGTGAGCTTCTGTTCCGCCTCGCAGAGACTTTCTGTCGACTCCTCCGCGATCAACGCCCGGCACCGCGTGACGCCAGGGACTTCCAGCCACCAGATCGGTGCCTCTGCGCCCGGCAACATCTTGGACTTCATCCATTGAATGGCTGGCTCCAGTCGGCCATCCAATAGGGACAGCCGCGCCTCGCATGCTCCCGCGAGGATGGACAGCGAGGGATCGCCCAGAGACTCGGTGAAATCGCCAAGGAGTCGTCGCGTCGTCTCCGCTTGATCGCTGCGTCCCGTAACCCGGTAGACGAGCATCAGCGCGGCGATCGAGTCCACCGCGGCCCTCTTGAAGTGGATGAACCGCTTCGCGACCGACCGTTTCAGGTATTCGGCGGCCTCGGCCAACTCACACCGGTGCAAGTGGATGAGCCCCTGCAGATAGTCAGCCCAGGCCGTCGCATAGGCGTACTGACCGGTTTCTGCAACGACTCGAAGCGGACGGTTGGACTGTTGAGCTTCGGCGAGGTCGCCGGCGATCATGTGAATGAAAACGTGGGTAACGAGCAGACGCGTCTTTCTCAGGTCGCTCGGCAACTGATACGAGTGGAGCAGCTGATCCAATCCCCGAATGGCGGTCTCTTTCAGCCCTTCCATTTGACTCGACAACGCGAAGATGACCTCGCTCTGAGCTCGAGCCTCGTAGAAGGACACCGGTATCCGGTCCAGCGCCTGCTCGACCTGATTGACGCTGGCGGCTCCCTGCCCCAGGAAGAACAACATGTATCCCCGCATGAGGAATACCTCACCCCGCAGGGACTCCCCCTCAGCGGTTTCACCGAGAAGGGATTCGATGTGGCCCAGCATCTCGGGGACTCCCGCGAACTGTGAGTGGTGGACGAGAATCCACACCCGTGCGAGTAGAAGCTCGGCGCGCTCCCGCACGACGGCGTCCGTCAGCAGGGCCAGCCATTTCTCGAGGAGATACCAGTGATCCGCGTTCAGGGCCTCCCGTCTGCTTCGCACGACGATATCGCCAGCCCGGTCTTCGTCCCCGCCGGCCAGGGCCATCTCGATGGACTCGGTGACCAGGCCCTCGGCTTCGAACCACTCGCTGGCCCGGCTGTGCAGGGTCGCGATCGCCTCGGCGCCCAGCCGCCGCTTCGCCTCCTCGACCAGCAGGTCCTGGAACAGGTGGTGATAGCGGAGCCACCCGTGCTCCGCGTCCAGCGGAATCACGAACAGCCCTGCCTGCTCCACCCATTCCACGAACTCCGCCCCGTCCATGGGTTCCGCGTCCTTGGCGTCCGGGCCCTCCGCTCCCGCCAGTGCGTCGCACAGGGGAGCGCAAAATCGGGCCGCGACCGAGCTCCTCAACAGGTGATCGCGCACCGCCGGCGATTGGCGCTCCAGCACCTCGCCCATCAGGTAGCTCGTCACGTCGCGCAC
>JBATJK010000059.1:0-3326 GCA_049668445.1 Gemmatimonadota bacterium
CACCGGGCCAATCATCCGTCGCGAATTCCGTCGCGTACTCGACGTAGAAGTTCCAGGAGTTGCTCGGGTTGACCAGCACGTAGCCAAACCGGAGCCCCAGCGGGACCTTCCAGCCGCCGAATTCCCAACTGTATTGGGCCACCATGTCGTTCGTGCTCAGGTACCATCCCTTGCCGAGCTGGGCCGTGATGAACGGATTGATGATGAGCGGATGAGCGCCCGTTTCGATCTCGTCGGTGACGATCGGCACGGGTTGGCCGAGGTCCACCACCGTCCTTTGGCCCCATAGCTGCTGAACCAGCAAGCCCACGATCATTTTGTCGTTGAAGAACCGTTGAATGACGGCGCCCGCCAACCCATACGACCACTCGCTGCTGCCGACTTTGGAGCTGCCTGGGATGACGATATCGGGGCCGAATCCAGCCCGACCCGATCCCCAGTCGAAAGGCAGAATCAGGGCGAACAAGTCGGTGGGACTGAATCCCCACTCGCCGTCTTTGTTCTGGCTGTATCGCATCGTCAGCCGCGGGAGAACGCTCACGCCGGCAACCTTGACCGGCGCCACCATGCGGAACTGCGCATACCCCTTGTTTCCTTCGGGCCGGATCTCACCGGAGGCCAGCGTGTCTTGCCGGTAGTCCGGCATCGCCTGGCCGGCGAGCTGGAACGACCACGCGGCTGCCGTGTTGTCGAGGGCAGCCGATTCGCGGGACTGCTCCTGAGCTCGGCCCGCGAGCGGAAGGCTCAGTCCGAGCGTTGTGGCAACCAACGCGGTGCCGATATGTCGCATGGATCTCGTCATGTTTGATCAGTCCGTTGGTGTGATTCGTTGAGGCATCAGAACACCAGTTCGACCAGCAGCCGCAGATCCCACACCGTTCCCTTCTCCGGCCGAATCACGTTGTTGAACAGCTGCAGGCCCAGGTTGAGGCCCAGCGAGCCCAAGTGTGTCTTGTACTGGCCGCCGCCTCCGAGCGGGACGTACGCCTTCTCGCCGGCTTCCTTCAGCCAGTAGACGGAGATCCCGTAGGGTACGTAGGTCAGGTCCCAATGGTCCGACAGAGTAAAGTACACGAACGGCTTGATCATCAGCATGCTGACGTCCGCGCGGTCCGGATCCCCTCCGACTGACCAGATCTGGAGTGCGATCGCGCCCGCAAACCAACTGCCGCTCTCGTACTCGTAGTCGAAGCTGGGACCCAGCGACCATTTGCCGCTCCCGAGAGTCGCGTCCGAGGCGGTCGGAAACTGCGCCGCCAGGCCCGGCGCGAAGTGGTGTTTGCCGTGATGCTCGCCCTTCTTCGAGAACCAGAAGCCAGTCAGAAGATCCGAGATTCCCGTGGCCGCACCCGGTTCCGGGACGGGGTTTCCCTGTGGCTGGCCGGGAATCGCACGCGGATGATCGGCCACTTCGAGATAGGCGATGTTCTTGATCTGTGTGTTTCCGAAGGTCAGGTAGCTCTCGAGCTCCAGGCCGAGGGTGCCCGCGTCGTCGCCTTCATCCCGCATGAAGCTCCGGAAGACCCAAGTCCGCCAGGAACCCACGCGGAACCAGGACGACGACGCTTCGTGCTCTTCCACGGCGGCCTCCTGCGCGCACACGGGCGCTTGGTCGCCTACTAGCAGAAGCGCGGCGAGGGCCAGCGCCGGTGCCCGGATCCATCTCGTGGCCGTCTTCACGCACCAGCTCCTGGAACGAAGAACGCCCCGATGAACAGCAGCGCGATGAGCGCGGTCAACAAGGCGTGAGCTCCGATTCGGCGGGTCGACGCCAGCACACCCAGCAGCACGGCCGCCGCAACGTTCAACGCCGTCGCAGCCGTGAAGCCGCTGCCGAGCAGCTGGTCCACGCCGATGACCCATACCTGCAGCAGCGCGAGCAGCCCGAAGAAGCGCCGGCTCACCGACAGGTAGTGATCCCGGGCGCTGACTGATGCGGGCATCTCCGCACCCGGGAGCAGGACGCTCGTGGCAAAGATCAGGAGCAATGGCCCCAGCACCACGTACAGGAACCCGCCGAACCGCCACGTCTCCACGTCGAGCAGGTCAACCGTGTGCCAGAACAGCTCCAGAAAGACAAGCAGCAGGAGCACCGTCCAAGCCGCCAGCAGTGCATCGGGACGCCGGTCGCGATCTCCCCCGACCACGCCCGCCATGGCCATGACGACGTGGGCGATCCCCATTCCCAGCAGGGTCACGAACAGGATCGCGACGAGGAGTCCGTTGGTCACTTCCATGGTTCCTTCCTCCGCAGTTTCGTCTTGTAGCTCAGCCGCTGGTCGAGTCGCGCAGTTCGCCGAAATCCTTCCGCGACTCCGGACTCACGATCCGCAGGTCGTGCGTTCTTCCGAGCACCCGCAGGGCGCCCATCAGGGTCCGAAACTCTGCCGAGGCCAGGTGGCTCTCGAGCGCGGCGCGGTCCTCCCAGTTCTCATGCCACAGGAAGTGGTCGGGCACGCCGTGCTGCTCGAAGATCGCCCGGTCCACGCAGGCGGAACTCGCCACCGGTGGCTCCCGAAGGAGACCCTCGGCCGTCTGCAGAAACTCCTGACGCTTCCCCGGGGCGATGTCGATGTGAATCTCCAGTCCGATCATCTTGAGCGTCCCCTCCTAGAAGGCCCCGGCCCCGAACTCGATCACGTAGGTCAGTTTGTCGATGTTCGCGAAGCCGTAGTTCTTCACGCCGAAGCGGACACCCCAGAACGGGGTGGCCCACGACAGCCACTTGATGGCCTCCACGTTCGCCCGGAATTTGAAGCCCGTCTCGAGGACGAAGTCCGCCTGCGTTTCCCACACGCTCGGGTCTTCGGCCGTCCGCGACGCGTCCCACTCCACGCCGGCCCCGAAGTAGGTGTCGAACCAGCGAGAGGCGGAGCTCGTGTACATGAGCTGCCAGCCGAAGTCGCGCAGGCCATTGTCCTTGAGGTACATGCGGTGCATGATGAAGCCGCCGCTCAGCCCGACCTCGAAGTTCTTCACGATGAAGAACGGAAACACCCACGCGAAGCCGAGGGCCCCGTCGTACAGGGCTGAGACGGCGAACGACCCCTTGGCGGTGCCGTCGCTCGCCCAGTCCAGGAAGCCCTGCAGGTCACTCCTCTCGGTCTGCTTCGGCCAGTCCACCACTTCCTTGCTCTTCATGAACCGGTGCAGGTGATCGTCATACGCTCCCAGGTCCGACGGCGGGAGGACACGGAGCTCGTACACCGCGTTCTCGGTCTCCCAGTTCTCGGCCCCTCGCTTACGAGCGAGCTGCGCGCGATTGGGGCTGTCCTCCGGAAGCGGCGGAAAGATCCGGTACTCCGGGTACCGGACCTTGGTCATCC
>JBATJK010000060.1:0-30326 GCA_049668445.1 Gemmatimonadota bacterium
GCCCAGCGCTGGGCCGCGTCGCGGTCCTGCAGCCAGCCTCGCTTCGCCCCTCCGTCGGCCTTCTTCTTGAACTGTGCGGCCGGCGAGTTCTTCTCCCGCCACTTCAGGAAGAGCCAGGCGCCCAGGAAGCCACCGAGGTGCGCGTGGTGCGCGATGCGCTGCGCGGAGCCCGCGATCTCCATGGCGATTCCGCCCACGGCGATCAGCGTCGCCAGGAGGACCATCGTCCGGATCTTGATTGGAACCGGGATGGGAATGATCAGGATTCGCTCGTCAGGCCAGTACTGCGCGAAGGCGAACAGGACTCCGTACAGGGCGCCGGAGGCACCTACGACGGCGGTCATCGTGGAGAACGACGGGATCACGAACGGAACGATCACCGATATCAGGCCGGCGACCAGGCCACTGAAGAAGTACAGCTGCAGGAACACCCGGCCCCCGAGCCGACTCTCGAGGCGAGGTCCGAAGAAGTAGAGCACCAGCATGTTGAACGCGAGGTGCCAGAAACCGCCGTGCAGGAACATGTACGTAAACAGGGTCCACGGCCGGTTGACGACCCAGGCCGGCACCAGCGCGAACAGGGAGAACAACGAGGGCAGCGCCCCCGACAGGAAGAACAGCGCCACGTTGGCGAACAGGAGCCGCGTTACCCAGGGTGTCATGGACGCTACGGTAGGGGACGGTCGCGTGGGGCGCCAGTAAGAAGAGCCGCGCGACGAGCCGGTCGGACTAGATCGGGAGCCAGTAGCTCGCCTTGATCGCGATGTAGCTCTGGCCGGGCTGTCCGAGGCTGTTCCACGCGTCGCCGGGATGAACCGGATCGGGTCGCGTGAAGGCCTCGTCGTCGCCGCGGTCCATCTGCCACACCAGGTACAGCGTCGAATTGGGGCGCCACTCCCACCGGAACACCACGTTGCTGCGGAACGACAGCGCCTTGAAGTCCTCGCGCTCGAAACTGAACGTGTCGTCCCCGTCGGTCACGGTGATCTCACGCGGAGCCGGGCCCTCTGATTCCTCGATCGTGGTTCCATCCGTGCCGTAGGTTCGCAGGTAGCGGCTACCGGTGGCCTCGAGTTCGCCGTACTTGCTGTAAGACCCCACCGCAGCGAACGGCTCCGCGTACGCCTCGAGGCTGATGTCCGGGGTGAAGGCGTAGTTCACCCTCAGCCGGGCTCTTACTTCGCTGTAGTCGATGAAGGCGAACACGTACCGCTGCCCGTAGGTGGCCGCGCTTCCGCCGTCGAACACGTCCACGTATTGACGGGATTCGACCCCTCGTTCGTAGCCGGGGGACAGACTGAGTTGGAACGCCCCGCCGGGCTTGAACTGGATGTTTCCATCGATTTCGTAACCCCAGTCGCCCAGCTCGCCCCACGAGTATCCACCGCTCAGGTGAAACGTGGTGAGTTTCCTGCGGTCGCTGTTCATGTCTGCGCTCACACCGTACGCACGCCCGGTACCCATGCTCGGACCACCGCGCGTCAGGATGTCGCTCTCGGCTCTGGGCCGGTGGTCGAACTCGGCCCCGAAGCCCCAGAAGTTGAGCAAGGTGAATCTGGCGCCGAGCTCTATCTCGCCAGGCTGCCGGATCCCGCCGTAGTTCCAGGCGCTTTGCGCGGCCAGCTGGATCCGGTAGTCCTGGAACGTGGGTCCGGGCTGGGTCTCCCGGTACGTCAACTGGCCCTCTCCCTCTATCCGGTCCGTCTTGCGCAGTCGTCCCGCATCGTTGATGTCGAAGCCGGGTGACTCGGCTCCGAAGCCGACGCCCCAGAGCCAGTGCACTGCGCTTTCGCGCTCGAACTCCAACCGGGCCCGGTATCCGGAAAGCGACGTGCGGGTGGTGTCGTAGTCTACGTAGTCCGCGTCGGGACGCTGAAAATAGTGCGAACTGAACTCCTGGACCTGCTGGATGGCCTCTTGTGTACCCGCGATGTAGCTGCCGGCGGCCAGGCCCCGCAGCTCATAGGTGCCACCGGCGATCCTGATGTTCCAGTCCGCCTGGCCCGCGTATGCTTCGCGGTTCATCTGGAACTGAAGGGCGTCCTGGAGGCCGAGGTCGCGGCGTACGCCGGTACCGGAGATGCCGACGGTCGAACCTTGCGTTCCAAATTGCTGCTTCAGGCTGGCCACGGCCCACACGGTCGCGGGTTGTACCCGGGCGTCTCCGAACGAGTCGGTCGAACTGTCGTACGTGCGCGCGCTCTCCTCGGCGGTAACCGCACCCAAAACGCCGACCGAGAGGTTACCCGGCGTTCGCCCGGTGACCTTCCCGGCCGCCAGGATGGTGGTGTTGTCGGGATAGTCCGCGAAGTCCGCGTCCACGTCTCCGCGAGGCCGCGCTCCGATGCGCCGCGAGTAGAACAGGCCTTCCGATTCCAGAAGTTCCTTTCCCTCGACGAAGAAGGGACGCCGCTCGGGAAAGAAAGTCGGGAAGGCGGACAGATTGACCTCCGCCGGATCCGCCTCGACCTGACCGAAGTCGGGGTTGAACGTCGCATCGAGCGTCAGACTCGGCCCGATTCCCATCTTCAGGTCGGCGCCGGCCCGGCCATCGAACTCACTGGAGCTCGAGAACGGATCCGCCGGATCGATCAGGCTGCTGCTCGTCGACGTTAGGTTGCCGGCCACGTACGGCACGAACTCCACGGGCCGCCGTGTCTTGATTCCCCGGAGGCCTTCAAGGTCGCCGAACCATGACGGCCATCCGGCCTCGTCCCTTGGCACTTCGATCCAGAAGAGGTCCTCGTTCTTGCTCGGGATGTAGCGGTTGATGTTGACGCCGAAGGCGAAGGTGTCGCCCTCGTTGAACCGCAGCTGAGAGAACGGAATCCTCATTTCGGCGGTCCAGCCGAGCGAGTCGATCACCGCGTTCGCGCTCCACACCGGATTCCAGCTGTAGTCGCGGTCGCGGAAGTTGTCGGCGTCTTCCCCGGTATACCAGTCCAGCCGGGTCCCGGCGGCCGTCACCGCGATGGAGTAGAACGTGCGGCGGTTCTGATAGCTGTCGATGTTGACGATGAATCGTTCCGAATCCCCCCCGTCGTCCCGCCGAGAGAGGATCGCCCGGATCTGCGAAGGATCCTGCGCATACATCCGGGCCCCGATATACAGAGCGGTTTCGGTGTAAACGAACGCGAACTCCGTCCGCTCCGTCGGCTGGGCGCCGGGGTTCGGACTGCGCTGCGTGAAGTCCGCGCTGAAGGAGGCCCGCCGCCAGAGTTCTTCGTCCAGCCGGCCGTCCATCTCGATTCCCTCACCGGGCTCGAGCTTCATGGCGCCCAGGGTCTTGCTGACGCACGAGGGGAGAGTGCGGCGACAGGGGACCCAGGCCCGGATCGTGTCTTCCTGGGCGGCCGCGTTCGGGACGTCCTGGGGGTGAGGCGAAGGCGTGACTGCCCGGGCCGCCGACGGAATGCCGACGGACAGGGCTACGGCCGCCACGAAGGCGGTCCACGGACCGGGTGATGTCAGGTGCAAGTGTCCTCGGCGGCTTCGCCCAGCCGCGCAGGGCATGGCGTAAAACGAAAGCCGTCCGGGACGTTCCAGGCGCCGCCGGACGGCATGTCCCTTCGTCTCTGTCAAGGACACCCGAAGGGTGCCGAACGTTCAGTTCAACTCGTCGGCAAGACGAGCCTAGCTGCCGGCGGCCGCCCGGGTGGCGGCCAGTCTTTCCGGAACGTCCCGCATGCCCACGATCTGGCGGATTCCCTCGCCCGCCATGTCGAGCAGCCTCTCGTAACTAGCCGCGGCTTCCGATGCCTCGCCCAGCGCTTCGTGGGCCCGCCCCTGCAAATACAGCGATCCCTGCAACTGGCCGGGGTTCAATCGGTTCCCGCCCCGGCTGATCTGCTCCATGTTCTCGGCGATACCGATCGCCTCGGCCGCGCGGCCGACGTCGATCAGCGCCAGGGCTTCCTGCATGCTCGGGCCGACCAGCGCGGGGCGCGGTACCCCGACGAGTTCCCGGGCTTCGTCGTACAGCTGGGCGGCTGCCTGTGAGTCCCCCTGGTACCAGGCGACGATCGCGTCCACGAGAAGGGTGACCAACGCGATCTGTCCTTGCAGGATTGGAGGCGCATTGGCGAACCGGGCCAAGGCCGTGTCGCGCACCTCGAGCATCTCATCGATCCTGCCTTGCTCGCCGCTGTTGACGAGCAGGCCGAACATCACGCCTCCAAGAAGCGGATCGATGGCATCGGCCTCGCGCAGACTCGCTTCCGCACCATCATAGTCACCCATGAACGTAGCCAGCTGGGCCGACTCGACGAGTGGCTGAATCCGCAGGTCCGGCCGGTTCAGATCCGCCGCCAGTTCGGCTCCCGATCGCCAGGCAACGAGCGCCTGCGGGTAGCTCCCGTCGGCGATGTAGGTATCACCAAGCAGGCGCCGCGCGTAAACGGCAGCGTCCGCGCTCTCGGGCTCCATGTGGGGCTCGAGGGCCGCCCTGGCTCCCGCCGGGTCGTTGTCGCGAAGGTAAGACCGAACGAGGTGTTCGAGGGACGCCAGGAATCCAGGTTCGATCTCGAGGGCGGCCTTGAACTCCGCGCGCGCGTCCTCGTTCCGCCCGATCATCTCCAGGATCTCGCCGCGCGAATCGTGTGGATTGGCCTGACCCGGCTCCAGCTCCAGGTACCGCAGGCTGAGGGAATCGGCCTCCTCCGCGTCGCCGGCCCTGCCTGCCATGTACGCGAGGTGGTTGATACCGGGTGCGTAGTACGGGTCCAGGCGCACGGCCTCGCGGATGATCGCGCGACCCTCTTCGTCTCTGCCCGTCGCGTCATAGAAGACGCCCAGCTGATACCGCGCTTCCTTCTCTTCCGGGTACTTGTCGATCAGCTCCCGCAGCAGCGAGTCGGCCGCCGCCTGGTCTCGCTGGAAGTTGGCCGCAAACATCGCCTCGATCATGTAGCGGTCGCGCTCGGTGGCTTTGTCCTTGTTGCTGTCGGCGTTTTGGAAGGCCAGCAGCGCCTCCTGTCCGGCCACGTTGGCCAGCATACCGAGGCGGAGCCAGGCGATGGCAAACTCCGGGTCCAGCTCGACCGCCCGCCGGTAGCTCCCTTCGGCCTGCTCCAGCAGGAAGCGCCGCTCCGCCAGGAGACCCTCCTGGTATTCCCGGTACGCCTCGATATTGCCCGTGGCGAGTTGCGTCACCGGCGTCAGCTCGGTGGGAGTGAAGGCCGGCCCCAGCATCTGGCTGGACAGACGAGCCGAGACGTCGTCCACCAGGGCGAAGACGTCTGTGCCGCGCGACTGCTCCGCCGCCGCGACCGTTCCGTCTTCGAGATCGATCATCTGTACATCGATGCGAACCTCATCGCCGACGGCCATGAACGACCCGTGCAGCAACCTGCGAGCTCCCGATTGGGCCGCGATCTGCATGGCCAGATCATCCGGAATCGCTTCGGTCGCCCCGCGACCCGCCTGACGCAGCAGGTCGAGGAGGCGCTGGGCGCTCACCACCCGCAGGCCTTCCAGCTGGGCCAGGTTGGTCGTGAGCATGTCCGCCAATCCGGGTCCGAGCCAGTCCAGGCTGTCGACGCCCGTACGGTTGGTGAAGGGAAGGATGGCCAGTGATCCTTCGCCCAGGTCTTGCGGCATCAAACCGGCCGGAGCGAGGGTCGGAGATCGGAGCTCCGGACGTTCGCGGGTGAGGATGACGCCCGACCCGATCAGGCCGGCGAGAATTAGAGTGCCGACCATCAGGCCTTCGGATCGCGTTACGTTCTGCCTTCCCCCGGCCCCGTGATACCACGAGATGATCAACGCGATCGGCAGCCCGATACCGATCATGAGGAGGGCACAGTCGAGGACCACGCGGTCGAACCCGTAGTTCTCCACCACGAAGCCGATGAACTCCAGGCCGACCCAGCCGGCGCCCAGATACAGCACGCCCGTGCGCAGTACGTGCCGTTCCTGAAGTTGCCGGAAGAATTCCCTCACGAGTCCTCTCTCGAGACTATCGCCTCTTTCAGTCACACCGCGGTCGCGCGCAGGGCCGTCCCCCTGAAGCACAATCATGCAAGCTAGGATACGGCTCCGGGGACGGCCAGTTTCAGCGCGACCCACGAAGACCGCCGCTCCGGGATGGGTACCCGAAGCGGCGGTCTCCTATTCAACGGTACCGGGACAGGGCCCGGTGCTCTATGGCATCAGCACCAGCGCACGCGCACGCGGTAGGTGATGGTTTCTTCCCCCCGCGGCGGGATCGTGACCGTAAACTTGAAGGTGTGGGCGTCGAGCTTGGTGGCCCGATGTGAGGACGAGAGAATCTCCCAGTCCGCGCCGATCGGCTCGAACACCTCGACCTCGACCTCTTCGTCCTTGTGGTTTCTAAGGTTGATCTCCCACTCGCTCTCCGTGACGCAGTCGGCGATGATATCGAAGTCCATCTGCCGGCGGTCTCCCACCACGTCGAAGGCCTCGCCCATCTTGATCCGCACCTTCTCATCTCGCGGTGTGTGATCGATATGGTCTTCGCCGATGAACTGCTGAGCGCCCGAGGCGTCGCTCTTGTAGACCCGGACGATACCGGCCGGAAGAGGCATCCCGAGGCCGTTCTTGTCGCTGTTCTCGAAGTCCAGGAACACGCCGACTTTCTGGTTCGACTCTACCTGGCCGTACGATCCGCGGAAGTAGTACGCGGCGCCGTAGAAGATCAGCCGCTTCTTGATCCCGAAGTCCGAAGCCTCGAGCAGCGTGACCTGCTTCTGCTCGTTGTTGAGGACGGTGGCCGGCCGGTTCAGCGTATACAAGTGGTACTCGAAGAACGCTTCCTCGGCGAAAGCCTCGTCCATCGCCATCTCGGCTCTCATTACCGACTTGCGGGCCGCTCCGTACGCCTGCGGGGCGGAGACGCGCTGCACGTCGCCGGCGACCAGCTTCAGCTGCGCGTTCTCGTAGCTGGCTCCACTCTGATTGGTGAGTGTCACCCAACCCGTGATGTCTCCGCGGGTGTCGTTCTCGTTTACGACCACCACGTAGTCGGCCTTCCAGTTGAGGTTGTGGGTGAGGTACGAGGTCTCGACCCGCTGTCGATTCGATCCGCTGTCCAGCTTCCACAGCAGGGTGGGCCTGGCGATCAGGTTGTCCGGGACCTCGGGAAAGGCGAGGCGACCCGGGTAGTTGAACGTGATCTCGTCACCGATCTTGAGAATCGTGCCCTGGTTCACCGACAGGACTTCGGCCTCCACCATTTCGTCCTGGCCGAGCACCTCGTTCCATCGGTACACCTTGACCGTCCGTCCGACGTACTTCTCGAGCAGTTTCTGCGGACTCAGGAGGTCGTACTGGTAGTTCTGCTCCAGCACCGTCAGTCGCGCACCGTCGAGGGCCCGCAAATGCACGGTTTCCGGTTGGATGCTTGAGGCCACGTCACCGAACTCGAGCGACACGAGCCCTCGAGCCAGGCTGAGATCACGGATCTCGCGCACGAGTCCGAAGTTCTGGTTGTACACGGTGATCATCACGGATTCGCGGTCGCCCGACGTGGACTGCAGGCGCGGCGCTTCCTGTGCGGGGGCGGTGCCGGGATTCGGCATGGATGCCGCGGCCACGTAGAAGAGAGCCACGACGAGTCCGGCTGCCAGCTTCCTGATCATCTCTGTATCCTCCGAGAGGGTGTGTTCTCGCTTTCCACCCTCGGATGACGATCAGGTCGGCGGTTGTTGCACATCCTTCCGAACGCCGGGAGGCTCGAGGGCCGCCAGCGTCTTGAGATTGTGTGTCGCGCGGCTCAGCAGAAGGACGACCATCCCCACCACGCCGATCAGCCCCAGGACGTCAAACGGCGTGAACGGCACTCCCCGCACGTAGAACCGGAGCGGGCCGATGAGCGCGGCGCCCGTGTTGAGCGCGATCAGCAGAACGCGGGCTTCCGTGGGGCCGAGAATGCCGTGCCCCAATTTGAACTCGCCGAAGACGTGCGTTTCGAGATACACGTTCACCGACAGGAGCAGGTAGCCGATCGTGATTGCCAGGCCGACGGACAGCAGCATATAGGGGGAGAATCCAAGTCCCAGGCCGATGGCGAGGGTCGAGTAGGCGTCCGTGAGGTGGTCCAGGTAGAAGCCGTAGCGGGGCCGCTCGATCCTGCGGTACCGGGCCAGCGTGCCATCCAGACTGTCCCCGTACCAGTGGATCACCAGCAGGCCGCTGGCCACCCACAGCCAGGCAGGGTCCCGGTTGGTGAGCATGTAGGAGACGGCGATACCAGTGGAGGCCAGAAGGCCGAGCCCGGTAAGGTGGTCGGGCATGACCCAGGCGGGAAGGGCAGCCGCCAGTTTCGGCAGGGACCAGGCCTCGAACCGCGCGAGCGCGAAACCAGCGAGCCGCTTGTGCCTTCCCTGCGCGTCGGGACGCGGGGCAATCGGGGTCGCGCCGTTGCCGCCGCTTTCCTGGTTCACGACGGCTCTTCCCGGTCGAGTACGTACACGTTCCGCTGCGCGGTTGGCAGGAGAACCATGTCAAACACGTTCACGTGCGGTGGCCGGGTGACCACGAAGTGGACACAGTCGGCCACGTCGCCTGCCGTCAGGGGATCGAATCCCTGGTACACTCCCTCGGCACGCTCGTCGTCGCCGTGGAACCGGACTCGCGAGAACTCGGTGTGCACGAAACCCGGGTCCACGCTGGATACCCGCACCCTGGTGCCGGCGACGTCCAGGTTGATCCCCTCTGTCAGCGCTCTTACCGCGAACTTGGAGGCGTTGTACACGTTGCCCTTGGGGTACACCTGGTGACCGGCCGTGCTGCCGATGTTGACCACGTGACCGGTGCCGCGGGCCACCATGTGTGGCAGGAGCTCGCGGGTGACGTTGAGCAGTCCTTTCACGTTGGTATCGATCATCCGATCCCAGTCGTCGTAGCTGCCCTCGTGGATCGCGTCGAAGCCGCTGGCCAGGCCGGCGTTGTTGAGGATCACGTCCGGCACGCGACCGGCCTCGACGAGCGCTGCGGCTTCCCTGATTACCACGTCTCGATCGCGCACGTCCACCTGCCGGATCTCGACTTCGGTGTCGTGACGCTCGCGCAGTTCGGCGGAGAGGTCCTGGAGTCGATCCAGGCGCCGCGCCCACAGGATCAGGCCCGCGCCATCTTCGGCGAACCGATGAGCACATGCCTCGCCGATGCCGGCACTGGCTCCGGTCACCAGAATCCAACGTCCTTCGAGTGATTTCATGATCGATCTGTTGGCTGAGGGATCGGTTCAGTAGCCGCAGCTGCGCCAGAAGAACAGGGCCGCCAACAGGAGGAGGAAGGCGATGGCAACGACGACCGGTCGATTCTGCATGGGCCGGACCTCCTGGGATCGGGTAGAGTCGCCGGGAAGCGATGCTTGAAGTTGGTGCGCGAAGACTGGATTGGAAAGGTGGCGACGGAATCTGAGACTCTTTGTCGCACATCGGGCGAAGGCGATCAAACGAGACGGGAAACGACCCTTCTCGGGCCGGAATTCATACGTCCCACGGCGGTCCGATCCTTGCCCTTTCTTACAAGATTGACCGCGGCTTCCCGGGTCCGCAGCTTCTCGCTTCCCGGCGAGAGCCGGCCGCGCAGATAGGCCGACCGGGTCTACATACACGATCCATTGCGAAACGAGGGATTTCCATGCCGACACGCCGCAGGTCCTGGGCCGAGCCCTGGAAAGTGAAGATGGTGGAGCCCATCAAGATGACCACCCGCGAATTCCGCGCGCAGGCGCTGGAGGAAGCGGGATACAACACGTTCCTGCTGCGCAGCGAGGACGTATACATCGACCTTCTGACCGACTCCGGCACGAGCGCGATGAGCGACCGTCAGTGGGCCGGCATGATGCTGGGTGACGAGGCCTACGCCGGCAGCCGGAACTTCTACCACCTGGAAGAGACGGTGCGGGACGTGTACGGCTACCGCCACCTGATCCCGACGCACCAGGGAAGGGCCGCCGAACACATGATCAGCCAGATCCTGATCAAGGACGGCGACGTGGTGCCGGGCAACATGTACTTCACGACGACACGCCTGCACCAGGAGCTGGCGGGCGGCACGTTCCTGGATGTGATCATCGACGAAGCGCACGACCCGGAGGTCCTTCACCCGTTCAAGGGGAACGTGGACCTCGACAAGTTCCAGGCGGTGATCGACGAGTACGGCGCCGAGCGCGTGCCGTACATCTGCATCGCCACGTCGGTGAACATGTGCGGCGGACAGCCGATTTCCCTGGGCAACCTGCGCGAAGTGTCGGAACTGGCGCACCGCCACGGAATCCTGGTGGTTCACGACATGACCCGGGTGGCCGAGAACGCCCTGCTCATCAAGGAACGCGAAGAAGGCTACGCTGACGTACCCATGGCGGACATCGTGCGGCAGATCTGCGACCTCACGGACGTCGCCACGATGAGTTCGAAGAAGGACCACCTGGTGAACATCGGCGGCTTCCTGGCGGTGAACGACCCGGAGATCGCCGACAAGGCCCGCAACATGGTGGTGATCTACGAGGGGCTGCACACGTACGGCGGCATGGCCGGCCGGGACATGGAGGCGCTGGCCATCGGCATCCGCGAGAGCATCGAGCACGATCACATCCACGCGCGGGTCGGGCAGGTGCACTATCTCGGCAACAAGATCGCCGACGAGGGAATTCCCATCGTCAAGCCGATCGGGACGCACGGTGTGTTCCTGGACGCCAAGCGGTTCCTCCCTCACCTGGACCAGGACCTGTTCCCCGCGCAGACGCTGGCGGCCGAGATCTACCGCGACTCGGGCGTTCGGTCGATGGAGCGCGGCAACGTGTCCGCTGGCCGGAACCCGGAGACGGGTGAGAACCGAAGGCCGCACCTCGAGCTGGTCCGCCTCACCATTCCGCGGCGGGTCTACACGCAGGCCCACATGGATGTGGTCGCGGAGTCCGTGATGGAGGTGTGGGACGGTCGGGAGGCAATCACGGGACTCGAGTTCACGTACGAACCGAAGTACCTGCGCTTCTTCCAGGCCAGGTTCAAGCCGGTGACTGATTGATGAGTTTCGTCACCCACCTCGAGGCGGCGATCGACGGGACCCGTCTTCCGCACGACGTGTTGCAGACCGTACACGAGGGCCGGCCGCTGTGGGTGCGATATGACCTGGCGGCCGTCGGGGCCGCGATGTCAAAGGAGGCGGTGGCCGGACGGGAGCCCACGATGTGGCGCTACCGGGAACTCCTCCCGGTTTCCGATGAGACGAAGATCGCATCGCTCGGTGAGGGCATGTCACCGCTGCTTCGATGCGAGCGCCTCGGCGCCGCGCTCGGGCTGGCGGACCTGTGGGTGAAGGACGAGTCGCAGCTTCCGACGGGTTCCTTCAAGAGCCGCGGCCTCTCCATGGCCATCAGCCGGGCAAACGAGCTGGGGGTGCGGCGGGTGGCGATCCCCACGGCGGGCAACGCCGGTGGAGCCATGGCGGCGTACGCGGCGCGGGTCGGGATGGAAGCGTTCGTGTTCATGCCGGCGGACACCCCGATCGTAAACCAGTACGAGGCGGCGTACTGCGGGGCCCGCGCGTTCCTGGTCGATGGTCTGATCACGGATTGCGGGGCCGTGGTGCGGGAGGGAACGCCGCACATGGACTGGTTCGATCTGTCTACGTTGAAGGAGCCGTATCGGATCGAAGGCAAGAAGACCATGGGCCTCGAGTTGGCCGAGCAGTTCGGGTGGTCGCTGCCGGACGTGATCATGTACCCGACCGGCGGCGGTACAGGCCTGATCGGAATGTGGAAAGCGTTCGGCGAGCTCGACGAGATGGGATGGCTGGCGGACGAGCGGCGGCCCCGCATGGTTTCGTGTCAGGCCGACGGTTGCGCGCCGATCAGCACGGCGTGGCAGAGCGGCAAGCGCTTCGCGGATCCGTTTCCAAACCCTGCCACCTCCGCCAGCGGACTGCGCGTACCGGCTGCGGTGGGCGACTTCATGATTATCGATGCGGTCAACGAGTCCGGTGGCCAGGCCCGCTCGTGTCCGGAGGACTCGCTGCTCGACTGGGCCCGTAGAGGCGCCGAACTCGAGGGGATCGCCTTCGCACCCGAAACGGGCGCCTGCCTGGGAGTTCTGGAAATGCTCGTATCCGAGAATGCCATCGATCCCGATGAGCGCGTCGTCGTCTTCAACACCGGCGCGGCGCAGAAGTACATCGAAGTCATCGGCGGCTTGCCCTTGCCTCGGCTGGGTCAGCCCGTGGACTGGGAAGCGCTGGCGAAGTAGGCGATTGCGGCCCTCGGTCGGACCTCAGCCGATCGGCTTCACAAGCTCCCAGATCTGGACGTGCTCGACATCGAGCTCGTCAGAGAAGCGTCCAAGCACGTAGTCGTCTCCGATCTCCAGCGGTCGGAATCGGTCGGGAAACGTGACGTCGCCGAGCCAGGCGCCGTCGGGGGCGAACACCGACCAGGTTCGTTCGTGAGCCCCCGGAAGCGGGTACAGGCTGACCCAGAGATTGCCTGTCCGATCGACCTGGAGAGTTTCGAACGCGGGGAGGGTGGGCGGTAGAGGAGAGCTTTCCCAGCGGCGGCGAATCTGCCGACGCTGGTCGTCGTCCGCGCCCTCCAGTTCTTCGGCCATGGCGCGTTCGACCAGGGCGTCATCCACGACGATGGGATCGAGAGAGCGGCGGACCAACGTCTGGAGCTGTCCGTCGAGCGAGTATCGGCGGATCTCGAAACGGTCGGTGTCGCCGATCCAGATTCCGGATACCCCGCCCGTTATCCGGGTCGATCTGCCGAACGTAGTCGAAGAGATCGTGATGCTGAATCCTCCCTCGACTTCGCCGGACTGGAGCACCACCCTCTCGTCCCCCAGGAAGAGACCGAGCTCGTATACCGTGTCTCCGGCCGCCGGGAGAACCTGCACGCTGAGTGTGTCCCGGCTGATCTCTCCTTCGGCCGGCGGCCCCCCGTCGCGATTGAACGCACTCCACGTGAACACGGCCGTACCGTCCGGGAGCAGCGATTCGACGAAGGCGAAGCCGGCTTCGCTCGCTCCCTCCAGGGGCCGAGCATCCAAAAAGGTTCCGTTCGGGGCGAAGCGCGAGAACCGACGCTGGCGAAAATCGTAGGTGAGAACCGTGTCGCCAGCGCCAGCGACCAGCCGCATCAGGCCCGCGAACTCCCCCGGGCCCTCTCCCTCCCGGCCCACGGTCCACAGGTGCTCTCCAGCCGCCGTGAACCGTCGTAAGTCGTGGCTGCCGATGCTCCCGAGCACGAGGCTGCCATCGGAGAGGCGGGCGCCCCCGACTACCCGGAAGAACTGTGTTTCGTCGGGTCCGTCGAGGCGCCCGAGGTCCAGTAGCGGCGCTTCGCCCAGACGCCACGCCGATGCTTTGGTCCATACGGGTGCGAAGCTCTCGACGATCTGGATTCCGGCGCTGTCTCGCACGGAACTTCCCGCCTCGGCGGGCGGCGGGGCCTCGCCGCATGCGGCGAGCGACAGAGTCAGCATGAGGCCGATCTTCACAGCTGCCAGGTTCGAGCGCACTCCATCGTCCATGTCAGTTCCCTTTGGGCCGTTGCGACCCCTTCGACTGGGCAATACTGACCCTGTCTTCCGTGTCCACGGCAGCAAGGTTAATCGAGTGCCTCGAAACGCGGATTCACCGCGTTGTTGTAGATAGACCCGAACCGGTAGCTGAGACCAAAAGAAAAGCCGTACCGAAAATCGGTACCGAGCTCCCGCTGGCGCAGCAGGATCTCCTCATCGGTGGCCTCGCCCGCACGAAGGTTGATCTGGTCTTTCACCCGGGCGAACCGGCCACTCACGTTGAAGTCCAGCCCCCGCAAAAGCCGCACGCTGAGGAACCCGAACAACTCAATCCGATGCTTCTCCAAGTCGTCCAGGTACTGGAACGCTTCGAGTCCCACTGTCGCATCGCCCCAGGGCTGGTCCATCGACAGGCCCGCGAAAAGACTGTGCGCCGGCCGGGTCTCCTCCTCCTTCTGGAAGATCGTGAGCTCAACGTAGTCTGCGTACTGGACCCCGACCGCGTACAGGAACGTGAGCTGTCTCCGGGTGGACTCCACGTAAGGCCAAACGCTGAACTCGAGAGCTGGCGCGACCCAGAAGCGAAGATCGTAGTTCCCATACAATGAATGTCCGCCGTTTACCTCTCCGCCAGCCGACCAGTGATCCCCCAGGCTCCACACCTGGAGAACCGACGCCCCGTAGTCCCGCCGCAGCGAGTTGGTCGTCGTGCCGTCGCTGAGCTCGAACGAACTCTCGGCGTAACGACCGTAGGTCCAGATCTCGGTCTTGAGATCCTCGGTAGTGCGGTTCGCCGAAATGGACCCGGAGATGGAGTAGTCGTTCGTGCGTTCCTCGCCTCCCAGCGATCCGCTCGTGCGCAGACGGAAGATCCACGAGTTCCACGGATCTTCCGTCTCCACGGCCTCCAGAACCGACTCCTCCGGCGCGATCCAGGAGACCTCGAGCCTGGCGGCCTGGGGGGTGCGCACCACGAACTGAATGAGGCCCAGCTCGATGGTGCGCGTCAGCTGCTCGCGCTCCTCCGCGTCCGTATCCGTGGGGCTCGAGACTTGCAGCAGCGTATCGCTGATGGAGGCCATGTCTTGCAGGCCGATGAAGGCGAGCGTGTTCTCGCGTCCGCCGGCTCCCGTCCGCTGGGATGTGATCAGCAGGTGGACCTGAGCGTCCTGCCGATCGCGGACCCAGGCCACGTAGGGGATTTCCTGCCGGATGTAGTCGAAATCGCAGCGGGTGCGGCAGTCGAGAAAGACCCTGACGGTCTCCCCGTTGACTTCGGCCTTCCGGTCGGGTGAGGCGACGGGCTCCTGCGCGGCGACTGACGATGCCGAGAGGAGGAGCGCCGACAGCACTACAACGTGTATCTTCATTCTCACCCGGTGTGACAGTTTAGCAGGTCCGCCGGGAGTCGGCGGTCCGGGAATAGATCCCGCCCTGCTTTGACCAACAAGCATACCCACCCGGACGTTGCGTCTGGAGCGATCCGGGAATCGACAGGAGCGCCAGATATCATGGAATACAGGCTCGCCATTATCGGGTTTGGCAACGTCGGACAGGGCTTCGCGGAGATCCTGCGCGACCACGGTCCACGGCTGCTGGAGCAGTTCGGGGTCCGGTACCGGATCGTCGGTGTGAGCGACAACCTCAAGGGGAGCATCCACGATCCAGCCGGGTTCGACCCTGCCGACCTTCTGGATGCGGTACGCCTGTCGGGCAACCTGGGTGGAGTGGAAGCTCCCGATCGGGGATGGGACGGGCTCGAGATGGCGCGGCAGAGCGCTGCCGACGTGGTGGTCGAGCTCAGCTACACCGACCTCGAAACGGGGGAGCCGGCCACCGGCCACATCAGGGCCGCGCTCGACGCCGGCAAACACGTGGTCACGACGAACAAGGGACCGGTGGCTCTGCACTACGCCGAGCTGGCCGAGATGGCCCGCGAACGTGGGCTCGAGATCGGGGTCGAGGGCACGGTGATGAGCGGTACGCCGACCGTGCTGAACGGTATGAACCTGCTGCGAGGCGCCGGGATCAAGCGCGTGCAGGGCATCCTCAACGGTACCTGCAACTACATCCTCACCCGGATGGAAGAAGGATCGACATACGAAGATGCTCTCCAGGAAGCTCAGGACAACGGGTACGCGGAGGCGGACCCGACGGGTGACGTGGAGGGATTCGACGCGGCCGGGAAGGTAGTGATTCTGGCCAATCTCCTGATGGGCGTGCCGATCGGGATGGACGACGTGGAGCGGACGGGAATCTCCGGTCTCACGTCGGCGGACATCTCCGCGGCGCAGGAGGCGGGAGAACGCTGGAAGCTAATTGGAACGCTGGAGCCGACCGACTCCGGGGTCACCGCGTCGGTGGCGCCTGAGCGTGTGCCCCTTGCCCATCCCCTGGCGTCTGTGGGCGGCGCGACCAACGCTGTCACATATTCCACCGAGTTGCTCGGAGACGTGACCCTGGTCGGCCCGGGTGCCGGCCGCCTCGAAACCGGGTACGCGGTACTGGTGGACTTGCTCGAGATACATCGGACGAGCGTCTGAAACAGGGAGGACCCATGACGGTCATGACCGCGAGCGGCGTACAGGCGTACGTCGAGAAGGCACAGAAGTACATGTCTGAACGGCGGGCGCACCGCGACAGGGTGCGCAACCTGCGGTTCGACACCATCGCCGTGCACGGCATGTACAGTGCGGAAGAGGCCTTTTCCGGCGGACAGGGCGGCATCATCGAACCGATCTTCCCCTCCACGTCCCAGGCGTACCGGGACAGCGACGAGATGGAGGCGGCCCTCTCCTACCAGATCCCGACCTGGTGCTACTCGAGAATCCACAATCCGACGGTATTCTACCTGGAAGAGACGCTGGCTCTGCTCGAGTCGTACGGCTGCAAGTGCGACGCGACCGGACTGTGCACGTCGTCCGGCATGGCGGCCATAAAGCAGGCCATCGAGCCTCTTCTGGCCAAGCGAAGCGCCGGCGCCGAGAACATCAACTTCGTGTCCGCCGCGCAGACGTATGGCGGGACGTTCCAGCTGTTCAACGTGCGGATGGCCGAGCGGGGGGCCGAGGTCCGGTGGGTACGCGATCCGTGGAACCTCGAGTCGTGGGAGCCCCTGATCGACGAGGGAACCCGGTTTCTGTATGCCGAGATACCGTCGAATCCCCAGCAGGCTTTCGCCGACATCCGGGCCGTGGCCGACCTGGCCCACAGTCACGGGATACCGTTCATCGTGGACGCTACGATCGCTACTCCGGCCCTCATGCGGCCGCTGGAGCATGGCGCAGACATCGTGGTCCATTCGCTGTCGAAGACCGCCGCGGCGGGCGGCTGCACGATCTCGGGAGCCGTCATCGCGCGCCACGACCTGGTGTCCCGGCATCTCGATGACGACGTGAAGGCCGACTACGGTCTGTGGCTCAAGCTGTGGCCGTTCCGCGACTCGGGTCCCAGCATGTCGCCCCCGACGGCGCACGCGATCCTGGGAGAGGTACGGACGCTGCGCCTGAAGATGGAGCAGATGTCAGAGAACACGCTCAAGGTGGCTCATTTTCTCGCGGACCATCCGAAGGTCGAGAGGGTGGACTACCTCGGCCTCGAAAGCCATCCCCTGCATGAACTGGCGAGCCGCTACATGCAGGTCGTGGACGATGGGGCGCGGTCCTTCGGTCACCTGATGTCGTTCAACGTCCTGGGGTCGGGGGAGGACACGCGGGTGTTCTTCGACGGGCTTCAGAGAACGTGGCGTGCGACGGACCTCGGGCGGATCAAGAGCGTGGCCACCATCCCGGCCATATCGACCCACCAGCAGCAGGGCGAAGAGGGGCGGGAGCTCGCCGGAATTCCGAACAACATGGTGCGTCTGTGCGTGGGCGCCGAGCACCCCGATGACACGATCGCCGACCTGGACCAGGCGCTTGCCCGGGTGTGAACAACAGAACCTGATTCCGACCACCGGAGGATGACATGAAGATGCTCCTCGGTCACGAATGGGTGGATCGCGACGACACCATCGACGTACGCGACCCCTTCGATGACTCGATCATAGATACCGTACCCGCGGCCAGCCACGCGGACGTGGAAACGGCCCTCGCCACGGCCGCCGCTGCCAGGGAGACGGCGCGTGCCATGACGACGTACGAGCGCGCGCAGGTGCTCTACCGGACCGCCGGCATCATCGGGGACCGGATCGAGGATTTCGCCCGGACGATCGCTCGCGAGGGATCGAAGACGATCAACGAGGCGCGGGGCGAGGCCCGGCGCTGCGTGAACACGCTGACCATAGCGGCCGAAGAGGCGAAACGTCTCCAGGGTGAGACGATTCCGTTCGATTCGTTTCCGGGAGGCGAAGCCCGCCGGGGCTACTACGAGCGGGTGCCAATCGGCGTAGTACTGGCGATCACGCCGTTCAACGATCCTCTGAACCTGGTGGCCCACAAGCTCGGCCCGGCGATCGCCGGCGGGAACTCGGTCATCCTGAAGCCGGCGACCGTGACGCCCCTGTCCGGCCTGAAGCTCACCGAGGCCTTCATGGAGGCGGGCCTGCCGAGTGGCGTGCTCCAGTGCATCACCGGCTACGGCGCCGTGCTGGGCGACGCCCTGGTGGAGGATCCCCGGGTTCGCATGGTCTCGTTCACGGGCGGTGTCGAAGCCGGTGAGCGAATCATGTCGCGGGTCGGGCTCAAGAAGATCGGCATGGAACTCGGCTCCAATTCACCCGTCATCGTGTGGAAGGACGCCGACCTGGACTGGGCGGTGGAGACCTGCGTGTCGGGGGCTTTCTGGGCCGCGGGACAGAACTGCATCGGCGTGCAGCGCATCTACATTCACCGCGAGATCTACGACCGTTTCCGCGACGACTTCGTGGTCCGGGCCGCCGCCTACAGGACGGGCGACAAGCTCGACGAGTCCACGAACATGGGCCCGATGATCAACGAGGGAGAGGCCAGGCGGGTCGAGCGCTGGGTCCAGGAGGCCGTGGAGAAGGGTGCCACGCTGCTGACGGGAGGGACCCGCGAGGGTGCGCTGGTTCCGCCCACGGTGCTCGAGAACGTGCCGCCCGATGCAACGATCCACTACGAGGAGGTCTTCGGCCCCGCGGTGAATCTGTATCCGGTGGACGACCTGGACGAGGCGATCGCGGCCGCGAACAGCGTCAACTACGGCCTGCACGGCGCCGGCTTCTCCAACGACGTAACCGTGTGCCACCGGATGGCCGCCGGCCTCGATTGCGGGAGCGTCATCCTCAACGATTCGACGGACTATCGCCTTGATTCCATGCCGTTCGGCGGGGTAAAGAACTCAGGCCTCGGGCGCGAAGGGCTCAAGTTCTCCCTGCAGGAGATGACTGAACCCAAGGTGATATGCTGGTACCTGCCGGGCGTCTGAATCGCCTGCGCCGTGCAGCCATGCTGTGGGTCGTCGGCCTGTCGGCCGGCGGCCTCAGTTCGGTTCCCGCCTTCGCACAGCAGGACTCGGTCGCAGCGGCTCAGCCGGAGACTCCGGGGATCGTGGACAGCCTGCAGGCGGCCATGGACACGATCCAGGAGGCGCACCCTCAGGACTCTCCCGAGGAAACCGGATTCGTGTTCACAGCCCCGGACGGGAAGGGGAGCTTCCGGCTGCGCGCTTCGATCCGGCTGAATGGTGCGTGGGACTTCTCCGGCCTTCGCAGCACGGACGTGTTCGATACGTACCTGATCCCGGTGGGCGAGTCTCTGAATTTCGACCAGGCCCGTTTCTTCATGCAGGCCACTCAGAGCCGGTTCGGATTCGAGCTGAACCGGGACACCGGCAAGGGGATCGTATTCGGGCGAATCGAGACGGACTTCCGGGGAGAGGGAAACAGCCTGCGCCTGCGCCATGCCTACGGGGAGTACTGGCGCTTCCTGGCCGGGCAGACCTGGTCCACGTTTACGGACGTCACGGCGCTTCCGGTCACCGTCGATCTCGAGGGTCCTCCCAGTTCCAACACAGTGCGAACGCCTCAGATCCGGTATTCCGTGAGTCCATCGGAGGGTTGGAAGGCGGCCGTCGCCCTGGAGGCGCCGCAGGTCGACGCGACGGTCGTGGACAGCACGGACGTGAGTGCAGAGACATTCGAGACGTTCCAGGGGTTCGGTGACATCGCGGCACGCCTTCGCCGTGAAACGTCCTGGGGACACCTCACCGTGTCGACGATCGTGAGGTCCATCACGATGCTCGACCGTGCGCAGGAAACGCAGTTCGTGCCGGGACTGGGCCTGCAGGTTTCGGGGAAGATCAACCTCGACGGCGACGACCAGATCCTGTTCCAGGCGATCGGCGGCCGGGCGATCTCCCGCTTCGTGGGAAGCCTCGGCGGTAAGGGACTCGACGTGATCCTGGATCCGGTCACAGGGCAGTGGGACGCCGTGGTGAGCTATGGAGGGTATGTCACCTACTCTCACCGCTGGCTCAATCTCGCCCCGGGTGTGATCTCGAATTTCACGGTGGGGGGGCTCGGCGTCGTCAACGAGGAGTGGGAGGCGGACGACGTCTTCAACTACTCGTACTACGTCTCGGCGAACGGGTTCTGGCACGTCACACAGGGGGCGCGCCTTGGCGGTGAGCTATCCTGGGGGCAGAGAATCAACAAGGACGGGCAAGCCGGCGACGCGCTCAGGTTCTCGTTTGCGGCCTACTTCGACTTCTGATCGTCTTCGGTTCCTGCCTCAGACGCCTGTCGCCTCTTCCGCCATCGCCTTTTCGAACGCCTGCTCGAGGTCCCTTTCCAGGTCGTCGTAGTCCTCACAGCCGACGGCGATCCGGACCAGGTCATCCGTGATACCCGCCTTGCTTCGTTCGTCAGGGGACACGCCCGCGTGCGTCATGGACGCCGGGTGCTCGATCAGGGTCTCGATGCCGCCCAGGCTCACGGCCAGGGTCGCCAGTTCGACGCCGTTGATGAAGCGCCGTCCAGCCTCCAGCCCGCCGCGCACGCCGAAGCACACGAGCGCTCCAGGACCTCGCATCTGCTGCTTCATCAGGTCGTGCTGCGGGTGATCGACCAGTCCGGGGTAGTTGACCCACTTCACGGCCGCGTGTCGCTGCAGATAGTAGGCAAGGGCTCGCGCGTTGGCCTGCGCCCGTTCCATCCGAAGACCCAGCGTCTTGATACCCCGCAGCACCAGCCACGCCTGGTGCGGATCCATGGTGCCGCCGAGGTTCACGTGCACGGCGCGAATCCGCTCGAGCACCTCTTCCTTGCGGGCCACGATGATCCCGGCCACCACATCGGTGTGGCCGTTGATGAACTTCGTCATGCTGTGAACCACGACATCGGCGCCCAGCTGCAGCGGGTTCTGCAGGTACGGCGAAGCGAACGTGTTGTCCACGACGAGAATCGCACCAGCCCGATGAGCGATGTCCGCGCAGCGCGCGATGTCGGTAAGCCTGAGAGTCGGGTTGGCCGGGCTCTCGATGTAGACGAGCTTCGTATTTGGGCGCAGGGCACGGGCCACATTGTCCGGATGGGACGAATCGACGAAGGTCGCCTCCACCCCGAAACGCGTGTACTCGGTCTCCAGGATGGTCCGGGTCGGACCGTACACGCAGTCCGTGACGACGGCGTGGGCGCCCTGGCCCAGAAAGGTCAGGTAGACGCTGTTGATCGCCGCCATCCCGGTGGCCGCGCCGAGTGCGCCGCATCCGTGTTCGAGAAGGGCGACATTGCGCTCCAGGGCCGCCACGGTGGGGTTTCCCAGACGCGTATACTTCCAGCCCGGCGCTCCGCTGAAGCGGTCGGCACCCTGGTCCGCGTCGGTGAATGCGAACGTGGATGACTGGTATATTGGTGTGCTGACGGCCCCGGTTTCGGGGTCCGCCTGCTGCCCGCCGTGAATGATCCTGGTGTGGGGTCCCGCTCGCCTGACGTCGTCCATCGCGCTGTCCTCGGAAATGCGTTCCGTTTCTGGACTGCGTCAGTACTGCAAGACCTTTGCCGGACTGGTGGACGGTCCCGCCTAGAAGAAGGTGAGACCCAGCGTCAGCATCCCGAGCTGGTTGTTGCTCTGGGTGTAGGTGTTGACGTCCTGGACCGGCGCGCGCGAAAGCACTGAAGCCGGTGAGACGCTCACCTTCCGAGTCTTCGGTCAGGTTGAAGCCGACTCCGCATCACATGCTCCAGCTCGGATCTTCAAGTCGCCCGGTCGCGCCCGCTCCCGGACCGGGATACAATATCCGGGCGCGCCACCCGGCGCGCGACTGCGGGCGGCAAGAACGACATTCTCCAGGAGGCAACCGACGCGGGCGTCGGCGCCTCCGGCCCTTCTCACCCGGGAGGCGGAGTTGGAAGACCAAACCGCTCCGACCAGGCTCACCGGCCATACGGGCCCCTACCCAGAATTCACCTGGGCGGGCGTCCTGGTGGGCTACGGCATCGGAATCCTAATCGCCGTCAGTATCGGCTACCTGAGCCTCAAGCTGGGCTTCTCGATCGAGGGCTCGGAATTGGCGGCGATTCTCGGCTTCGGGATCCTTCGAGGCGTGATGCGCCGCAACAGCATCATCGAGAACAACATCCAGCAGACCCTGGCGAGCGCAGTGAACGGCGCTTCGGCAGGCATGATGTTCTCGGTGCCGGCGCTGTTCATTCTCGGGATCACCGATTTCAACTACCCGCTGCTGGTCCTCGGCTGCATCGCGGGCGGGATCCTGGGGATCGCGTTCATCATCCCTCTCAGGAAGCAGATGATCGACTACAACCGCCTGGCATTTCCGGGCGGGATCGCCACGGCGGCCGTGCTCAAGTCGCCGGGGGCGGGGATCCACAAGGCCTGGCTGCTGGTGGGCGGAGCGCTGGTGGCTGCTCTCGCCCACTTCATCAGCCTCAAGACCGGCGTCGAGAATTACGACCTCGGGGTCGTGCTCGGTCTTCCCGAGTACATGAACGGGATCTGGTACCTGTCCCTGCTCACGGTCGGTGTAGCCTTCCTGGCCGGAAAGGGCGGCTTCTTCTTCATCGTCGGGGGTTACGTCTGCTACTGGTTCCTGGCGCCGATCATGAGCGCTTCGGGAATCCTGCCGGACGCCGCCACCCTCGAGGCCTCGGGTATGGGGATCGCCGATTACCTGCGGCTCAACCTGTTCCGGCCCACCGGAATCGGCATGCTGATCGGTGGGGCCCTGATGGGCATCGTGCTCGCCCTCCCGCTCGTGGTGAGCGCCATACGCAGCATGCGGGATGCGGCCAAGTCGCGATCCGAGATATCACAGGACGAACTCCCGATCCAGATGCTCTATATGGGTGTCGCGGCGGCCTTCGTGGTCCTGGCGATCATCGCCTGGACCTCGGTGGCCGAGGTCGGCCTGGTTCGGGGACTCACCATGGCCTTGCTCGGGACGCTGTGGATCTGGGTGGCCGGCGTGGTGCTCTCGGAGTGCATCGGCCGGACCAACTGGTCCCCGCTCTCGGGGATGACCCTGATCGGCGTGACCCTCATGATCCTGGTCACGAGCGGCATAGGCGACCGGGGGTCGATCATCGCATCGGTAACCGTGGGCGCCGCGATGTGCGTGGCCATGGCCCAGGCTACCGACCTGATGCTCGACTTGAAGACCGGCTACCTGGTCGGCGCGATTCCGAAGCAGCAGCAGAAGGCCCAATTCCTGGGTACGTGGATCGGCCCGATCATCATCATGGGCCTGATCGTGGTCCTGCATCAGGCGTACACCCTGGGCAGCGACGCTCTGCCGGCCCCGCAGGGTCAGGCGCTGGCGAGCGTGATCGAGGGGATCCTCGGCGGCGACGTGCCGCGCGACAAATACCTCACCGGGGCGGGTCTCGGGGCCCTCCTCAGCGCGAGCGGCATCGGGGGCCTGGGGGTGCTCGTCGGCCTCGGCTTCTATCTGCCGTTCAACATCGTCCTCACCTACACGATCGGAACCCTGCTCCGCCTGGTTTCCGACTGGAAGCTCGGGAAGCTATGGAGCGAGGACGTGGGGATTCCGATCGCTGCCGGACTGATCGTCGGCGAGGCGTTGATCGGAGTGGTCTACTCGCTGTTCATCGTGTTCGGGTGAGGAGGGCGACATGAAACTCAGACATCTCGGCTACCTGCTCATCACCGTCGGTTTCCTCGGCGGCTCGTTCGAAGTCGTCAAACAGGTCGAAGGCGTCAGCACCTCGTCCTTTCTCGTGTGGCTCGCCATCGGAATCGTGGGAGTGATCGTGGCGCAGCGGGCGCGTAAGGCGGAGGCCACCGACGTCGAGGTCATCACCACCAACGTCCGGGCCATCGAGTCGAGCCTGCAGAGTCTTTCGGCAGAAGCGAAGAGACTCAACGAGGAAAAGGCGGGGATCAACGTCTACGACCTCAGGCATCGAATCGACGAACGGTTCATGGCCGATCTGGTCAAGTTCGTAGACGCGCGCGAGAGCATCGCTCACAGCTACGGTCTCAAGGCCTATGCGGAGGTGATGAACCGATTTGCGGCCGCGGAGCGATCGCTGAACCGGGTATGGTCGGCCTCGACGGACGGGTACATCGACGAAACGTCCGCCTACCTGGAGAAGGCGGCAACGTACTTCGAAGACGCGCTGACCACGTTCCAGACGATCAAAGCGACGGGTGGTCTGATGATGCAGGAGCCCCGGACGGGGGTCTGACGAGGGAGGGAGACCCGGGCGGGTGGCAGGACTGCCCGCCCGGGGCCTGCTCTAGGTGCCCAGCCTGTCCGGATTCAGCGCCTCGAGTTCAGGCAGCACGAACGTCCCGTCCTTCCGGATCAACACGTCG
Organism: Gemmatimonadota bacterium; assembly: GCA_049668445.1. Lineage (GTDB taxonomy): Bacteria > Gemmatimonadota > Gemmatimonadetes > Palauibacterales > Palauibacteraceae > Benthicola. The sequence continues at coordinate 24,242 of JBATJK010000060.1, forward strand.
TCGAACCACACCTCGCCACCGCCGTACTCCGGCCTCTGAATGAGGACCAGGTCCCAGTGGATCTGGCTCCGGTTGCCGTTGAAGGCCGTCTCGTAGGCGTTTCCCGGCGTGAGGTGCATGCTGCCGGCGATCTTCTCGTCGAACAGAATGTCCTTCATCGGCTCCAGGATGTGCGGGTGGAAGCCGAGCGAGAACTCGCCGATGTAGCGTGAGCCCTCGTCGGCATCGAGGACTTCGTTCAGGTGCTCCGTGTTCGTGCTTTGCGCCTCGACGATCTTCCCTTCCTCGAAACGGAAGAACACGTCTTCGTGCGTCACGCCCTGGTAGATCGTGGGAGTGTTGTACTGGATCGTTCCCTCGATGCTGTCCTTCACCGGGGCCGTGAACACCTCCCCATCCGGGATGTTGCGCTTGCCGTCACACGGCATGGCCGGGATGCCCGCGATGCTGAAGCGAAGGTCCGTGTCCGGCCCCTTGATGTGCACCCGATCGGTGGCCTCCATCAACTCGCGCAGAGGCTGAAGGGCCTCGGACATGCGCTCGTAGTCCATGGTGCACACGCGGAAGTAAAAGTCCTCGAAATCCTCGGTCGAGCGCTCGGCCAGCTGCGCCATGGACGGGCTCGGCCAGCGCAGGACGACCCACCGCGTGTCCGGCACCCGGATGTCCATGTGGACCCGCTTCCAGATGTAGCGCTCGTACATCTTCTGCTGGCTCTGCGGGACGTCGGATAGCTCGGAAACGTTGGGAGCACCGCGCACGCCGATGTAGGCGTCGACCCCCTTCATGTACGTTTCTTCCGACGCGGCCATGAGGTCGAGCTGCTCCTCGGTGGCCCCGAGCAGGAGCCGTCGCAGCACTTCGTTGTTCTTGAGAAGCACGTTCGGGATGACACCTGCTTCGTGGGCCACGCGAACGAGCTCCCTGGTGAACGCCGGCGGCGTGTCGATCGCCTCGATGAGCACCTTCTCGCCTTCCTGGAGTTCGCAGGAATAGTGGATCAGTGTCTGTGCCAGCCTGGTGAATCGGGGATCGGTCATCGTTTGTCACTCGGTTGGATGCGATTACCTCGGTCGTCGACGGGGGAAGACGACGCTCGAGAGTCGGAAAAGACTGCAGGTCGAGGGCCTGTAGTGCAATGGTACGCGTGAGCGACCGCGGTAGTCAGTCGAGTCGCCCGCTCTTTCGGCCGGTTCTCAGCTTGTTTTGCACCTCCCGGCGCGGAAGAGCCGCCATCCGGTCTGTGCGGCTATCCACGTATGCTTCGACGATCGAGGCCTGGTGTCTGGTCATCTGTCGCAGCGACCAGGAGATGGCCTTCGTGATCATTGGGTCCCGTTCGTCGATCAGGCGGTCCACCTGGCTGAGCGTCCACTCTCCATATTCGGTGCCGCCGGTGTTGAGATAGACGCTGGCCACCAGTCCAAGCCTGCGGCTGTAGAGATGGGGGTCACCCACCAGTTGTTCGAGATACCTCAGACGGTCTTCCGGTTCGGCCTCGACCCACGGACCGAGGATTCGTGTCCCCACAAAGTCGCATACACCCCAGTTGTCGATGTCCAGTCGCCACCGATCGAACCGGGCCACCTCGAGGTCGCGGACAAGGTCCGGATGCAGATTCAGGATCTCGAGCCCGAGGGCCCGCTCGTCGCGGGACTCCGCGTTCCACAGCACCTCGACGAGGGAGAGGACGACGGCTGGATCGACATCGCGATGGGCGCGTCTCCACTCCCGGGCGAGGCGACGGTTGTCAGGGGTGCGAATCCCGTGCACGCGTTGGGCGGTGGGAGCGACCATGAGAGACCCCTCCCGATAGGCGGGATCCGCCAGGCGCTCGATCGCGGATAGCAGTTCCGCGTGCCACTCCTGAACCTGGCTTGCCGTCACGGAGTCAGGGGAAAGAAGTAGTCCGCGATCACCTCGCTCGCGTCCAGGCCGCTCGGGTTGTCGTCGGCCTTGGGCCACCAGTGCCCCATGCCGTCGATCACATCCAGGCGGACGGGCCCCTTTCCCGCGCAGCCGTCCCAACGCCGGGCGTGCACGGTCGGAAGTCCCATCGCTCCGGATGGATAGTCCCACTCCACCGGAGTAAAGTCGCAGCGGCCGTGCGAGCGCCACATCTCGGCCAGCTCCGCGATCGACATGGAATTGGCGCCTCCCTCGATGGTCGCCACGAGGTCCTGTAGAGCGTGGATGATCAACACCTTGGGTCTCGGACTCGAGCAGAAGCCGTCGAAGTCGTCACGGGCGCCGGCCGCCACCGGGGCGATCCCCCGGACCGGGGAATTCGGCGCGCATCCCAGGTAGTTGATGAAGAAGCCGCCCATCGAGAATCCGGTTGCATACACGCTGTCTGGATGGACGGCGTAGATTTCGCTCGTCCAGCGGATGATCTCCCGGGCGAAGTCGATCTCCTCGAAGCCGTCCCGGCCATCGTTCTGGCAGTCGGGGCAGGGGATCGGGTAGAACCCGTCCGAGGCGTCGGGATAGATGACGGCGAACCCGTGGTCGTTGGCGATCCAGTCGAGTCCGGTCACCTGGCGCATGAGCTCGGCGTGCATCCCGGAGCCATGGTAGACGAGGAGCAGCGGGACCCGGCGCTCGTGGTCATAGCTCGTCGGCAGGTGCCCGATGAACGATCGCTCGCGGCCGGCGAATGTCAGCGTGCCGATGAACTCCCGACGGCCATCCCATTCCGGCAGTACCGGCAGCTCGCCGCCACCCGGGTCCGACGGGGCGTCGTCAGAGCAGCCCGCAAGGAGCAGGGTGCAGAGTCCTGCAGCAAGAATGGGAAAGTGGGCATTTCGTGTCATAGTCCCTGATACAGCCCTGTCACGCGTTGGTTTCCCATCGCGGCGACCGCGGCCCACCGTGGCGATGACCGTGCTGCAGGCACATCTTCCGTCCATGCCCGTTCGGAAAGGAATACTCCGTCACGTTGAGAATCTGATGAACCCGCTTCGCAACTCAGGCTTCGTCGTCGCTCTGGCCATCCTCGCGTCCGCCCTGCTTCCACGGGTCGGCCTCTCCCAGGAAGAAGCTCTCCGGAAGAAGGTGCTGCTCATAGGCCTGGACGGAGTGCGGGTGGACATCATGGCCCGAGTGGAGACCCCGGTGATCGACTCCCTGGCGGCCACCGGCTTCTTCTCGGACGAGGCGAAGACCCGCGTGCGAACGATCAGCGGCCCGGGTTGGTCGAGCATGACCATCGGCGCCCGCACGGACAAGCACCTTGTGGACGGCAACAACTTCGAGGGCAACGACTACGCGACCTACCCGGACTTCCTCACCCGGATCGAACGCGAGAGACCGGAGTTGAACACGTTCGCGGTGACGGACTGGCCTCCCCTGGGGACGACCGACTCGGGTGGACCCCTGTTCAGCGACTACATCGACGTGAAGATCACCTTCGATGGAGAGGCGGACGGCTACCGGTATGCCGACTCTCTCAGCGTCGAGGCGGCCGTCGAGCACCTGCGCGACACGGACGTGGATGCGGCGTTCGTCTACCTCGGCGATATCGACGTAGTGGCGCACGAGACGAACTCGCGTTCACCCCAGTACAGGGCGGCTATCGAGTGGGCGGACACCCGGGTGGGTCTGCTGCTCGAGGCCGTGCGGGATCGACCGACGTACGACAAGGAGGACTGGCTCATCCTGATGAGCACGGATCACGGTCGTGACGATGCGGGCGGACACGGGGGGACCTCTCCGTCCGAGACCACGATCTTCTTTCTGGCCAGCGGCCCGTCGGTGGAGCCCGGGCGCACCGACTGTCCGCCCGAGATCGTTGATGTGGCCGTGACGGCCCTGGCCCACTTGGGACTCGGGCCCGATCCCGCCTGGAACCTGGACGGGCAGATCCGCGGCCTGAAGAAGTAGTCGAGAGAGGCCATGACCAGAATACGGAGCGCGCTGGCCGTCCTCGCGCTTGCGACCCTGGTCGCGCTGGTTCTCTTTCTTGCACCTCGCGCCGGAGACGGCCCGCCGGGTCAGGAGCGCCTGGGGATCGCAATCCTCTTGATGCTCCTGCCGTTGGTCTGGGCCCTGGTCGGTCTCGTGCTGCAGCGGCCCGCTGGACGTTGGCTCGGACTGGCCGTCGGAATCGCGGTACTCCCCTGGGCGATGGCCTTCACCCTCGGGCCGAGCTATGGTGCGCCCACCTGGCCAGCCGGAGTAGCCCTGGCTGCCTCCCTCACCCTTCTCGTGACGTTGACGGGCCGTCCGATGTTTGAGGCGTACGAAGGCCGCCAGGAGGTCGACTGGGGCGGCTTCCGCATGGGTCTGCTGCGCTGGACGCTCGTGTTCAACACTGCCTCGGCATTCTCCCTCCACCTGTTCGTCATGGCGTACGACACCGACCTTGGTGGTTTCGTCGCGGTAGGAGCGTGGCTGCTCCTGGGGCTCGTGCTTGGAGTGTGGTCGCTGGCTCACCAGAGGACTGTCGGCCTGCTGGCCCTGGCCTTCTGCTGCATCGCCTTCCTGCCTCTGGGTACGGTGTTCCTGTCCCGGGAGGCGCACACGCCAGCCGAGGCGTGGCTGCTGGTGGCAGTCTTCCTGCCCGGCGTCCTGATGGGGTGGGCCAGTCTTGTCGCGTTCGGCCGCCCGATGCTGCGGTTCCTGCGCTCAGGAGATTGATGTCCGACCGACGTGCAGGGTTGCGGGGCCGCCCCGCTATGTGTATTCCCGTCCCAACGCCAAGCCCCACCTGACATACGAGGAGCCATGCAGCACGACGCCATCGCTGTCATCGACTTCGGCGGTCAATACGCCCATCTGATCGCGACCAAAGTGCGACGCCACGGCGTCCTCGCAGAGATCCGACAGCCCGAGGACCCGATCGAGGCCTTCGCGCCCTACAAGGGGATCATCATCTCCGGAAGTCCGGCCCTCGCGTCGCACGGCGAAGACTCGGAATACAACAAGGAGATCTACGACCTCGATCTGCCGATTCTCGGGTTCTGTTTCGGGCACCAGGAGATCGCCCAGCACTATGGCGGCAAGGTCGTGCACGGTGGACGGCAGTGGGGACGGACCGACCTTCACCTGACGGGTGAGCACTCGCTGTTCAAGGGCCTCGATCCGGTCCAGCCGGTGTGGATGAGCCATTACGACTCGGTGACCGAGGTGGGACCGGAGTTCGTCGAGCTCGGCTGGAGCGCCACCACGGCGGATGGTCCCGGCCACCGCTTCGCCGCGATCGGATCCGACACGCTTCGGCGGTATGGCTTCCAGTTTCACCCCGAGGTCGATGACACGGTTCACGGCAACGAGATGATCGCGAACTTCGTCCTCGACATCTGCGAATGTCGTCCGTCCTGGACCATTGAAGCCTTCATGGCGGAGGAGATGGAGAAGATCCGCGAGCAAGTTGGAGACCGCTCGGTCTTTCTCCTGGCGTCCGGGGGAGTCGACTCCACCGTCGCCGCGACCTTGCTTACCCAGGCGCTCGGTCCCGAGCGGGTGGACCTGCTGCACGTCGACAACGGGTTGATGAGGAAGGACGAGAGCGAGCAAGTGCTGGAGTTCTTCGCCGGTCTCGGTCTGGGCTCGCATGTGCACTTCGTGGACGCGAGCGACCGCTTCCTGGAGGCGCTGGAGGGTCTGATCGATCCCGAAGAAAAGCGGTGGGCGATCGGGAACACGTTCATCGACGTCTTCCGCGACCAGGCCAGCCACCTCGGTATCGACGGGCACCTGCTGGGACAGGGCACGATCTATCCCGACACGATCGAAACGGGCGGCACGCAGCGAGCGGACACGATCAAGACGCATCACAATCGGGTGCCGATCATCGAAGAGATGATCGAGCAGGGCGGGGTGATCGAGCCGCTGAAGGAGCTGTACAAGGTCGAGGTGCGCGAGCTGGGCGAAAAGCTGGGTATTCCGCACGACCTGGTGTGGAGACACCCGTTCCCGGGCCCGGGGCTCGGTGTTCGCTGTCTGTGCGGGGACGGAGAGGGCGATCGGGTCGGGTTCGACACCATCGGACCGATCGTGGAGAAGGTCGGCCGTGACTTCGGGCTCGAAGCCCTGCCGCTTCCGATTCGCTCGGTCGGAGTGAAGGCCGATCTCCGGGCCTACG
>JBATJK010000061.1:0-2284 GCA_049668445.1 Gemmatimonadota bacterium
TTTCGTACTTCGAGGTCGAAGGTCGCGAGCTGCTGGTGAGTCCGCTCGAGCCTGATTTCTGGCGCGCTCCCACGGACAACGACTACGGCAACCGCATGCCGCGGAGACAGGCCGTGTGGAAGGACGCCGGACGAGTCAGGACGCTGGAGGGCCTCGTCACGAAGGCGATCGCCACGGGGCAAGTAAGGATCGACGCGACGCTCGGCCTGCCCGCCGTGAACGCCCGCCTGTACCTGTCATACGATGTATTCGGCAGTGGCGACGTGGTGGTGACGGAGCGCTTCGTACCCCCGACGGCGACCTCCGGCGGCGAACTGCCAGACATCCCCCGCGTCGGCCTGCGCTTCTCCCTGTCGCCCGAATTCGCCGACGTCACCTGGTATGGTCGGGGTCCGCACGAGAACTACAGCGATCGGAAGACGAGCGCCCCGATCGGCATGTACTCTGCCTCGGTTGAAGAGTTGTACTACCCGTACATTCGGCCGCAAGAGAACGGCAACCGGACGGAGACCCGCTGGGTGGCCTTCAGTGATTCAACGGGCGTGGGTCTGGCAGCGCACGGAATGCCGACGCTCGATTGGAGCGCCCTCCAGTTCCTGCAGGAAGACCTGGACGAGGGGACTACGAAACGCGGACGGCACACGTACGATCTGAGGCCACGCGACCTCGTGGCCATTCACCTCGATCACAAACAGATGGGCGTGGGCGGAGACAACAGCTGGGGAGCGCAGCCGCTCGAGGCTTACCGTCTGCCCGTTCGTGAGTACTCGTACTCGTTCCGTCTGAGTCCGCTGGGCCCCGGGCGAGCCGACGCCATGGAGCAGAGCAAGCGGAGCCCGCCAGCCGCGGCGGGGGATCGAGGGAGCGACTGACATGGGCCGCACACCGACCCTCTCAGGCACCCTCCTGTGCGTCCTGGCAGCGCTCTTCCTGCCGGGCCCAACGCTCGCCATCGCGCAGGTGGAGAACGACCCTGACGTCGTCCGGATCCTGGCGTACAACATCAAGCACGGCCTGGGCATGGACGGGAAGGTCGACCTCGAGAGAGTCGCGTCGGTGATCCGTTCCGTGCAACCAGACGTGGTGACCCTTCAGGAAATTGACAGCGTCACGTCCCGAACCGGGCTCGAGGACCAGGCGACCCGCCTCGGTGAACTGACCGGCATGCAGGCCATGTTCGGCGGCTTCATGGACTACCGGGGAGGACGCTACGGGATGGCATTGCTATCCCGGTATCCGGTCGTCGAATGGGAGAATCACCGGCTGCCGGACGGGGCCGAGCCGCGCACTGCGCTGGCGGCCCGGGTGCAGCTCTTGAAGCCCGGCTACGGGCAGGGCCCGCAGGTCGTGGTGGTCGGCGTGCACCTGTACGCGAACACCGAGGAGCGGCTGGCCCAGGCCGCACGCCTCGTCGAGCTGTTCGCGGATGAGACGGCGCCGGTCGTCCTTGCCGGGGACTTCAACTCGATCCCGGACTCGAAGGTAATCCGTCTTCTCGAGGACGCAGGTGGGTGGCAGCGGCCGGCCAAGGAGGGCCAGGCGTTCACCTTCCCGTCGGAAACCCCGGACCGGGAGATCGACTTCATCCTGTTCAGGCCCGGGAGCCGATTCGCGGTGCGCGAGCACCGCGTGGTCGAGGAGACCGTGGCATCGGACCACAGGCCGGTCTTGCTGGAGCTGGAACTCCTGCCGGCCGACCTCAACGCTCCATCGGAGAGAGCCCCATGACACCGCTCGATAGACGCGATTTCGTGAAAGCCGGCGCGGGTACGGCCCTCGGCATGTCCCTGGCGCCCGGAGCGCTGCTGGGTCGAGACCGCGGCGTTCCGGCGGACAAACTGCGTCTGGGCTTCATCGGCGTGGGCGGCCGTGGTTCCTGGCTCCTGGGTCTGGCTGCGCGTCGGGATGACACTGAAATCAAGGCCGTGTGCGACATCGTGCCCGAGAAGGCCCGACGAGCGGCGGATGCGGTCACGGAGGCCGGCGGGAACGAGCCCCGGCAGTTCACCTCGGGTGAGGAGGACTACCTGAACCTCATCGAGATGGACGACATCGACGCGGTAATCATCGCCACACCGTGGCTGTGGCACACGCCGATGGCGATCGCGGCGATGGAGCGAGGCAAGGCGGTGGGCGTAGAGGTGCCGGCGGCGACGCCGGTGCAGGATTGCTGGGACCTGGTACAGACCCAGGAACGCACCGGCATGCCCTTCATGATGATGGAGAACGTGTGCTACCGGCGGGACGTCATGGCGGTTCTCCGAATCGTCCGAGAAGGCCTGCT
>JBATJK010000062.1:0-19911 GCA_049668445.1 Gemmatimonadota bacterium
CGCGAAAAGTGCCGGTGGTTCTCGCGAGGGGGATACACCTGGTCCCATCCCGAACCCAGCAGTTAAGCCCCTCAGCGCCGATGGTACTGCAGCCTCAGGCCGTGGGAGAGTAGGTCACCGCCGGCTCCTATATCGAACGCCCCACCCGCTTCACAGCGGCGTGGGGCGTTTGCACTTCCGCTCGCCCCGCGGGAATGACCCTCGCCCCCCCGGGGATTCCCCGCTCCACGAGCATGAACCCTCATTGCTCGACTGCACGGTCCGGGGTACTCTGGGCCTGTTGAGTCGATGAAGTTCGTCCTTTCACGTACGGAGAAGAACAAGATGAAGAGCTATCTCGGCCGCTGGGCCGTGTTCGCCGCTGGCCTGAGCCTGGCCGTGATCGCCATGCCGCACAGGGTCACAGCACAGGAGACCGACTACGACCTCGAGAAGAAGAAGCTGGAGGTGGCACAGGCCATCGAGGATCTGGTGGCGGACGACGCCGGGCTGCAGCGCTTTTTCGACGATTCCTACGGCTACGCGGTATTTCCCAGCGTGGGCAAAGGCGGATTCGTGGTGGGCGGTGCGCACGGCACCGGACTGGTCTACCAGGGGGGCAACCTGATCGGCCAGTCCACGCTGAAGCAGCTGGACGTGGGTCTGCAGCTGGGCGGCCAGTCCTTCATCCAGGTCATGTTCTTCCAGGGCGAGGAAGACATGGACCGCTTCAAGGCCGACAAGATCGAATTCAGCGGGCAGGCGTCGGCCGTCGCGATTACCGCTGGCGCGTCGGCGGACATCGACTACGCCAAGGGCGTGGCGGTCGTCAGCAAGGCGAAAGGCGGCCTGATGTACGAAGCCACGCTGGGCGGCCAGAAGTTCGAGTACAAGCCGATCGGGAACTGATCAGGTGCCGGGTGCTTCCCGGGCCGCCGGTTCGCCAGCGGCCCGGGATATAAGCTGCAGCAGATCTCTGACGACGTCTCCCGGTCGCCCGGCCTGCATCACGGCTCCCAGCACCGCCACACCGGCCCCTTCCGAGGCGACTGCGGCGGCATTCTCCAGCGTGATCCCCCCGATTCCCACGCACGGCAGCCCGGACGAGCGGACCACCTCTCCCACCCGTTCCGGCCCGATGGCCTCGTCTTCCAGGCCGACCTTAGAGATCGTTCCGAACACGGCCCCGACGCCCAGGTAGTCCGCGCCCGCCACCGCGGCTGCCCGACCCACTGCCGGATCGTCCGTCGAGTAGCCGATCCGGAACGTGTCGGGAACGCGAGCCCTTACCGCCTCGACCGGGATGTCGTCCGGGCCCAGATGGACGCCATCGGCCCCGGCGGCCAGCGCCACGTCCAGGCGGTCGTTCACGAAGAGAAGGGCGTCGTGCGCGCGGACCAGCGGTAGCAGGTCCAGGGTCTGCCGATACAGGTCGGCGGCGGGCGCCTGCTTGTCGCGCAGCTGTATCGCTCGGCAGCCGGCCTCCAGGCACTCGGCCACGACGTCCACCAGGTTGCCGCCCGCGGGTCGCGGGTGAGTGAGGACGATCAGGCGGAGCTGCCGCCGCAGGTCACTCTCCCTGCTCACGTCGGATCCGGTTCCTGGCGTTGACGTGCTCCCGGTTGGTGCGGGTGAACTCGTGTGATCCGTCCGGTCGCGCGACGAAGAACAGGTAGGGTACATCGGCCGGGTACAGGGCAGCATCGAGCGACGACGCTCCGGGTGATGCGATGGGGCCAGGTGGGAGTCCCGCATGCGTGTAGGTGTTGTATGGATCGTCCGCCACCCGGTCGATGTCCGCGAACAGCAGTCTCGCCTTGGGCTCGCCGAGCGCGTACTGCACGGTGGGATCCGCCTGCAGGAGCATGCCGATCTCGAGTCGATTGGTGTAAACGCCCGCGATGATCGGTCTCTCATCGGCGACGCGCGCCTCTTCTTCGACGATGCTGGCCAGCGTCACCAGGCCTCTCTCGTCCAGCGACAGGCTGTCGAGCCGGCCGCGCCGCTCCGGTGTCCAGTAGGCCTGGTAGCGGGTGACCATCTCGCGCAGGATGTCAGCCGGGGCCAGTCCCTCGGCGAACCGGTAGGTCTCGGGGAACAGGTAGCCCTCCAGGGTCGGGCCCGGCACTCCCAGTTCCGCTACGAACGATGAGTCCATGGCCAACCGCGCCACCGAGTCCGCGTCCACGCCGGTCGCTTCGGCCACGCGTGGGGCCAGCTCGCGAACGGTGAATCCCTCGGGCACCGTGAGCGGGAAGGTCACGACCTCCCCGGCCGCGATCACGTCCAGGATCTCGCCCCAACCCATGTCACCCGTCACCCGATAGCGCCCGGCCTTGAGCGAGCCTTCGACCCCTCGCGTCCTGGCGGCGAGGGCGAAGAACCGTGGGTACCTGACCAGGCCCGCGGACCTCAACTGCTGGCCTATGGCGAGTGCGCCGGCCCCTGCGGGTACGACGATTTCGACAGTCTCGTCGATTCCCGGACCTCCGCCGGGTGGGGTCGTGGCGAACCAGGTCCCCGCGCCCAGTAGGGCGAGCAGGAGCACGACGACAGCGATGAGCCAGCGCTTCTTCATCCGACTTCCTCGAGGTACTCCCTGAGCAGGACCGTCGCGGCCAGCATGTCCTTCAGACCCTTCTCCTGCCTCCGGCGCCGCGAAAGGTCCATCTCGCGGAGCATCTCCTCGGCCTCGTAGCTGGTGAGGCGTTCGTCCCGTTCCAGTACCTGGATCTCCGACAGTGTCATCAGGCGGGCGGCGAAAGCTCTGGCCTCCGCAGCCATCTCGCCGAAGGAGCCATCCATGTGGACGGGGATACCCACGATCACGACGACGGGTGCCAGGTCCTTGAGCAGGTTCAGCAGTCCCTGGGGCGGTTCGGTGGGTGGGTCCGCGTTCTTCATGACGACGTGGGGCGATGCGATCGTACACAACGGATCCGAAGCGGCCACACCGATTCGTCGCCGTCCGTAGTCCAGGGCCACCACCCGCCCGGGTTCCGGGGTCAGATGCCCTCCAGCGCCTGCTCGAGGGTGGCTCCACCGCGGAGACGCACCTGAACGTGCCGCAGGGCGACAGGAGAACCGATCACGAACCGGATTCCCTCTCCATCATCGAGCGGCGCGCGAACGACTCCGACAGGCTCCTCGGCCGCCGCGGTGAGGAGGCCCTCGATCAGGCCCTCGGTGAACGGGGTGCCGCCATTGCCCGATGTTCGGGCGCCGCCGGCGAGATCGGGCGCCCCACGGACCAGCAGTTCGGCGTGACCGCCGATGCCCCGCTTCCATTCGAATGTGCCCAGCCCCCTCGCGCCCGTCTCTGCGTTCGCGGCCGACCAGAAGTCGTCCGTGTCGAGCTCCGACAGCGAGATGGCTCCGGCGATGCGTCGGGCGATGTCCTCGCCCGCCGCCCGACCGGCAACTCTCACCGCGGCCGCTACGACCTCTCCACCCCGATCCGCCGCAGCCGACAGAGCCTGCAGGGCTGGAGAAGGCATGCGAACCTCGTCCTCGAGGCGATAGTCACTCATGCATCCACCCGTTTCGCTTAAGCGTCGAAGAGTCCTGAAAGTAGAGAATGCCGCCCGACCGGCAAGCGAAGGCACTTTCCGCTCCCTGAAGGTTATTGGCAGGGGGGATGAATCCCGCCAACTTGCCTGTTCGTACCGATCGCATCTTTGGAGGAGCAAATGGACAACACGGAATACAGGGAAGCCCTCGGCTTCCTGTTGGGTCTGACCGTTGGCGCCGTCATCGGAACGGCTACCGCGCTGCTCCTCGCGCCGCAGAGCGGTGCCCGGACGCGCAGACAGATCGCCCGCAAGGCGGAGGAGTGGACGGACTCGGCAGGTGAATCGCTCGAGGATGCCCGCGACGAGGCACGCGAACTGGCTGACCGGGCTGCCAGGGAGACGCGTCGGCTGGCGCGACGCGCGCGGAAGAGCGCCGACCGCACCGGCGACCGAATTTCGGACGTCGTCGACAAGGGTCGGGACGTTCTGCGTACCTGACTGCCCCTCCAGGTGATCACCCCCCACCAGGGAGGCTCATGCTCGCCCAGGAGCTGATCGCGCGAAAGCGTGACGGCGCCGAGCTTGGTGATGGGGACCTGCGACAGCTCCTCATCGACTACGGCTCCGGCCAGGTGCCGGACTACCAGATGTCGGCCTTCCTCATGGCGGTGCTTTTCAAGGGCATGAGCGCCGCCGAGCTCAGTACACTGACCCGTTCGATCATCGAGTCGGGCGAGCAGCTCGATTTCAAATCGGATGGTGGTCCGCCCGCCGTGGACAAGCACTCCACGGGCGGCGTGGGCGACAAGGTCAGCCTCATCCTGGCTCCGCTCCTGGCCGAGCATGGTCTTCGGGTTCCGATGATGTCCGGTCGGGGGTTGGGGCACACCGGGGGCACGGTCGACAAGCTCGAGTCCATTCCCGGATTCCGAACGGATCTGGAACTGGACGAGTTCCAGGCCGTGTTGGCCGACGTGGGCTGTGCCATGATCCGCCAGACTCCGGCCATCGCCCCGCTCGATGGCCGTCTCTATGCCCTGCGGGACGTCACGGGTACCGTGCCATCGATTCCCCTCATCTCGGCGAGCATCATCTCGAAGAAGGTGGCCGAAGGAATAGAGGCGCTCGTGCTGGACGTGAAGTACGGTTCAGGAGCCTTCAAGCGGAACGCCGATCAGGCCGCCCTCCTGGCCGAGACCATGGTCGAGCTGGCGGAGTCGGAGGGGGTGAGGGCCTCGGCACTGCTGACCGCGATGGAGCAGCCGCTTGGGAAAACGGTCGGCAACGCCCTCGAGGTCAGGGAATCGGTGGAGTGTCTGCGCGGAGAAGGTCCTGCCGACCTGCGGGAGGTCACCCTGGCCCTCGCGGTGGAGTGCGTGGTCGCGGTGGAGCCCGACGCCACGCCGTCCGATGTCCGCGCGTCGCTGGAGGCCATGCTCGACGACGGACGAGCCCTGGCCCGTTTCAGCCGTTTGGTGGCACGGCAGGGTGGGAACCCCGATTTCATCGAGCGAATAGGGCTTCTGCCGTCCGCGCCCCTTCGCCTGGTGTGGGAGTCGCCGGTGGACGGGATCATCACCCGAGCCGACGCCTACGAGATCGGAGTGGGGACCGTCGAGCTCGGGGCGGGAAGGCGCCGAATGGAGGACGCGGTGGATCCGGCCGTCGGCGTCGAGCTGTTCGCCCGCCGGGGTGCGTCAGTGCGGCGCGGGGAGCCCATTGCCGAGGTTCATGCTCGTACGGAAGAAGGGGCGCAGGCCATGATCCTGAGGCTCCAGGCTGCCTACGAGTTCGGCGAGGTTCCGCCCGAGGAGCTTCCGCTGGTATTGCGCCGGGTGCCCTGATCGGGACGCCGGCCCGACTCCTGAGACCGAACCCCTAGAACTCGAAGTCGTCGGATACCGGCGGTGCGAGGGAATCCGGGACGGCGCCGAGGCTGTCCGCCCACTGGCGCGTCCCCCAGGGTCCGTGTATGTCGCATGTCTCCCGGGGCTCGGTCTCCGGAATGTAGACCTCGGTGTACACCGCGTCCGGCGGGCACCAGGCGGTCGCCAGCATACCGGTCGTACGGTCCACCCGCCGCTCGATGAGGCCCGTCGGCCGGGGCCACGGCGGAGGCGCCGGTCGGTTACTGTAGAAGTGTTTGAGGACTTCGGCGTTCACCGGGGCGGCGTCGCGTCCTCCCTGGGCATCGTCCCGGATGTAGGCCGGCAGATCGAAACCCACCCATGAAATCGTGACGATCTCCGGCGTGAAGCCCACGAACCAGGTATTGGTGAGTTCGTTCGTGGTACCGGTCTTGCCTCCCACCGGGATCTCCCACGGCACGCCCAGCGAACGCACGCGAATGCCTGATCCGCGGTCCACCACGTCCCGGAGCATGGACACCATGATCCACGAGGTCCGTTCGTCCAGGACCTCCTCGCGCTCCACCGGCGCCTCCCACAGCAATTCGCCGTCCACGTTCTCGATACGCAGGATGGCCCGCGGTGTGACCCGGATGCCGAGGTTGGCGAACGTGGTGTAGGCCTCCGCCATTTCGATCGGCCTGACCGACGGAGACCCGATCGCGGTGGAGGGTACCCGGTCCACCCGCGATGTGATGCCCATGCGGTGCGCGTACTGGGCTACGGTCTCCAGCCCGACGCGCAGGCCGACCTTGACGGCGACGACGTTAATGGACGCTGCCAGGGCATCTCGAATCGTGACCGGACCCCGGAAGTCGTTGGTGAAGTTGCTCGGGGACCAGATCGAGCTGTCCGGCTGCGGGAACTCGATCGGCGTGTCGAAGATCACCTCGGACGCCGGCATGCCGCTCTCGATCGCCGCGGTGTAGACGAACGGCTTGAACAGCGAACCCGGCTGCCGCTCGGCCTGGGTGGCCCGGTTGAACTCGGAGTCCTGGAAGTCGCGGCCACCGACCATGGCCAGGATATCTCCGTTGAGCGGATCGACCGCGATGAACATGCCCTGGAGATACGGCATGTTGGGACCCGCGAGGCTGTCCGTCGGCCAGGCCCTGGTTTCCCGGTATGTCGGCGCATCGAAGCCCGGCTGTTTCTCGATCCACTCGAGCTGCGCGAGAACCGCGGAGTCGGCGACGGCCTGGAGGTTAGGGTCCAGGGTCGTGTAGATCCGCAGTCCGGCCTCGTAGATCTGCATTCCGTAGCGGTCGATGAGTATGCGGCGCACCCATTCCACGAAGTAGGCCGCCGGTACCCGGTCCCGAGCGTCGGGTCGCACCACTAGCGGATAGGCGCTCGCCGCCTCTTTCTCCTCGGCCGTGATCATGCCCTGCCCGGCCATCAGCGACAGCACCAGGTTGCGCCTCGCGACCGCCCGCTCCGGATTCAGAATCGGGTTGTAGCGCCGCGGCGCCACAGGCATGGCCGCCAGGGTGGCCGCCTCCGGGAGGTTGAGGTCACGGGCGTTCTTGCCGAAGTATCGCTGCGCCGCGTTCTGTACTCCGTATACGCCGTCGAAATTGATCTGGTTGAGATACGCCTCCATGATCTCGGTCTTCGTATAGGCCTGCTCCAGGGAGCGGGCCACCCGCATCTCCCGCAGCTTGCGCCTGACCGAGATGTCCTGACGGTCCACGATGGAGGCGAACATGTTCCCGGCGAGCTGCTGGGTGATCGTGCTGCCCCCCGCGGCGTCGTAACCGGCGAAGGCGAACTCGACCACCGCCTTGGCGGTCCGCCGGTAGTCTATGCCGTTGTGTGACCAGAAGCGCTTGTCCTCGACGGCCACGAACGCCTCTACCACGTGCTGCGGGACCTGCTCGTATTCGATGGCCGTGCGCCGCTCTTCCGCGAACTCGTGCAGCAGGGAGCCGTCGGCCGCGTAAACCCGCGTGGCCTCCTTGGGCTCGAACGCGTAGATCTGCGCGATCGAGGGACATTGATCGCAGATGTGGGACCAGGCCCCCCACGCCACGCCGCCCGCCAGCGCGAGCCCGCCGAGGACGATGGTCAGCCCGATCCAGCGTCCCCGCGGGCCGGGCCACCTGAGCCGAAATCTCTTGTTGCCTGTGCTCTCCGCCATATCTATGCTGTGCGCTTCCAGGTGATCCGATGGTTCACGGTGCCCCTTCTACGAACGTGGACGGCGAATGTTTCTTCCGGTGGACGAGCAGTTGAACCGAATCCGCGACGGGGTCGCGGAGATCGTTCCCGAGGCCGAGCTCGTCGAGAAACTGAAGCGCTCTCTCGCCGAGCGAGAACCCCTGGTCGTGAAGCAGGGGTTCGACCCGACTCGCCCGGATCTCCATATCGGCCACGCGGTGTCGATACACAAACTGCGGACTTTCCAGGAGCTGGGCCACCAGGTCGTGTTCGTGATCGGCGATTTCACGGCCCTCGTGGGCGACCCCTCGGGCCAGAGCGACATCCGGCCGATGCTGAGTCGGGAGGAAATCGAGGCGAACCTGCAGACGTACAGAGAGCAGGTATTCCAGATCCTGGACCCGGAGAAGACCGAGATCCGCCGGAACAGCGACTGGCTGTCGACCCTGCGTCTCGAGGATGTTCTCCGCCTCACGTCGCAGTACACGGTTGCGCGAATGCTGGAGCGGGACGACTTCGCCGCCCGGTACTCGGAAGAGAGGCCGATCTCGCTGGTGGAGTTCCTGTACCCGATGATGCAGGCCTACGATTCGGTCGCGCTCGCGGCAGACGTGGAGCTCGGGGGCACGGACCAGAAATTCAACCTGCTTCTCGGTCGGACGCTGCAGGAGAAGGCCGGGCAGGAGCCGCAGGTGTGCGTCACCCTTCCGCTGCTCCGCGGCACGGACGGCGAGCGGAAGATGTCGAAATCGTACGACAACTACGTCGGCCTCACCATGGACCCGGCCGACATGTTCGGTCGCACCATGTCGATTCCGGATACGCTGCTCGAGGAGTGGATCCACCTGGCCTCGGGAGTGTCGGACTCCGAGCGATCCCACTGGACCGATGTGGCCCACGACGACCCTCTGGCCGCCAAGCGCTGGCTCGCCGAGACCCTCACGGCCCGGTATCACGGCACGGAAGCGGGCGCCGGGGCCAGGGACGCGTTCGATCGCGTACACCGTGAACGGGCGGTGCCCGAGGAGATCGAGACGTGTGTCCTGGAAGCGGACGCTGACGGTACGCTGTGGATCGGGCACGCCCTGACGCGTTCCGGCCTGGCCGGGTCCACGTCCGAGGCCCGGCGGCTGCTCAAGCAGCGGGGTGTGAGAATAGACGGAGCGGTCGTCGAGGATCCCGAGTGTCACGTTTCGCAGGGGTCGTACGTTATGCAAAGAGGAAAGCGGAGGTTCCTGCGACTGCTCGTGGATGCTGCCGGGGAACCCGACAATTGCCCCTCGACAACCGACGGGGATACCGGCTCAGGTTGACACGGGCGGCGCAGGGCCTCAGCTTTTCCAACCAAGTTTAGGCAGCGTTACTTACGACGGTTCGCGATGCCGTCGCGCAGGGCGCTGCGGAGGGATTACGGCTATTGACACCTGTACGGTGCGTCCGTAACCTTTCCACCGGGTCGAGAACTGGACTGCGGTTCCCGGCCATACATAGCGAGAGTCCGCCTGCCAAACCTTCTGGACTCTCGAAATGAGATGGCCCCTCAAGGGGGTCGTGTAGCTGAGGCATGTGCGCACGGGCGGTGCGCTGCATATAGAACGAAGTCTTGATGCGCGTAAAGCTGTCCCTCTGATTGTTCGGCGTCCCTGACGAAAGGGATGAGTCATGTCTGATGAACAGTCACGAGGCTCGACAGGAGGTCGGTCGGCACGAGGCCTTCCGACAATCCGATTCCTCCAGCAAGGGGAGGGAATTATCGGCTCCACCTTCGTTCGTACCCAGGAGACCTCAGCGGTTCTCCAAAACAGTCGTCTCTCATTCACTGGTCGACCCGGACGTAACTACGACGCGAAGGGCCGCGAGGGGGCTTTCGTCTCGTGGTCGCGTGTTGCGGTCGACTCATCTCCTTAATGCCCTGAGGAGGGTGATCCATGATTCGTGATTGGTTGAGAGGGGCTTTTCGGGCGAGTCTGGCGACAGCAGGACTGACGCTTGTTGCGATCAGCCCGCTGTTCGGTCAGGCGAGCACTGGAAAGATCCAGGGTCGAGTGACGGACGCGGGGACGGGTGCTCCTATCGCGGGAGCGCAGGTCCTCGTGGACGGATCGACGCTGGGTAATCTGACCAATGATCAGGGATTCTACTTCATCAACGAAGTGCCGGCGGGTCTGCAGAGCGTGCGGGCTCAGTTCATCGGTTACCGGCCGTTCGTGATTGAAGGCCAGCGAATCCTCGCCGGTCAGACTACGACACTGAATTTCGAGCTGGAGCAGACGGCGGTCGAGCTCGAGGCGATCACGGTCGAAGGTGAACGGAACCCGTTGGTTCCGCGAGACCAGACGTCGACCAAATCGATCGTCCAGGGTGAGGCCATCGATCAGTTTCCGCTGGACAATGCCTCAAGCATCGTCGTGCTGCAGCCGGGCGTAGTCCAGACCAACTCGGGAGTGACGATCCGGGGTGGTCGGGCCAACGAGGAAGCCGTGTTCATCGACGGCGTGCTCATTCGCTCGTTCGGACAGGCGCAGGCGAACAACGTCAACCTGCCCACGAACGCGCTGGAGCAGGTCGACGTGAACGTGGGCGCCTTCGCGGCTGAGTTCGGCGAAGCACAGTCAGGTGTGGTGAGCTACGTGACCCGTTCCGGCGGCGCGCAGTTCACGGGTTCGCTGGAGATGTTCACTGACCAGCTGGCCCCGAGTTCCTGGCGGACGAACTTCAACCGCGCGGAGCTGACGCTCGGTGGTCCGATCGTGGGTCCGCTGACGTTCTTCTTCGCCGGTACGGCGTCGGGACAGCAGTCGAACCGCACCGAGAACGCTCCGACTCGTTTCGTGGTCGACGGGATCGATACCTGCCCGGCCGGCTCGCAGTACGCGAGTCTGTGCACGGCGGGCCAGCCGGCGATCTTCGAGCAACAACGCTCGTCGGCCACTGCCGGCGCCACGGACTTTGTCGACGTCACGGCCCTGAACTACGTGCCGTGGGACAACGGTCGAACGAATCCGGTCAACTGGAGCCAGGCTGACCTGATGACCATGAACCTGAACTGGCAGCTGCCGCGGGGTTCGAGGCTGAACTTCGCGTTCACGCGCAACCGGAATCAGGCGTACGGCCGTGGCGGATTCACTGGCCTGTACAACCCGGACAACTACGACGGCAACCTGAACACGCGTAACATGTTCACGTTGGGCTGGTTCCAGACGATCACCCAGTCGGCCGAGCAGCAGCTCGCCCTGGACGTCCGGGCCAGCTACCAGACGGACCGGTTCACGAACGGCACCCTGACGAACAGCTGGTGGCAGAGCAACCGGGATCCGTTCCTCGGGTTCGCGTTCTCGAACCCCGAGTTCCTGATTCCTGATGACTTCGAGGTCACGGGCATCAAGGCGTTCGACTTCGACGACGAGTTCCTGAACGCATACCGCTCGAATGGCGTGCCGTACGACAGCATGCGCGCCTATCCGCAGCGGAACGACCTCAACACGTCGCAGTCGCTTACCGGCCTCGCCGATAACCTGCGCGCCAACCCGTACGGGGAGCGCACGGGCTACGCGATCAACGGCTACGGGAACACCGGTCTTTCGAAGGTCAACGAGGATCGCCTGCAGCTCAGGGCTACCCTTGACTGGCAGATCGGCCGGTTCAACCGGGTGAAGCTCGGTGGTGAGTACCTCAACATCGACATGCTGGCGAACAACATCCCGCTGTACACGGGGATCCCGCTGCCCGAGACCGGAAACCCGAAGCGAATCGGGGCCTTCCTGCAGGATCGTCTCGACATCGGCGACCTGGTGCTCGAGGGTGGAATCCGGTGGGACTACCTGGATCCGGGAGCTGACTATTCACGGGTGCCGGGATACGTGTTCAACGTGCCCGACAGCCTGAAGCAGGGCTTCACGCGCTTCGACTCGGAAACGGGCGGATACGTGCCGCTGAACGCTTGCGGTCCGGATTCATTCGATCCGACGGCGCCCTGTAAGAGCAACTTCATCGAGGGCTCGACGAAGTCCGAGTTCAGCCCGAGGCTGGGAGCCAGCTTCCCGGTCACGCCGACTTCGACGTTCCGTCTCAGCTATGGCCGTTTCGTGCAGACCCCGGCGTTCTTCACGGCGAGTGGCTTCGCGAGCGGTGAGGCGGGCACGGCGGCGCAGACGGTCGGGTTCTTCCAGAACACGAACTTCGACCTCGTGAACGCCAACACCAACCAGACATGGGGCCGTGACATTGACATGCCGAGCACCCGGACTTTCGAGTTCGGATACCGGCAGTTGATCGGCCAGAGCCTGGTGATCGACGTTTCGGCGTTCAACAAGAAGCAGCGTTCGGCGCTCGCGACTCGGAAACTCCCGTTCGAGGATCCGAACCGGGCGGGCGCGACGACGTTCCTGAACGTCATCACGAACAAGGACTGGACGGAATCGAACGGTTTCGAGCTCAAGATGGACAAGGCCTTCGGAAACCTGTCGGTGACCAGCCTCTCGTACAGCTTCGTCGACGCGCGAGGCACCGGTTCCGATCCGTTCACATACACGAGCTTGATCCTCCGCGGGAGCTCCAACATTTCGGCGTTGACGGGCCTCCCGGAGAATCCGCCCGAGGTGTTGCTGCCGCTCGAGCAGAGCCGGAAGCACAACATCGGGCTGACGAGCAGCCTGCAGTTCCCGGTGGACTACCAGCAGGGAAGCACGTTGGGCGCGATCCTGTCCGACTTCGGCGTGTACGCGGTCCTCAGGCTGCGCAGCGGGCTTCCGTTCACGAAGCTGGTCAACTCGGGTAACGGCCAGGTCGGCCCGCCCAGTGTTGCAGGCCTCAATGGCACCCCGCAGAGTTCGATCAGCAATGTGCAGACGAACTGGACGACGGGGATCGACATGCGGTTCACCAAGGGCTTCCAGCTCGGCAAGGGCTGGAACCTGCAGGCGTTCCTGGATTGGCGGAATCCGTTCAACATCGCCAACGCCAACACGGCCTTCCTGGAGACGGCCGGGATCGTCAACCAGCAGCACAGGGACGCACAGCTGCTGACGGCGCTTTCGGACACGCGTCTCGATGGTGACGCCCTGATCCGTGATTTCGACATCGCGGTCGAGTCGCCGGAGACCGAGTTCAACAAGTATTCGCTCATGCGGGCCGAGGAGCGGTGGGGCAACGGAGACGGTGTCTTCAGCGTGGAAGAGCAGGAGGTGGCTTTCAGTCAGGCGTACGAGAGCAACTTCGGTGAGAACGTCCGGTTCAAGACGTCCGACCAGCTGTTCCGCCTCGGTCTCAGGATCGCCTTCTAAGGCGCTGAGGTATTACGGCTTGGGGAGCGGTCACGGCCTGACCGCTCCCCGCTACCCGAAGAACCAGGAGTGGCCATGAGACTCAGCATGTTTGCACGGCTCGGCCGAAGCGGCCGTAGGCTGGTCTGGGGCGGGGCGCTTACAGGGCTCCTGCTCGCGGCCGGTACGACGGCTATCGGCGATGTCTCTCCGGAGGCTAAGCGTGCCAGGGGCCAGAACGATTCGTTCTCGCTCTTCGCCGGACCAACGGCGGTGCTAACGGGCAACCAGCTACAGTGCGGGCTGAACAACCAGGGATACATCTGCACGGATGTATTCGACAGCCCGACTGGCGGCGGTGGATTCTGGCCCGTTGGCTCGCCCAACGCGTATATCTTCAACACCGGTCTGCAGATCGCCGGGATCATTCAGGAAGACGGCGGACCGTGGGCGAACGACACCACGGCGGCCTTCTTCTTCGATCCGAAGGGGACGACGCAGCACGGTTCAGCTCGCACGAACATCTACGACTCGCTGAACCCGGACGACCTGGCGAACTGGCCCGACGAGGCCAGGATCGCCGTGGGCGACCCGCTGTTCCAGCCGGTCCTGTGGGGGCGTGACGCAGCGTCGCAGCAGGACTCGTGGGTGAAGTACTGGGACGGCGATCCCGCGAGGATCTCCGGCCGCGTTCACCCGCTCGGCATCGAGGTGACGCAGCGAAGCCTGGCCTGGAATTACCCGGCCGGTAACGAGTCGCTGATCTACTTCATCTACAAGTTCGAGAACGTCACGGATGCGGAGGACTTCCGCCGCCTGAACAACACCCAGTTCTTCGGTGGGGATGACGCCCTTCCGGCCGGTGGCTACACGATTGGCGAACTGTACGGAGCGTTCGGAACGGACATGGACATCACGGGGGTCGCTACGGAGAATTTCTCCACCGCGATCCTGCCGTTCGACGTGGGTATCTCGTACCACGGCGGCTTCACCGCGCCCGAGTTCGCCTATGATCCGGCTTTGTTCTTCCCGCCGTTCTTCACGAGCGCTCCGGGGATCGTCGGGGTCAAGTACCTGTTGAGCCCGATCCGACCGGGCAGTGATCCGCCCGAGCAGGTTGGGCTGACGCTGTTTTCGGCCAACCTGAACGCCAGTTTCGGGTTCCCGGATCCACAGAACGACAAGCAGCTGTGGCGCTACCTGTCGGGCAAGATCAGCCCGTCGCAGGGTGACAATCCCTGCAACGTGGAGCCGGAGGTGGCCACCGCGGATCCGAACAACACCCAGCGCTCCGTATGCTTCATCTACCAGGAATCCGCGGACACGCGTTTCTTCCAGTCCTCGGGTCCGTTCTCACTCGGTCCGGACGACGAGCCGGCCACCATCGTGGTGGCCTACATCGTTGCGGCCACGGTCGAGACCATGCCGGACGGCTCTCCGAGTGGAATCGTCCAGTCGGCGGACGCAAATGCGAACACGCCGGGTGATCCTTCCTTCCACCCGGGATTCACGAGCGCGCGTGGCTGCACGCCCGAGGCTGTCGCTTCCAACGATCTCACCGGTTGCACGGACGTTCGGACCGCGAACGACGTGAAGCCGATCGAGCGTGGTGCTGGTTGGTTCCAGTACAATGGAGCCGCTCCGGACGGACGACTGGCGGGCTTACTGGAGGGACCGGACAACAAGCTGGATCAGTTCTCCGTCGAGGTCGTTCCGAACAGCCTGCTCGGCCGGTCACTGGTCGCGCAGTCGATCTTCGACAGCAACTTCCTGCTCGGCTTCGCTCCCGACGCGCCGGTGTTCTACCTGGTGCCGGGTGACAACAACGTCACCGTGATCTGGGAAGAAAGCCCGACGGAAGTGCTCGGCGACCCGTTCTACGAGGTGGCCAGCGACGAAGCCAGCCCGCTGTTCAACCCGAACTATCGACAGTTCGATACAGAGGGTTATCGGGTGTGGCGGGGGACCGACCCCGGTACGCTGGACGTGATCGCACAGTTCGACAAGGATAACAGCACGTTCACGGACTACACCTGCGAGACGGTTGCGCCGGATGAGGACGTGGGCACGATTCGCGACGTGGACGGCGTTCCGACCGCGGTGGTCGGATACGCGGGTGGTGAACTCTGTGCCGGCGACTACGCTACGGAGACAGCGGTCGCGACTCGCGCGATCAATAGCACGATGATCTTCAACAACGGTTCTGACGGCGGTCTGCCGGGAGCCGGTGTGGCGCGCCTGGCGGACCTGTCCGCTCTCGCCACGAACCTCACGACCGTCATCCTCGACGACGAATCAGGACAGGGCGGCCCGGCGACGGATACGGGAATTCCGTTCTTCTACGTCGACAACGACGCGGTGAACAACTTCACGTACTTCTATACCGTTACTGCCTTTGACGTGAACTCACAGGCTTCGGGCCCGCATTCTCTGCGGTCGGCCAGGGTGACGCAGTCGACGGTGCCGCGGAGGGACGCTCCGAACCTGCAGGGCGCCTCGCTTCAGGTGGCGCTTTCGGGTGACGATGGCACGCCCCTGAACCCCAACGATCCGATGCCGACGATCGATCCGGAAGACGGCACGTGGTCGGGGCCGATGCCGCCGACCGACGGGTTCGAATTGTCGTTCGCTCCCCTGCTGCCGCGTCTGCTTCCGCAGTTGCAGCTGCAGGTGAGGATCGACTCGATCACCACCGTGTACGACCCTGCGTCGGACGAAGAGACTCCGACCGCGGCCTGCCCGCTGGGCGGAAGCAGCTTCGGGGTCTGCGAAAAGGTGTGGATGAGCTACACGGACATCGATGGGAATCCGCAAGAGATTCTCGGTGAGATGAGCGTGCAGTGGTGGGGCGCGTTCGGAACCTCTCCCACGGTGACCCAGAACTGGGTCTCGATCAGCATTCCGTTCGACCAGGAGGCCCTGGACTCGTTCGGAATCCCCGAAGCTTCAGGCCTGGCCACCGTCTTCGCGTCGGCCGCAGAGGCGATGAACTACAGTTCGGCCGAGGGCCCGCAGAACCGCCGTGCCGGCGGCTCGAGCATGGTCGCGCGTCTGCGACACGGCGGGTCTTACTGGTGGGACGCCACCGGCCCGGTTCCGGACCCCGCTCGCTACATGCGGGTCGGACACCTCGAGGGCGTGGACACGATCTTCTCACCGATCGGCTACACGCCGTTCAACTCGACGACGCCGTCGGGTGGCGGCCAGATCGACTTCGAGAAGCAGTGCCACGACCGGGCGAACGCCCTCTACGGCCGCCAGGCCGACGTTCAGGTCACGTGGGGCGAAGGCGGAGCCATCACGGTGCGTGACCTCACGCACAACGTCGACGTCCCGACCACCGGTTACCCGGATGCCACGTACGGATTCGTGCAGGACGCGAACGGCAACGGCGTGATCGACTGGCAGGACTTCAACGGCATGCTCCGGGTGTTTGACCAGTTCAACCCCGCGTCGTTCGGTGGCGGTGACTGTGACGCCTTCAACGGTGGCGTGCTGCAGACCAACATCCCGGCGGCACAGCCGCTGTTGCCGACGGCCTCGCTGTCGACCGTGCACGTGGCCGACTTCGAGTACGCCTGGGCCGATCCGGCCAACGGAGCTGCTACCTGGACCGGCACGGGCCAGGGCTTCGGCCTCTACATCAGCGGTCAGCGCTTCATCTTCCAGATGGCGGCGCTGCCCCCAGCCGGCACGGTGTGGACTCTCACCAGCTACTCGGGCGGTGTCTCGTCCGATGCGGCGAGCTTCGGCACCGACGACCCGACCGGGTACGCATACAACCCGACGGCCTCGAACCGGAGTACGGGACGTCCAATCCTGATCCCCGGCCTCGTGTTCAACTGGTTGGTGGAGGATGCCACGAACTTCGCTGGCGCGACGGACCTCACACAGGTCCATACGGTTCCTGATCCGTACCTGGCCACCAGCCAGTACGACCTGAGCCCGTCGACCAAGCAGTTGATGTTCGTGAATCTGCCTCCGGTCGCCACGATCCGGATCTACACCCTGACCGGCGTCCTGATCGACATCGTGAACCACGAGGATGTCACGGGCGGCAGCCGGGCCGTGTGGAACCTGCGAAATCGCAATAATCAGTTCGTCGCGAGCGGCGTGTACTTCTTCCATGTGGTGACGCCGGAAGGCGATACGCACGTGGGCAAGTTCACTGTCGTCAACTTCGCTGGGCAGAATTAGAGAGAACCGGACCCGTGGGGGGGCTCGTCCCCCCCACGGAAATTGACCAGCTCCTTTAGGAGGTTTTCATGCGGCTAATCAGTCGAGCGGTAGCCACCCTGTTCATGGTGGTTGCGCTGCCGGGACTGCTCTGGGCGCAGGATTCGGACGACCCATCAGTACAGATCGAAAGCGATAACACCGCTTTCGGTGGGACGTCCGCGGAATTCCTGCAGTTCGGTTCCGGAGCTCGCGGCATGGCTCTCGGCGGGTCGTTTTCAACGATCGTCGATGACGTGAACGCGCTCTACTACAACCCTGCCGGCCTGACGGCAATGCAGGGTCCCGAAGTGGCGCTGACGCTGATGCCCTACTTCGCGGACACTGACTATTACTGGGCGGGTCTGGCGTTCCCGTTCTCTGACGGTGACTTCGGGTTGGGTTTCTTCCTGGGTCACTTCGGGTTCGGGAATCAGCCCATTTATACGGAAGCCGATCCCGATGGCCTGTCGGGTGAGACGTATGGTGTGAACGAGACCGTCGCCGGTATCTCGTTTGCCCACGCGTTCATCGACCGGTTCTCGGCCGGACTGACGCTGAAGTTCATCAACGATGACCTCGCTACGGGCGCTCTCGGTGGAGCCTCGGCCACGGCGATGGCTCTCGACTTCGGTGTCAACTTCCACAGCGAACTCGGGAATCGTCCCATTCGGCTGGCGTTCGTCGTCCAGAACCTCGGTGGCTCTCTCGCCCACTCGGGTGAGGCCCTGCGGTTCCGTGACGTGAACTACAGCGAGGCGGATGAGACCGTCCCGGACCAGCGGGTGGATCCGCCGCCAGCGATCCTGGTGTCGGACGCCTTCCCGCTGCCACGCCTGTTCCGAGTTGGACTGAACTACGACGTCATCTCGAACGAGTCCACGACTCTGGCCCTGATGACCGAGTTCATTGAGTCCAACAACACGAACGCGGCGTTTGGCTTCGGAAGCGAGTTCCGCTGGCAGGGCTTGGATACGCCCGTCGGTGTCGCGCTGCGTGCGTCGTATCAGACGCAGCCGGATGCCAGCGAGAGCTTCTCGACTGGCGCCATTGAGACCAGCAAGGGCACGGACGGCCTGGGCCTGGGCGGCGGACTGTTCTATCGGTTCGGCGGCACGTATCGGCTTCAGTTCGACTACGCCTACAAGAACTACGGTGTGC
Source organism: Gemmatimonadota bacterium (assembly GCA_049668445.1). Taxonomy (GTDB): domain Bacteria; phylum Gemmatimonadota; class Gemmatimonadetes; order Palauibacterales; family Palauibacteraceae; genus Benthicola. Next base: position 18,196 of record JBATJK010000062.1, read on the forward strand.
TCGGGAGCGCCAACGCGTTTTCGGTCACCTTCGGCGTGGACTGAGCGGAGTCGACGACCGAATGTCCGTACGTACTCCTCCGAGGAGTTGGGAGCTTAGAGGCATGAGCACCGCCATCCGGCGAATGGTGGTGCCGTGCCTCATGGTCACGGCCTGGGCGCTCGCGCCGGGGACGTGGACGGCTTCCGCTTCGACCGTCGTGCAGCAGGAGCAGGTTGCCGGGGGACTCGAGGTCACGCTTCTCAGGACGTGGGCCCCGGAGGATCTAACGGTGGTGGACGGGCTGGCGAACGTACCCCTCACCATGCTGGCCGGGGGGACCACGGGCGCGTACCGGTTCGAACTATCCGTGTTCGATGCGACGGACACTCAGTTGTACCGGGATAGTTGGGAGAGGCAGGTCAGCCGGCAGGCTGCGGCTTACGTGGAGTCCGGAACTTCCTATCTTCTTGAGCCCTTCCGGTTCGGGGTAAGGCCCGGTGAGTACGAGGTAGAAATACGCGCGTATCCTACGGATGCGCCGGACCTCGGCGAGCGGGTGCGTATGTCCCTGGTAGCGTTCGATGGGCGACCAACGGCGTCAGATCTGTTCCTGGCGGCGAGGATCGAACCCATCACCGAAGGTGCAGGAGGCGGGAGCTGGTCAGTGACCCACGGGGGTTTCGGGATCGCAGCTGCGGCCCGCATGTCGGTAATGCCGACGGAGCCCGACCTCTACTACTATCTCGAATTGTATGGCCCGGATAGCGAGACAACCCGGGTCAGCATCAATGCCGAGGTCATATCGGGCGATCGGGTGGTCTACCGGACGCCCGCCAGCGAGTTGGAAGTCGGACCGGGAGGCGTGCCCTTCACCGGACACATTTCCCTGGCCGGCCTTCCGCCGGGCGACTACCAGCTTGCTATGACCGTCGGTGACGAGTCGGAGGGTGACCGCAGGTTGGGCTCCTTCCAGATGCTGAGTCCGGAAAACGCGGTAGCCGCTGGCACCGCTGCCGGGAGCTACGAGGCGGATTATTTCGCCACGCTCTCGGACGAAGAGCTGGAGCAGACCTTCGGTGGCGTGGCGGTCCTTATCACGGATACGGAGCGCGCGACCTTCGAGGCGCTTCCGCCCGATGCAAAGCGGAGGTATCTGACGGAGTTCTTCCAGCGCCTGAATCCGAACCCGGGCTCTCCCGGAAACCTGTTTCTCGAAGATTACCTGTCCCGGATCTCGACGATTCGGGCCCGGTATGACGAGCAAGTGGGCACCGAGGAGCGCATGCCGTGGTACACGGACCGTGGTCGGATCTATCTGATGTATGGCGAGCCGCAGGACCGGGTGGTCAACTACTCGCCGTCTGATCTTGGCGCTCCCTCTGCCGTAGGCGGGAGCTACGCAGGGGAGCCACCCTACGAGATCTGGCAGTATCAGACGACGAGCTTCGTATACCTGTTCGTTGAGGACGATCGGTTCAATCACTGGCGGCTGATCTACAGCACCGACCCGAAGATCGCGTCGATTGGGGATTGGTACAATCGGTGCGGTCCGTCGGCGAAACAAGATCTAATGACGAACTTCGGAATCAACACCCGGTTTCTGACCGGACTTGAATAACTGATGCCGGCGGAGAACCGCTGTAAACGGTGTCACATCGAGAGAGAGGGTATCATGAGAGTTGGCTTGGTGCGTAATGTAGGGCTCAGCATTACCGCGCTGGCTGTCCTCGCTCT
>JBATJK010000063.1:0-6106 GCA_049668445.1 Gemmatimonadota bacterium
CCATCCTCGACCTGCAGTCGGCCCAGATCACCCTGCTGTCGGCCCAGGTCGACGTCATCCGCAGGCGCTTTGAATACCAGCTCGGCCTCGCTCGACTCGAAGCCCTGCTCGGCACTGACCTCAGATAGAGGGTTCGCGAAACTCCTCAACCCGGATCACCCTGAAACGAGGCGCTCCTTCGCTTCCAGCAGTTCGCGGCGGTCGTCCGCGCTGACCTCGGGGTAGGCCAGAGCGAGGCTGGACAGCGTCCGACAAACGACCTCCGATACGGCCAGCCGCATGAACCGCTTGTCGTCCGCCGGGATGGCGTACCATGGGGCCCAGGGCCGCGATGTCGCGTTCAGGGCTTCCTGGTAAGCGCTCATGTAGGTGTCCCAGTGCTGGCGCTCGTCCACGTCGCCGGCGTTGAACTTCCAATTCTTCTCGGGCTCATCGATCCGGTCCAGGAACCGCCGCTTCTGCTCGGTGCGTGACACGTTGAGCCAGAACTTGAGGATGACGGTGCCGTTCCGGGCCAGGTGCTTCTCGTGGTCCCGGATGGACTCGAAACGCTCATCCCAGATTCGATCCGGATCGATGGGGTAGGGAAGCCTCTGTCCGACCAGGATGCCCGGATGAGCGCGCACAACCAGGACCTCTTCGTAGTAGCTCCGATTGAAGATTCCGATGCGGCCGCGCTCCGGCAGCCGAACGGCGCTTCGCCACAGGAAGTCGTGATCCAGTTCCAGCTCAGAAGGTCTCTTGAACGAGAAGACCTGGACCCCCGCCGGGTTGATTCCGCGCATGACGGCCCGGATGGTGCCATCCTTCCCGGCCGCGTCCATCGCCTGGAAGACCAGGAGCACCGAGTAGCGATCCTGTGCGGCGAGCATACGCTGCAAACCGTCGAGCTCGTCGATGCGATCCTTCAGGGCCTTCTTCGCCGCCTTGCCCGAAGGACCGGACTCCGGTGGCGCCGTCGGGAAGGCTGGTACCTGGAACGTGCCGTCGAACGGAACGAGATAGGAACTGGACACGGCCTCGAACATGACGCTCACCTGTACGCGGAGGTTGGCACCTCACCACCTTGCCAGAACCGTCATCATAAGGCGAACGTCTTCGGGGACCAACCGTTTCAGGCGACCAGGACCCTCGACCCCGGAGGCTTCACGATGCGACCCTTCATATCGGCGCTCGCCCTCAGCTTCGCTTTCTTCGTCGCGATACCTCCCGGGGCCAGCGCACAGGAAGCGCACGGCGCCCGCACCGGCGCCAACGTCGTGAATCTGGCTGGCGAAGTGGAGGGGCTTCCATTCTCGCCCGCCATCAGGGCGGGAGGGATGATCTACCTGTCCGGCCAGGTCGGAAACCTGCCCGGAACCCTCGAGATGGCCGAAGGCATCGCCGGGCAGACGCGGCAGACGATGGAGAACATCAAGACCGTGCTCGAAGCAGCCGGGGCTTCGCTTTACGACGTAGTAAAGTGCACGGTATTCTTGGATAATATAGACGACTGGGGGTCGATGAACGAGGTGTATGTCACCTTCTGGGACGGCCCGCCGCCCGCTCGCTCGGCACTGGGAGCGGACGGTCTGGCTTTGGGGGCGCTCCTGGAAATCGAGTGCATCGCCAGGGACCCGGCGGCCGAGTAGGAGCGGACCGGTGAAGTGAATCGGGCCGCCCCGGGGGAGGCGGCCCGTTGCGGTACCGTCAGTCTCCGAAGCCCTGCAGGACTTCGGTCAGGGTCGGACTACCGATCTCCTGCAGCTCATACCGCACGCGCACGGTCGGCTTGTCGATGTCCATCAGGCGCCGCAGGTCGATGGGCGTGCCGATGACCACCAGGTCGGCGGGTGTGTCGGCGATCGTCTGCTGCAGCTCCGCCGTCTGCTCGGCGCCATAGCCCATGGCGGGCAGGACGTTACCCGTGGTCGGGTACTTCTCGAAGGTGTAGGCGATCGAGCCCACGGCCCAGGGTCGAGGATCGACAATCTCGGCCGCCCCATGGCGCCGCGCGGCGACCCAGCCGGCGCCGTACGCCATCTCTCCGTGCGTCAGAGTCGGGCCGTCTTCCACGACCAGTACCTTCTTGCCCCGTATCTGCTCATCCCCTTCGACGAACAGTGGACTCGCCGCCTCGATGACCACGGCATCCGGGTTCAACTCCATGGCTACCGCTCGAGTGATCTCGATCTGCTCGAGGCTGGCGGTATCTACCTTGTTGACCACGATCACGTCGGCCATTCGGACGTTGGCTTCGCCCGGGTGGTACCGGGCGGCGTGATCGGGTCGGTGCGGATCGACCACCGTGATGTAGAGATCGGCCTCGTAGAACGAGAGGTCGTTGTTCCCTCCGTCCCAGATGACCACGTCGGCTTCCTGCTCGGCCTGCCGCAGGATCGCCTCGTAATCCACGCCCGCGTACACGATGCGACCCGCGTCGATGTGGGGCTCGTACTCCTCCCGCTCCTCGATCGTGACGTCATGCTTCTCGAGGTCCTCGTACGTCTCGAATCGCTGGACGGCCTGGGCTGCCAGGTCTCCGTAAGGCATCGGGTGACGGATGGTCACGACCTTCTTGCCCTGAGCGGTGAGGATCTCAGCCACCCGACGGCTCGTCTGGCTCTTTCCGGAGCCGGTGCGCGCCGCGCAGACGGCGACCAGCGGTTTCACGGACTTGACCATCGTGTGCTTCGCACCGAGCAGCATGTAGTCGGCGCCCGCGGCGATGGCGCGTGATCCGAGATGCATGACGTGCTCGTGCGTCACATCGCTGTACGCGAATACGACCACATCGATGTCGAGGTCTCGGATCAAGCGCTCGAAGTCTTCCTCGGCCTCGATCGGAATGCCGTTCGGATATCGCGGACCTGCCAGTTCGGCCGGATACGTGCGTCCCTCGATGTCGGGAATCTGCGTGGCGGTGAAGGCGATGACGTCGTAGAGATCGTTGTCCCTGAAGTACGTATTGAAGTTATGAAAATCCCGGCCTGCGGCGCCGAGGATCAGAGCGCGCTGCGCCATGACTTCCTCCTGCCAGAGTCATTCGTTCAGAATGTCGAGGTCCGCTCGGCGGAGCTTCTCGCCGAGACCTCGCGCAAGGTTCCGATACAGTACGACACCTATTCCGGGCCGCAAGCGAACGAGACTCTGCAGGTCCTTCTTGGTCAGGACGCCCGCCTCCACCGAGGTGACGGCACGGGCGGTGGCGGAGTGCTCTCCGCCGGTGAGCACCGAGATCTCGCCGAGGCATTCACCAGCGCGGACCGTGCCAACGGGCTGCTCCCGTCCCTCGAGATGAATCGCCACCTCGCCCTCGAGGAGGAGGTACATCTCTTGGCACGGTTCACCCTGGTGGAACACTTCCGCGCCCTGTTCGAAGATCCTGTGCTGGCACGATCCTGCCAACCGGGTGAGCTGTTCCTCCTCGAGTCCGGCGAACAGGCCGACGCGGTCCACCACCTCACCGAGGCGGGGAAGGACCTCGCGACGACGGAAAGCGGCCAGAACGAGCTCGGCGGCGTCGCTCACCGGCGGGATGAGCATCATCGGTTCGAACTCGAGGGGGATCAGGAGTTTGGCGAATTTCACAAGGTCCAGGCGCTCCACGTCCACGAACGCCAGCGCCGGCACGTAGGCCACCGGGACGTAGCCGAGCTGCAGGGCTGTTCGCTGCATGCGAGGAGCGTGGGCGCTGACGTCCAGTTCCATGTACGAGATGTCCCACTCGTCCGTACAACGCTGCTCCAGCTCGGCGAGGAGGAAGCGAATGACCTCGTCGCGGAGGGAAATGAGCTCGAACACCCGCACGACCCGGTCGAGGCGCTCGAGCGTGAAGCCGACGGCGCCCACGATATGTCCGCCATCTCGTGCCACGAGATACTTCGAATGGTGCGAGATCAGCTTGAAGTAGCCGTACTGGAGCCGCATCGGTCCAAAGATCTCGCGGTTGCGCACGCGGCCGCGCTCGATCCTCATCAGGCGCGAATAACCATCGGTCGTCAGCTCCTTGACCGTGAATCCATGCCCGTACGGGTATGGAGCGGATTCGTCGTCCACGATGACATCCACGGGCACACGGCAGGCTTCGAGCGCGGTGGCGGCAAGCTGGTAAACCTCGGGCACGACGCGCGGGTTGTTCCTGCGCAGCTCCCGCCCACGGCCGAACAGTTGGACGAGAAGACCCATGTTCTCGCGCGTGCTCCCGAACAGGTACTTGAGCGGAAGGAATCCGACCGGTGCGAATCCCTGCTTGAGAGCTATGGCCTGGGTGAACGGGTGGGTGACCCTGGCTTCGATGATCCCCACGTGGAGCCGGTCCTTCACGGTGGCCAGGCGCTGCTCGAGCAGCTGCGTGCCGATGCCGCGTCGTCGGTAGTCGGGGTGCACCGCCAGCCGCCCGAACTCACCCACGAGGTCCGTGTAGGCGCCGACCTCCAGAATGACCGACGCGGTCCCGACGATTCGTTGGTTCTCCGTGTCCTCCGCGACGAGCATGAGTGTTTCGTCGGAGAAGATCAGCTTCTTGATCTCGAATTCTTCGTAATACTGCGGGTAGGCGTAGTCCTCACCGTAGGTGGCCAGGTATATCTCGATTATTCCCTTGACGTCCGTATCCAGCGCCTCTCGGATGGCGATCACCGTGCACCTCCGGTTAGGGCGCCGTCGTCCAAACGCGGGTCCGGCATCCGTCCCGCCTGGCGGGCCACCTCGGCCAGCCACATGGCGCCGCTTGCCAGCACCTGCTCGTCGACGAGGAATCGGCTCGAGTGCGCGGGTCGAGTCGGGGAACCGGATGCCCGGCACCCGAGGCGCACATAGCAACCCGGAATGCTCTGAAGGTACCAGGAGAAGTCCTCGCCCCCCATGTTCGCGCCGCGCATGGCATGGCGGACCCGGTCGGGACCGACGACGGTTTCAGCGGCGGTCCGCGCCACCCCGACCATCGGCTCCCGATTCACGAGCGCAGGCGTGCCTTCCTCGAGACGAAATTCGACGTGAGCCTCGTGCAATTGGCCCACGGACGCGCACACACGTTCGAGAGACCGCCGGAGCTGATCCCGGACCTCCGGCTCCTGTGCTCGGATTGTGCCTTCCAGGATCGCCGTGCCCGCGATCACGTTCGGAGCGCTTCCCGCCTGGAAACGACCGATCGAGAGAACGGACGGATGGGCCGGATCGATTTCCCGCGACACGATGGTCTGCACTGCCATCACGATGAGGCTGCCGACGACGACGGCGTCCACCGTCTCGTGCGGACGTGCGGCGTGACCCTGCAGGCCACGGATCGAAACCCGAAACGCATCGGAGCATGCGTTGACCGTGCCTTCCACGACCGCGATCACCCCCGTTCGAAAGCGTCCGTCCACGTGTCCGCCGAAGATGGCGCCCACGTCCTCCAGCGCTCCCGCCTCGATCATCGCCCGGGCACCGATGCCCGTTTCCTCGGCCGGTTGGAAGATCAGCCGGACAGGTGCCGGCAGCGGCTCAGGACCGGAGAGGAGCAGCTCGGCGGCACCCACCAACATCGCGGCGTGGGCATCGTGGCCGCACGCATGCATGACCCCGTCCAGGGTCGAGGCGAATTCGAGGCCAGTGTCTTCCTGGATGGGCAGGGCATCGATGTCGGCGCGGAGAGCGACCGCGGGTACGTCTGGGGATCCTTCGATCTCAGCCACCAGCCCGGTCTCGAGAGGGCGTTGGTGCTCGATGCCGAGTCGATCAAGCTCCTCGGCAAGTCGATCGGTGGTCTGTCGTTCCTGCCCACTGAGCTCGGGGTGGCGATGAAGATCACGCCGCAGGGCCACCATTCGCTCGAACAGGGAGGAAGGGATCGAGGCGATCATACGCTAACCTCCCGGCGACGAGGGGAACGCCGACACGGCGCGGTCCACCAGTCACCCTGTCGAATATTAGCAGGTAGAAGCGGCCGGCGCTCGCCCGAAGGCGAGCGATGATGTCGCGAGTGGGAGGGGCGTCAGGTCTGGCTGAAGCGGTCGAGGAACGCGCGTTCGCGTGGGGTCAGGCTCGGGAGTCCCTGGGTCCGCAGCTTCTCCATGACTTCGTCGTACGCTTCGCGGTTGACCGGGTGCAGGGACTCCCGGTCGATCGCGGCCCAGCGCTGGGC
>JBATJK010000064.1:0-2610 GCA_049668445.1 Gemmatimonadota bacterium
GCTCGCGATACGCTGTACGTGGTGGACCGGGTGGACGAGAGCCAGATCGAGCCCGTGCTCCTGCACGAGATCGTGCACGCCCTGCAGGATCAGTACGTGGACCTGGATTCCCTGATGAAGGCGAACCAGGGGGCAAACGACCGCGGGACGGCCGCCCAGGCCGCCATGGAGGGACACGCGACCTTCGCCATGCTCGAGTGGCAGCTGGCGGCGATGATGGGCGGCAGCGCGGACCTCACGGCTTTGCCGGGACTCGACGGACTTCTCGGCGACGATCCCCTGGCGGCGGCCGGCATCGAGATGCCGGTGCTGGCCGAGGTCCCGGCCGTGATCCGCGAGTCTCTGCTGTTTCCCTACCTCGGCGGTTTGGTGTTCGTCCAGAAGCACTGGGCGGGGCCGTGGGGCCGCGTGCCGCCCCTGGGAGCCGACATGCCGGTTTCGACCGAGCAGGTCATCCACCCGGAGAGATTCGAGCCGGGCCAGGTCGACATGCCGACCGAGGTCCGTTTTCTCGAGGCTCCACCCGGAGGCTGGACCGAGGTGTTCACGGACGGCCTGGGTGAGTTGGAGACCCGGCTCTTCCTGCGGGAGTTCCTGGCTGAGCGGGAGGAAGCCGACCGGGCGGCCGCCGGCTGGGATGGCGACCGTTTCCGCCTCCTCGACGGCCCGTCCGGCGAGGTGTTCGTGTGGGCCACCGTGTGGGACACGGACCGGGATGCACTCGAGTTCGAGACCGCTGTGAGGCAGGCCCTGGTCGAACGTTACGGCGGCGATCCGGGGGGCGAGGGTCGCGAGGTCGAGGTGTTGAGGGGAACCGAGGGCCGCCGCCCGGTGGTCGTCGTGTGGGACCTGCCAGCCGGTCTCGACCGGGCTGCCGGACTCGAGGGCCTCACGGCCTTCGAGCTTGAAGAGCAGGCTCCGCGGGCCGTCCAGTGACCGCCATCCGCGTGACCGTGCCGGCGAAGCCGGCCCACGAGTACGACATCCGGGTGGATCGCGGTGGGCTCGATCGCCTTGGGGAAACGTGCTCAGAGGTCGAGGCGCATCGCTACGCCGTGATCGCGGACAGCCACGTGGCTGAGTTGTACGGAAAGAGAGCCGTCGCGTCGCTGACGAATGCCGGCCTGAACGCCGACCTGTTTTCGTTTCCCGCCGGTGAGTGGAACAAGTCGGCCGACCAGTGGGTCCATCTGTGCGCCGAGATCATGGGCGAGGGCTTCGGTCGCGACTCGGCCGTCGTGGCCCTCGGTGGCGGCGTCACGGGCGACCTGGCGGGCTTCGTCGCCTCCACGTACATGCGCGGGGTACCGGTCATCCAGGTCCCCACCACCCTCCTGGCGATGGTGGACAGCTCGGTGGGCGGGAAGACGGGCATCGATGGAGGGCAGGTGAAGAACGCCCTGGGCACCTTTCACCACCCCGCCGCCGTGCTGATCGACCCTGAAGTGCTGGGCACCCTTCCGAAGTATCAGCGTATCTCGGGAATCGCGGAGGCGGTGAAGGTCGCAGCGATCCGTGACGAGGCGTTCTTCGAGTGGATCGAAGAGCAGGCGACCGCGCTGCGAGACGGAGAGATCGATGCGACCGCGGGCCTGATCGAGCGCAGCGTTCGGATCAAGGCCGGGGTCGTGGCCGAGGACCCGGAAGAGCGAGGACTCCGAGCGATCCTCAACTTCGGACACACGTTCGGGCACGCGCTTGAGTCCCTGAGTGGTTTCTCGATACTGCACGGGGAGGCCGTGGCTGCGGGAATACGGATGGAGGCCCGACTAGGGGAGAGCGCCGGGGTGACCGAACCGAGGGTCGGCGAGCGGCTCGACGCCGTCCTGGCCCGCTGCGGACTGCCGGAGGTGCTGGAGCCGCCCATCGACCTGGACGCGTTGCTGGAGCGTGCCAGGCCCGACAAGAAATCGAGAGACGGAATCCTGCGCTGGGTGCTGTTGGCCAGGCTCGGGAGGGTGGCGATCGGGTACGACGGCGATGTTACGCACGCCATACCGGCGGCAGAGTGCCGGGATGCGCTCCAAGCTGCTTTACGTGGGGCCTTCGAGGCCGCAGATTCCCACGGGTGAGGAGCACAAGGAGTTGAGACTGGACCGAGACACATGCCGGGTGCGAGCCCAACGACGAGCGATGCCTTGCAGGTGAGATCCGACGCCTCCGGGGTCTTCGCAGCTTTCTACGCCCAGCGTGAAGAGCGGCCCGACGACGTATTCCTGAGATACGGAAACAGCTCCTGGACGTGGGCGGACGCGGCCTCCCAGGCCCACGCTCTCGCCTGCTCTTTCCAGGATCTCGGCATCGAGAAGGGCGACCGGGTGGCGGTCACGCTGCCCAACTGGCCCGAGTTCGTCCTCACCGCGCTCGCGGCGGCCGAGATCGGGGCCGTCCTCGTTCCTCTGAATCCGGCGTATTCGGCGCGCGACCTCCAGTTCATCCTGCGAAACACGGAGGCTGCGCTGGTCGTGACGGCGGAGCACTACGGCGGCACCGAGTACCTGGAGCTCTTCGAATCGCTGTTCTCCGAGCTTCCGGGCCTTCAGTACCTGGCCACGGTGGGCAAAGAGGACCTTTGGTACGATGACCGGATCTTCCAGTTCGAGGACCTGG
>JBATJK010000065.1:0-3535 GCA_049668445.1 Gemmatimonadota bacterium
TCCCAGGGGCTGAGGGAAGATACATTTTCCGCACCGTAGCGTTACTCTTGGTCGGTTGCGCTATCCTTCCAAGACTCGACAGGCACTGGTACCGTTTGTCCGGCTAGCTGTGTGAACTCTCTCGCTCACGGGGAGTTTGATCGTCCACTCCGAACAACCCGTCGTCGCATCTCGGTGCAGCGGCCTACCGGATCTCGCCGGTGCCTCCTCCGCGGCACGTCGTAAGTATACAATATCTTGTTTTTGGGGTCAACCCCACGCGGCAGAGGAAGGTAGGTTTTTTAAAAAAATTACGTACACTCGCCTCGACAGAAGAGCACTCTGGCCAGCGAAGTCGTAGCGCCCGGTTCAAGGAGCAGCCAGAAGCGGGACTCGTGGACACGGTCCCGGGTCTCGAAGAATACGGGTCCGTCGCAGGCCAACGCCGTACGCCCCGAAGCACTCTTTCAGCGTGTTCAGCTCCAGGCGCCATCGCCGCCGAAGGTCTCGAAGACCTCGTGGAGCTCCGCATAGACTTCCTCCCGACTGATTCCGAAGAACTCGAGGTCGACTGTACGAGTACTCTTGAATTCACGTTGTCTCGCAACTGCCTCGTCGAGCTTGGCGTCAAAAGTCTCGCTCACCGGCATTCCCAAGCGGCCGTACAGGTCGACGACCGTCTTCTTTGGGTCCGCTATGAGGTCGTCGTACCGAATGGCAATGAACTGATCTTCAGGGATCTCCTTCCGACATTCGAGTGCGTACCGATAGTAGTCGTAACTTAGACGCTTGAGGGCTTCGATTTCCGCGCCGTCCGGGCGGATGCTCGGAGAATGAACGCTCCAGGCCCGATAGAACAGGTTGAGGAATGACGGCAGGCTCTCACACGGGTTGCGTACGAGATACACGAACACAGCGTCGGGGAATCTCTCGTATACCGAACGGATGCGCGTCGAAAAGAACACGTTCTTGTTCAAGAGGCGCTTGCCCCCTGCCTCGTATACATGGCGCTTGATTGTGCCTTCATACGAGTTGAGAAATGCCTCACGCGGTTTGAGTGACTGGCGGTCGATCCAGATCTGACTTTGCAGATCGTCCATGAACGGGAACAACAAACCCGTCGCCGGCGAGTTCAGATTCCATAAGAGAGTACAGACGTCCTCTTCCGGTTGGTCGAGGCTGATGTGATGTACCCCCTCCCAGCGACTCTCGAGCGGCGAATTGAACAACTTGAAAACGCGCACAAGCACGGAGCCCAATCTGGTCTGAGAGGACCGGGCCAGGCGCTTGAACATTCGGGTGGCTGACACCGCGGGGAAGATCGTTTGATAGAGCTTGACCGTCGTGAAGACTTCATCGTCCATCCCGATCAGGCGATGCGTCAGGGTGGTACCGCTTCTGGGATTGGCAAACACGAATACGGGCCGCTCCACCGTCTGCCGGCGGTACGCGGCGTATAACAACTCGTCCAGCAAGCGAAACAACGACGCGGTTTGCCGCAGGAGCAGATACAGCGGCGTTATCCACGCCGTCGTGAGCAGGCGACCCGCCGTCGGATTCTTGAAAAGCACTCTTCCGATCTCTCGGAGGGCCAGTTTGTTAACGTACATGTGTCATCCCCCCTATATCCTTACAGGGAGCAGCGAAGCAGCGGCAGGCCGTGACCGAAAGGATCACACCTTGAGAACACGGCTGCCATCGCGCGCTACCCGGGTCGCGTCGATGACCCGGCCCCGCTCGCGAATGGTGGCCAGCGTCCGGTTCAGCAGCGCGTCCGGAGGCAGGGTCTTCTCCAACCCGGCCGCCGTACCGACCAGGATGAGAGACTCCCGGCTTCGGGACAGCGCCACATTCAGGAGGCGGGGGAAGTCCGGGTTCCGCTGTTCGTTGAGAAACCAGCTGCCCCCCGGCGGAGCGTCTACGGTATCGAGGATCACGGCCGCCTTCTCCCGGCCCTGAAAGCGATGTATGGTCGCCACTTCGAGTCCCGCCGGAGCGGACCGGCCAAGCCGCGATCTGACCTGCTGGAAGATGCGCCTCGACTGCAGACGGTACGGGGTGACGACGCCCACGTCGGACACCCCCAGACGTCCGAGCAGTTCAATCAGCTGGAGAAGCACTTCGATGTGGGCCGCGTTCGCGCGAGACCCCTCGGCCCGCTCGACTTCAGGCTTGAGCGCCTCCGTGTCTACCAGGACCAGGGGGGGGGCGACGACGGGACGATCCCTGACCGAGGGTGCGTCGCTCAACCTGCCGCCGTAGAACAGGTCGCTGACCAGGACCCTGATCTGCGGAGCCATCCTGTATTGCTCCGTGAGCATGGCGCACAGATCGTCCCGGGGATCGGGGAGAGTCCGGCCCGCTTCGGGATCGATCGAGCCCGACTGTCGGAAGATGTCGCGGCTGAGCCACCGGGCGGCCTCGGTACCGCTCGACATGACCACCGAGGGCAGCTGTTGAAAGTCGCCCACCGCTACGGCGCGATCCGTCGCGAGACAGGCCCCGGCGAACAGGTATGGAAGCGGTGCCGTACTCGCCTCGTCCACGAAGAGCGACTGAAAGCGAAGTCCCCAGAGATCGTCCCGCAGAGTCATCCGGGCGAACGTGGTGAGGACTACGTCCGCACGCGCAAGCACACGCGCGCCGGCCCGTTGGAGCTCGGAAGTGAGGTGCCCTGCCCTGGAGAGGGCCCCGGGTGCACCTGCCGCCCGGGCTCGCGCGAGAACCACTCGGTACCGTTGCTGCAGACTCGATTCCCCTGCCCGCGACCTTCCGACCCACAACTCCGCCTCGAGTTCGTCCAACAGGCGGGTCAAGCGGCCCGGATCCCGCCTCTCCCGGCGCTGCACCACGGCCTCGATCGACAGGTCGGCGTCCCCGGACGGACTGTAGCTCGCACCGACCCGCACGATCCGTCCCTCCGAAACCGCCCCGGGGCCCATCTGATCGGCGATCCTTCGCGCGGCCTCATCCACCGCCACATTCGTGGTCGCCAGAACCAGGACTCGACCCTTCTCCGCAAGCGCACCTACGGCATGCCCCAGCAGGAGCGTCTTGCCGGTCCCCGGGGGGCCCCACACGAGCTGGGTGCGGCTGCCTAGAACCCGCCCGAGGGCCTCTACCTGGCACTCGTTAAGACCCTCCCGGTGGGAAGCGGCTGCGTCGGCGGTCCCGGTCTCCGGGAAGCGGGCCCCGAACAGACGCATCGCGGTCTCAGTCTGGTAGGACGCGGGTTCCGCCTCGATGGCCGCCAGTCGCGCGTCGAGCGCCGCCAGCAGCCACGTCGGATCGAACGTCAGCTCGGCCGGCCCGGCGAGGCGGCCCAGCCAATCCGATACGCTCACCCGAATCGCCCGCGACGCCGGATCCCACCGGGTCACGAAACCTAGCCCCTCTCCTTCCTGGCAGGCCACTCGGACTGCGTCGTCCACGCGAATGACGTACCTTCCCGGCGGCAGGGTCCAGTCGTATACGAATCCTGCCGTATCGGTGTCCACTTCATGGCCGCCGGAAGCCGCGACGGGCTGTGCGATACCTCGGCGAGCCAGGTCATCCT
>JBATJK010000066.1:0-4532 GCA_049668445.1 Gemmatimonadota bacterium
TGTCCACCACGAAGGTCGGCTTGACGGTGTGTTCCCTGAAGGCCATGGCGTACAGGAGCTTGTGAGGCCGATGGGGCGAGCCGGAACCGTACCTGGCGAGGCCGGACAGGAAGCAGGCGTCCCTGCAAAGCTCGGCTGCCAGGCGGTGATCCGGATGCCGCCCTCGCATGAACGGGAGGATCACGACCCTGGGCGTCAGCGCCCGAAGAAACCCGACGATACGCTCGCGGCTCGCCCCATCGTTGGTGATCCCGGCGTCGGGCAGCTCTGCGTTCAGCCGAACGGACACGCCGAGTATCTCGGCCGCTGCCGCCGCCGCGGACGCGCGAAGTTCGGGGGTCCCGCGAGTGCCCATCTCGCCCCGAGGCAGGGCTAGGATTGCCGTCCGATGGCCCTGTTCCGCGCACCGGGCGCGCGTGCCGCCGCACAGAAGCTCCGCATCGTCCGGATGAGGGCCGATGGCCAGAACGTCGACCGGGTGATCCGTCATGCCGTCCTTCCGTCAGGTGTTGGCAGGCAGGCTGGAAGCTACCGGGGATTCACTCATAACGCAGGGCCTCGACCGGATCGAGCGCCGCGCCGCGCGCGGCGGGATACAGACCGAATCCCACTCCAGTCAGGATCGAGGCCAGAAGCGCGACGCCGATCGACCAGAGCGGTACCGAGGCCGGTACCGGGGTCAGGGACGCGACCACCCACACGATCAGGCCTCCCAACGCCATTCCGATGGCTCCCCCGAGCAGGGTAAGGGTGGCAGCCTCGACCAGGAATTGCCAGAGCAGGTCGCGCCGGCGGGCTCCCAGCGACTTCCGAAGGCCGATTTCGCGCGTGCGCTCGGTCACGGAGATCATCATGATCCCGATCACGCCGATGCCTCCGACCAGGAGACCGACGCCGGAGAGGGCCACCATCACGGCGAAGAACACCCCGGTGAACTTGTTCCACCAGTCCATCACCTGGTCCTGCGTAATCAGGTTGAAGTTGTCGTCCTGGCCGGGGTCCAGGCCGCGCAACTGCCGCATCCGGCCCCGCACCGCCTCCAGCGCCTCGTCCAGCTCCACCCCTTCATGCGGCTTGACTACGAAATAGACCATGCGGTCCCACACCCCGACGGATTTCTTCAGCGAGCTGAATGGGGTGAACACGTAGTGCGACTTCAGGCCCATGAAGAAATTGTCGGGGGGTCGGTAAATGCCCACTACCTCGAACGGAGCCTGGCGGCGGCCGGGTCGACCGATGTTGAAGCGCCGTCCCAACGGGTCCAGTCCCCCGAACAGGTCTGCAGCGGTCGCGGAGTCGATCACGGCCACCGATCTGCGGCGACTGTCCTCGGATGCCGTGAAGAACCGGCCGTCCATCAGGTCGCCGCCGTCCATCTCCATGTATTCGGAGTCCACCCCGTACAGAGAGATGCGGACGTCGCTGTCGCCGGATCGGGCATGGTAGCCAAAATCGCCCAGGTCGGCGCCGGGCGCCACGTGCCGAATTACCTCCAGGCGACTCAACTCGGCGGCCCACCTCGGCGCCAGGGGCGGGTTCCGCATGAACTCGTTTTCTTCCTCCTCGAGACCCGTGCTGATCCCTCCGCCACCGCCGACCGGGGCGTGAAACACGTAGAAGGTCGTGGGCCCGGCCGAGGCGATGATGTCCCGGAAGCTGGAGTTCAGGCCCTGGACCATGGCCGCCATCACCAGCACGACCATCACCCCGATCGTGACGCCGAGGATCGTGAGACCGCTCCGCACCTTGTTGGCGCGCAGGGAATCGAACGCGACCAGCAGCCCCTCCTTGAGGGTCGCCCATAGGCCCATGCCGCTGCGTCTGCGCCTACTCATACCGGAGCGCCACGATGGGGTCCTGCTTGGCAGCCTGGTAGGCAGGATAGATCCCCGATCCAACGCCCACGACGAGGCCGAGGACCAGGGACACGGCGATGGACCACATCGGAACGGAGGCCGGGAGCGGGGTGAGTGCGTCCACGGCCTTGCCCAGCCCGATACCGAGGGCGATCCCGATCGCGGCGCCCGCCAGCGACAGTGTGGACGACTCGGCCAGGAACTGGAACAGGATGTCGCGTCGGGTGGCCCCGAGGGCCTTGCGCACTCCGATCTCCCGGATTCGCCCCGCCACCGAGAGCAGCATGATGTTCATGATCACGATGCCGCCTACCACCAGGGATACCGACACCAGCCCGGGGAGCGCCGCGAAGAGGATTCTGTTGATCTTCTCCCAGGCCCCCAACAGGTCGCTGGAGGTCTGGAGCCAGAAGTCGTTGTCCTCGCCCGGGCGCAGCTTCCGATCACGCCTGAGGGCAGCCTCCACCTCGAGCATCGAGGCCTGCATCTCCTCGATGGACCGAGCCTTGATCGTGATTTCACCGATGCGGTTCCGCTGCCAGGCCATCGTCTCGCGGAACGTGGATATTGGCACGAGAATCGATGCATCCCGGATCACTCCGAGAAGACCTCCCTGCCTTTCCCACACGCCTATGACCTCGAGTCGTGTCGATCCGAGGCGAATTCGCTTGCCGATCGGGCTTACGTCCGGAAACAGCCTCTCGGCGATGTCGGCCCCGATGACCGCCACCTTGAGCGACATGCGCTCATCCAGGGGAGACATTCCCCGGCCGTCGGCGACCGTCCAACCCTGCATCGCCTCGTACCCGTCGGAGCCGCCGATTACCCGGATGTTCTTGCGGCTATGCTCGTTGTAGGAGACCTGGCTGAAGCCCCGGTCCACGCTGTACGAGAAGCGCCACGCATCGGGCACCGCCTGCCGAACCACCTCCACGTCGTGCATCGTGATGTACGGGTTCCGTGCCCGTTGTCGGCGCTGTTCGTCACTTTCCGCACCGGTCCGGATCTGGTTCCGCCTCACCACCGAGAACGTGTTCACTCCGAAGATGGCGCCCGCGAAATCGTCCTGGACATACCGATTCATGCCCTCGACGATCGTGATGACCGCAATGAGGAACGTGATGCCGATGATCACGCAGATCAGCGTGAACACCGACTTCAGCTTATGCGCCCAGATCTGCTGCAACGCGATCCAGATTCCTTCGAGAATCCTCAAGACCGTCCCCCGTCCCGCCGCGTCCGCTAGACGGTCTGCACGCGCGTGGCGCGCGGAGCGTCGTGCGACTCGATCTCGCCGTCACGGAGCGTGATGACACGTTCGGCGTGTGCCGTGATGTGGGGCTCGTGCGTGACCATGATGATGGTCTGCCCGTTGTCGTGCAGTGCGTCGAACACGGACATGATCTCCTCGGAAGTCACCGAATCGAGGTTGCCCGTCGGCTCGTCAGCCAGGATGATCGAAGGTCCGTTGACCAGGGCCCTCGCAATGGCCACGCGCTGTCTCTGCCCCCCGGATAGCTCGTTGGGCTTGTGATGCATGCGATCGGTCAGGTCGACCTGCTCCAGGGCGGCCTTCGCACGCTTGATCCTCTCTCGCGACGAAACACCCGCGTAGATGAGCGGCAGTTCCACGTTGTGGAGGGCGCTCGCGCGTGGAAGAAGGTTGAAGGTCTGGAAGACGAAGCCGATCTCGCGGTTTCGTATCCGGGCGAGCTCGTCGTCGTCCAGGTCCTGCACGGGTTGGCTGTTCAGGACGTACTCGCCCGATGTGGGCGTGTCGAGACACCCGATCAGGTTCATGAGGGTCGATTTCCCCGACCCCGACGGCCCCATGATCGCGATGTACTCGTTCCGCTTGATGCTCACGTCCACGCCTCGAAGGGCGCGCACCGTTTCCGTCCCCATCACGTAGTGCTTCTTGAGATCGTGCGTCTGAATCACGATTTCGTTTTCGACACTCATCTATCCCTCGCTGTCCTCGGCCGTGGGGCCTCTCTGGTCGCCCTGTCCCTCGACACGCACCAGCGCGCCGTCTTCGAGTTCTCTAATCGCCTGGTAGGTTCCTGACACCACGGTCTCGCCTTCTTCGAGTCCAGAAATCACCTCGAAGTAGTTGTCGCCCGCGATCCCCACTTCGACCGGGCGGAAACGGACCCGGTCGCCGTCGAGGACGTACACGCCTTCGATCGGCTCGGAGGCTGCGCCGCCGGCTTCGCCCGTCTCTCCCAGAGAGCCGTCCTCTTCCTGTTGGACTTCCTCTCCCTCCATCGGAATCCGTTCGAACTCCGACGAATCCATCAAAGTGAGCGCGATGATCGGAATCGCCAACACATCAGGCCTGATCGCCGTGACCACGTCGGCGGTCGCCGAAAGGTCGGTACGGAGATCCACCCCGGGGTTCTCGAGGGTGATCCGTACCTCGAAGTCGATGGCCTGCTCCGAGCTGCTCTGCAGCTGGCTTCGTGGCCTGATCGAACTGTTCCCGATCTTGGTGACCCGTCCGTGGAACTCCTGGCCCCTGAACGCGTCGATCGTCACGACCGTCGAGTCGCCGATCGCGATCTCGGGAACGTCCGTCTCGTCCACCTCGATGACGGCCTCCATGACCGACAGGTCGGCGATCGTCAGGAGAAGGCTTCCCGGGTTGTTCATCGTGCCGACGACGGCGGTCTCTCC
>JBATJK010000067.1:0-1614 GCA_049668445.1 Gemmatimonadota bacterium
CGCATGGAACGGTTGTTTCGCGTCCAACCGTGGGAGCAGGCCGTGGCTCCCGAAGGGAAACGCTGGAGGTACCTTGTTAGTCACGCGTGCACGGAACGGGCAGAGATGCTGATACGCTGCTGTCTGCTGGTAGGCTGGAACACTCCTCCTGCCTGGAAGGGTGAGCCGGTGGAACACTGGCTCTTGCCCGCGAGGCTGCAATGGAGGTAAGCACCGAAACGAACAGGGCATGCAAGGAATGACAGGTACAGGTAAGATTCGCTTACGAACCCGACGGCTCGATGCGCTGCTGGACGTCAATCGACCGACGTTGGCTGATCGTTCACCCCCATGGAACATCACAAACAGTACGCACGACGGTGGGCTGAAACGGTAAGATGTATCTCTCCTTTCTTCTTTTTCCGATTCCACGACGGCAGACCCGTCTAATGAATTTGAAAAGTTGAGTTGGATAACAGCAGACAATGGGCGCTTCTGGCGCCCCGATTATTTATGCCTGGTCAACAGCGGTGCCTACATCCTGCTGAGAAAAGGGCATTTAAGGCTCATCGCAATCGTAAAACATATATGATTAATGAGCGCTTGGGCCTGCACCCTGCTGTAAAGTTACCGCATTGGCGTCTGTAAGATAACAGCCTGTTGGGTCGAGAAAAACAACTTTGGAAGGCGGGGCTTCGAAAAATCGTGGCGAATGAACACCGGGCGACCGCTAGCCGGCGCTAGTGAATTAGCCAACGAGATTCGGCCGCTGCTGAGAGCCAACGAAATGAGAGAAAGAGGGAGTAAAAGGCTAGCGCCCGAAAATTCAAATCACTTGCTCGGTTGTAGAGCCACAGCGATACCCCTTGCTTACCAGTTAACTACCCCTGCGACATCTCCCAATCCTTCATATCACAAGTGACGGTAACTACCTTTTGCTTATTATACCTGAGGTGACGGGCGGCACTATCGGTGCATGGGATGTAAACCCATAGGCCCTGCTAGGATATAGGACAAGAAGGTAGTGCCTCAAGAACGTGAACTCGCGGAAGGCGAATGAATCCGTTGTTTAGTGTTTTGAGTTGCGATTGTTGGAGACTGTCGGTGATGTGGTTGAGATAGCATGGCGCGTGGCAAGGGCGTAGCCCCAGACGGTGCACCAGGAAGTAACCCAGCCCCAAGTCCGGGTGGAAGGACCAGGGAGCCAGGTGACTTCTTGCCCCGTAGGGCTTCGTCCTAAGACAAGTGACGAATTGCGGCGGTCAAACCTACCTTTATACCCTCTGTTCTTTTGATGTTGGACTCCTACGTATCAGTTGTATTAGACCCTGAGAGGATTGGCACCAGCTAGGACCTGCGCTGACATGAGTAATCGGAAAGTTTCGAACGAAATTACATACCGTTGCTAAAGGCGAATTGCCATGGTACCTAAAATGTCATCTGGCCCTGAGGGGGTCTCCGATGGTGGAGAATGGACAAGAAGTGATCATGCTTCCGACGGACTAATCATTTTATGACTGTTTAGAACGAAGCAAAAGATCCCCCTGCACACACCGGACCAACGGCAATTCTTCTCATTCCAAGTAGAACAGCGCCTAGTGGACGGAGTCCCCCTGCCCTTTGTTGGAAGAAGAT
>JBATJK010000068.1:0-14372 GCA_049668445.1 Gemmatimonadota bacterium
CGGCCTGTGCCTCCGCGTCCCGCCGATTCTCTTCAGCGGCCTCGAGCGTGGCCCTGACTTCCGCCGCCTGTCGCGCGGCCAGCTCCTCGGCTTCGCGGCGAGCAGCCTCGAGTTCCGCGGAGCGGCGGCTGGCCTCCTGCTCGGCCGCCCTCCTTGCCTCCTGTGCCGCGGCGAGCGTGGCCTGCAGTTCCTGGGAATGACGCTCGGCTTCCGCTTCAACGGCCAGGCGAGCCTGTTCCAGTTCGGCGGTCCGGCGCGCGGCCTCCTTCTCGGCGTGCTGACGTGCGATCTCAGCAGAAGCGAGGGTCGACTCGAGTTGCGCGGCCTTACGCTCCGCTTCCGCTTCCGCCTGCTGCCGGCCCTGCTGGGCTTCTTCGATCCTTCGGGCTGCCTCCTCCTCGGCCGCGATCCGCGCGGCCTCTTCGGACCGGCGAAGTTCCGCTTCGAAGTCCGCTGCCTTCCTGGCTGACTGAGCCTCCGCGGCCTGCCGAGCGGCTTCCGCTTCCGCGGCCTGCCGGGCCGCTTCCTGCTCGGCTACACGGCGTGCCGCGTCAGCCTCGGTAGCCCGGAGGGCCTCCTCGAGTTCGGTTGCACGCCGTTCCGCCTCGGCGGTCGCCGTACGCAATTGCTCGAGATCCGAGACGAGTCGATCGGCCTCTTCCTCGGCCTGCTTCGCCGCTTCCTCAGCCTCTCGAGCCGCATCTTCCGCCTGGAGTCGCTCGGCCTCAGCCTCGGCCTGGCGCCGATCTGCCTCGGCCTCTTCCGCCTCTTCGGCCTCTTCCCGCTCGAGTTCTGCGGTGCGCTGGGCCGCCTGCTCGGCTGCCACCCGGGCCGTTTCGAGCTCGGCAGCTCTGCGGGCGGCTTCCGCCTCGGCCTCTCTCGCTGCTTCCTCCGCCTTCTGGCGCTGTTCGCCGAGCTCCACGGCCGTCCGCGCCGCGACCGCCACGATGGACCGACGAGCGATCTCCTCGGCAAGGGGCCCCGAGACACCATCCCGGGCTGCGAAGGGGGTGCTTGTAGCCTCCGTCGAGTCCGCGTCCTCCTCGTCGATCGGCTCCACCGTCTCGCGGACCACTTCGGCTTCCGTGCGTGCGTTCGTCCAGTCGAGTACGGTGCGGCGCTCACCGCTGCCGATGGCTCGGGTGGCGACCACCTCGAAGAAGGGCATGGCCGGCGCTGCCAGCATGCCGTCAGCCGTCTGGCGGAAGAAGCCGCCCCGGGGATCGTCCGCCTCACCGGTCACGAGAATTGCGCTGTGCCAGGGCTCTCCGAAGTACTTCCGGTGCGTGTTGAGTTCGGTCTCGGAGAGGGCGACAGGCCCACCGCGCCGGAAGTACCACCCGACGAGATTGCCGCGCAGCTTCTCGGCGCTGCCCCGAAGTGTGTCCCAGGCCTCCGCCGGAATCAGATCGTGCGGATCATCGAGAAGCGGAAGCGCCGACGAGCACACACCACTGACCAGCACGTACTTGCGACCCGAGTCGAGGTCTTCGCACAGGTCCCCGGCCAGCAAACCGAATGGCTGGAGCCCATCGTCGGGTCCACCCGCGTGAGCCAGAATCTGCCTCAGGGCGTCCTGCGTGATGAATATGTCGTACAGGGGCTGGGGGGGACCGGATTCCGGCGCTGCGTCCGTGGGCTCCCAGGCGATGCTCCTCGGGAGAGGGGGCGGAACCGAGATGTGGACGCGCTCCGCCCTGTCGCTGTCAGGAGCGGCAGTCGGGCCGTGGTGTCGGATCTCTCTCTCGGTCGCCATTCAGATCTGCCGAACTCGTCTGGTGCTTGTCCGCGTGGCGGCGTCCGGCTTGTTGCCGCACTCATCCGGGCACGTGAATAGCAAGTGCCGTTCCATCCCCAAGAACACCCGCCGGAGGCGTGATGACCGGATAAGTCCGCCACAGTCGACGATGGTGGAGCAGCCGACCGGATGGCCGAGGTGTGGAAAAACGTGTGAATCAGGCGAAATTTGGCGAATAACCGGGGATTGCAGGCAGCGTTTCCTGGCCGCTTCACGCGGCATTGCGGTTGGCCTCCTCGGAGACGAGCAGGTCCACCAGTTCGCCAATGGCCTCGGCCGGCCGATCCAGGCCGGGTTCCTCCCGGTGCAGTTCTTCGATTCGCTCGAAAATCACCTGGGCGACGGTCAGCTCGAGGTAGGGAATCGACCGGGCCTGAGCCGCGAAGTCCTCGTAGTCGTCGTCGCGAGCGGCTTCCAGCAGGTGAAGAACGCAGCGTGGCAGAGAACCCTGGCCCTTTTCGAGAGCCCCGGTCCAATACGTCGTCCAGTCGTAGAACGCGACCTGCATGCCGCCCTCCTCGCTCAGTGTCGTCTGTCCTGCCATGTTCGCAAGACACGCTCCGCGACCGGGCGAACGGACGAGAAAGCCCGTGGTGCGAGTGTTTCAGGGGGCATCGACCGAGCACCACTCGCGAACCTCGCCATGACGATCGCCGCAATCCGGACGAGGTTCTTGCATATTTCACTGTTCGACACGGGTGGCGTTCCGATTGCCGACTCACGTTCGTTCGGCTACCGTCTCGCGCATGCCCAATCGATTGATTCACGAGAAGAGCCCGTACCTGCTTCAGCACGCCCACAACCCAGTGGACTGGTATCCGTGGGGAGAGGAGGCATTCGCGGTCGCACGCGAACTCGACCGTCCGATCTTCCTGTCGATCGGATACGCCACCTGCCACTGGTGTCACGTGATGGAGCACGAGTCGTTCGAGGATGAAGAGGTGGCCCGCCTGATGAACGAGGCCTTCGTGAACATCAAGGTGGATCGGGAGGAACGCCCCGACATCGACGGCATCTACATGACGGTGGCTCAGCTGACCACGGGACAAGGCGGCTGGCCGCTGACGATCCTCATGACCCCGGACCGCGTTCCGTTCCTGGCTGCCACCTACATCCCGCGCGAGAATCGACATGGCCGCGTAGGGATGGTCCACCTCGTTCCCAGGATCCAACAGGCGTGGGCCGAGCGTCGGGCCGCGCTCCTCGAGTCAGCCACCTCGATTCAGCAACACCTCGAGAGCATGGCGGCGGCTGACTTCGGCGGACGCACCCTCGGGACGGACGTGCTGCGGCAGGGCTTCAGCGAGCTCTCGGCGTCGTTCGACCGCCAGCACGCCGGATTCGGCTCCGCTCCCAAGTTCCCGACGCCGCATCGCCTGCTGTTCCTGCTTCGGTACTGGCGCCGAACCGAGGTAGACATGGCCCGCGAGATGGTGGAGGAGACCCTGGACTCACTGCGCGCGGGAGGCGTGTTCGACCAGGTCGGCTTCGGGTTCCACCGCTACTCGACCGATCGCGAGTGGCTCCTGCCGCACTTTGAGAAGATGCTGTACGACCAGGCGATGCTGATGCTCGCGTACACGGAATCCGTCGAGGCGAGACCGGACCCGGCCAGGGAATCTGTCGTGCGCGAGATCGCGGAGTACGTGCTCCGCGATCTTACGTCGCCCGAGGGCGCGTTCTACTCGGCCGAGGATGCGGACAGCGAGGGCGAAGAGGGCAAGTTCTACGTGTGGTCGCTGGACGAGGTAGAGGCGGTTCTCGGCGAGGAGGAGGCCAGCCGCGTGGCGGCGGCCTGGGGTCTGAAGCCGGAGGGGAACTATCGCGACGAGGCGTCGGGCGAGACCACGGGTCTCAACATTCCTCACCTTGTGTCACACGAGGAGGCGGGCGGTCTCCTGGAGAGGGCCCGGCGTTCCCTGTTCGAGCACCGGGCGATGCGGGAGCGTCCGCTGCTCGACGACAAGGTGCTCACGGACTGGAACGGCCTGATGATCGCTGCGCTGGCGCGCGCCGGTCGGGTGCTGTCCGATGCCGGCCTCGTGGCGGCGGCCCGGCGGTCCGCTGCCTTCCTTCACCAGACGATGGGGTCGGGCAGGGACCTGCTGCACCGATATCGCGACGGCGAGGCGGCCCTGCAGGCCAACCTCGACGATTTCGCGTTCCTCGCCTGGGGCGAGATCGAGCTGTATCAGGCCACGCTCGAGCCGGACCACCTGGAACGCGCAATTCGGCTCACGGACGCGATGGTCGATCGGTTCCTCGATGCGGACAGGGGAGGGTTCTTCTTCAGCGCGGCGGGAAAGGCGGACCTGATCGTTCGCCAGAGGGAGGTCTACGACGGGGCCGTGCCGTCCGGAAACTCGGTCGCCCTGCACAATCTCGTTCGTCTGGCGAGGCTGACCGGTCGCCCGGACTACGAGAAGCTGGTCTCCGAGACGGCGTCCGCGTTCTCGCGTCAGGTCGCGTCGCAGCCGGCCGCCTTCACGTTCTTCCTCGCCGCCATGGACATGGTCATCGGGCCGTCGCAGGAGCTGGTGATCGTCGGGGACCCGACAGCGGAGGACACACGCGCCCTGATCGCGGTCGCCAGGGAGGGTTACCACCCGAATCTCGTAGTACTGCTGCGGCCGCCCGGGGATGCGGGGAAGGCAATCGCCGAGCTGGCGCCGTTCACCGAGAGCTTCGGACTTCTCGACGGTCGCGCCGCGGCCTATCTGTGCAGCGGGTTCGCGTGCGAGCGGCCCGTCTCCGAACCGGACGCCCTGCGCGATCTCATTCGAGATGCCTGACGGCGAAGGGTCAGCGGTTGTCGAGCACCGCGCCCTCGATCAATTCTTCGGATGACCGTTCG
Organism: Gemmatimonadota bacterium; assembly: GCA_049668445.1. Classification (GTDB taxonomy): domain Bacteria; phylum Gemmatimonadota; class Gemmatimonadetes; order Palauibacterales; family Palauibacteraceae; genus Benthicola. The sequence continues at coordinate 4,653 of JBATJK010000068.1, forward strand.
ATCTCCAGCTTGATTTCCTGCGACGCCCGAATCTTCTGCAGGAACACCTCTTCCTCGGGATCGAGACGGTGATCCGAAAGCACCTCCTCGTCGCGACGAAATCAGATGGATGATGTCGTCTATCTACGACCGGGCCGGTACATTGTCGAGGTCGCTACGCTGAACACCCCGCCAGCGTGATGCGGCTAAACGACGGGAGAGCTGGTTGGAAAGATACCTGGACGTGCGGGTCGAAGTGGCCGCTGCACTCGCCACGGGAAGGCCCGTAGTCGCTCTCGAAACGACGGTGTACGCGCACGGTCTGCCCGATCCGATCAACCTCCAGGCGGCGGCAGCCATGGAGGCCACCGTGCGGGAGGAAGGTGCCGTCCCCGCCACCATCGGCCTCCTGCGCGGACGCGTCGTCGTCGGCATGACCCCTGACGAAATCGAGGAGCTGGCCACGGGAGCGACGGTCGCCAAGGTGAGCGTTCGCGATATCGCACCCGTGATCGCGAGCCGCCGACCGGGGGCAACCACCGTGGCGGCCACGGCGGCCCTGGCGAACACTGCCTCGATTTCGGTCATGGCCACCGGTGGGATCGGTGGAGTGCACCGGGGAGGCGAAGACAGCCTCGACGTGTCGGCCGACATCCAGGCGTTGTCACGAATCCCCATCGCCGTGGTCTGCTCGGGGGCCAAGTCGGTCCTCGACCTGGGCCGGACGCTGGAGGCACTCGAGACCCTGGGGGTACCCGTGGTCGGGTTCGGGACGGACGAGTTTCCGGCCTTCTACTCGACAGACAGCGGTTTCAGGCTGGAGTACCGGACCGACGACCCGGCGGAGGTCGCTGCGATCCTGCAGGTGCAGGGCGCGCTTCAGTGCCGACAGGGACTCCTCGTGGTCCAGCCTCCGCCGGCTTCCGAGGCGATTCCGCGGGCCGAAGTCGATGGATGGATCGAAGTCGCCCTTCGGGAGGCACGGGAATCGGGGATTCGGGGCAAGGACGTCACGCCGTTTCTTCTCGAGAGCGTGTCGCGTACGAGCCAGGGGCGCACCCTGGAGACCAATCTCGCGCTCCTGGAATCCAACGCCCGACTCGCAGCGAGGATCGCCGTCCACCTGTGAGGTCGCCGGTCCCGCGTCAGCGCAGCAGGTCGTCCAGTATCTGCATCCTCGAGTCGATGTCCCGCAGGGCGGAGGTGAGCGAGTCGGCCGCCTGGTAGTCGTGGAGGTCACGAAGGGCTTCCCGCTCTGCCCACAGCATGTCGCGCAACCGATGGACTCCGGCGTAGCTCAGGCGGGCCACCGCATTCGCACCGAGCTCAGCGTAGCGAGGCAGCCCCTCGCTGGCGCGCGTCTCGCGGAGATAACTCCGCTTGAGCCCCTGGACGATCAAGTCTTCGGCACATGCCAGGCTGCGTTTGTTCATCATCACCCGCATAGACGTCCCGGGCATCGCGACCGTCACACGGTGCTGACGGTCGGTCGACGGCCCAAATCCCGGGATAGCCGGGCAAGATCGAAGCCTCTAGGAGTCTTTGCCCCGCCCGAGTCGGTCCAGGGCCATCAATTCGGCCTGCCGGGCCCGCCGGGATGGGACTCTCGACGCGATCGGGCGCGGTGAGGCGACCGGCGAGGCACTGGTGTCGTTTCCGAAGATCAGCTTCTTGAGCCTATGCCAGCGATACATTGTTCGTCTCCATGCACGTCGTATCTATGTAATTGACCGAACGTCGGTCTCAATCTCGAATGCGTGTTTGACCCGCCGGACCGGACGGGACTGTACGGAGTGTCGCCTCAGGGGGTTTCGAGCAGGTCGGCCGTGACCGCCGCACGGTAGTCGAATATCCGATCCAGCTGTCGCCGGATCATGGGAAGGGCGACCGCGCCGGCCGGCCCGAACGGCAGGCGGTACTCGACTTCGTCGTAGATCCATGTAGCCGAGGCGTCCACCTCATCCTGTGTGAAGCGGTGCGTGTGAATCCACGTGCGGTACGGCCCCCGCAGCTGCTCGTCCACGAACCCGTGCGGCGGGTCCCAGCTGGAGATCAGGGTGCGCCAGGAGATCGGAATCCCCCACAGCCGCAGCCTGTAGTCGATCAGGGCCCCTTCACGCATCTCGATGGGGAGCGGCGTCAGGATCTCGAATCCCATCTCCGGCGGGGTGATACGCCCCAGGTTGGACGCGTCTGAAAAGAAGCGGAAGACCTCGTCGATCGGCCGATTCACCTTCATCTGTCTCCTTAGTATCCCGGCCACCGAATCTCCCATGTTGCTGTCGTAAGACGAAACGAGGGGCGGAATCTGGGCAGCATCCGATTGCATGTCAATGCATTGTCTAAGTGTAAGCATTGACAGGAGGCGGCGGTCGGGTGTATGTGTTCTGGAAACAAACTTCGTTCAACGGGTGTCCAGATTTCGGTTGGCCAGGGATGAGAGGCGAGATAGATTACGGTATGAATACGAACGTGGATGTTGAGAAGCGGCACCCGATCCAGGTGGTGGCCAGGCGCACCGGGTTGACCGCCGATGTTCTCCGCGTGTGGGAGAAGCGCTACGAGGTTGTCGCCCCCGGGCGCTCGAGCGGCGGTCATCGCCTCTATTCGGACCTGGACGTGGAGCGCCTCGGCCTGCTGAATCGTGCGGTGTCTGGCGGCCGCAGGATCAGCCGCGTGGCCGAGCTTCCGATCGCGGACCTGAAGGACCTCGTCCGGGAAGACGAAGACGCTGCTGTCCACCGACAACGCGAGATAGAGCAGGGTCTCTCGTCGAAGCCGGAAGTACACCTGGAGGCGTGCCTGGCCGCGGTAGAGTCCCTGAACGCGGTGCGGCTCGAGAAGTCCCTGATGAGAGCCGCCGTGGCTCTGTCGGCACCCATGCTGATCGAGGATGTTCTTGGGCCACTGCTGGCCAGCATTGGCGATCGATGGGAACACGGGAAGATGAGCCCGGGGCACGAGCACCTCGCGTCCAATGTGATCAGGCGCGTGCTCGAGTCCCTCGCGACCTCGGTCATGCCGGGGCCGGAAGCGCCGGGCCTGGTGGTCGCGACTCCGACCGGGCAGAGGCACGAGTTCGGTGCGCTGTTCGTCGCGGCTGCGGCCGCGACTCAGGGCTGGCGGGTGACCTACCTCGGAACCGAGCTGCCCGCTGCCGACATCGCGGATGTGGCCCGCAGCACCGGGGCGTCGGGCATCGCCATCAGCCTGGTATTCCCGGTCGACGATCCGAGAGTTGCCGAAGAGCTTCTGGGGCTCAGGGCGGCGGTTGGACCCACGATGCCTATCCTGACGGGTGGCCGGGCGGCCCTCTCATACCGGGACGCCATTGATTCCGTCGGCGGACGCCTCATCTCCAGCCTGGAAGACCTGTACGCGTCGCTGGCCGTGATGGAACAGGAGCGCGTCGAAGCCCGATCGTAGGATCCCTCAGCGGGCGAAACGCTCCATGTACTCCCTGACCCGCAGCTTGCGAGCCGTGTTCGCCGACGTCATGTAGCGGATCTTGCCGAACACCGGTCGCTCGGGTCCCCAGGGCCGGTCGTACCTTCCGAGACACCAGTAGATGCCCGAGTAGGAGTTCGGGTCCCGGCCGTCCAGGGCATACCGGTTGTTCAGTTCAATCATGAAGCGCGCGGCCTCGCGAGGGCTCGCGGTCCACTTCAGGATCTTCTTCCCCCACAGCATGCGCAGGTAGTTCTGAATCACTCCTTCGCGGCGCAGTTGTCGCTGGGCCGCGTTCCAGAGTTCATCGTGCGTGGACGCGCCGTCGAGCTGTTCAAAGCTGTATAGGTAGGGGCGAGGGTCACTCGCATGTTCCGCCAGGGTCTTCCTGGCCCAGTCAGGAAGAGAGTCATACTCGCGGTGGTCGGACCGCAGCGCTGCCATGTTGAACCCCAGCTCGCGCCACGTGACCAGTTCATCGAGGAACGCTTCCGCGGGAGGGCTCATGCCCCACCAGCCGCTGCGCTTTCCGTGGGTTGGCCTGCCGTCCAGATCGGGGAGCCAGTCCTCGTGCGCGGCGAGGCGCGCGAGAATCGTGTGCGTCGAAATGTGGCCGAAATGCAGATAGGGTGAGAGGCCGCTTGCCACGTCTTCATCGGGTTGGCTGCGCTCGGCCGCGTACCGACTGAGCGCTCGTCGCAGGAAGTCGTCCAGCCGATCCGCCGCAGCTTGTCCCCCACCGCGCAGATGCGTGGAGAGCACCGAGTGATCCAGCGGCAGCGACCCCAGGTCAGGCCCCCCGCTCTCCAGGTCGACCTCGGCCGAAAGCCAACGAGCGAGGATCGGGGCCGGAACAGTGGGCCGCTCGAGCCTGGCCAGGCCGCTTACCGGGTCTTCCAGCGGCACCTGCTCAAGCTGGGAGGGGATCACCTTCTGCAGGTAGCGTCGGAAGGTGTAGGCGCTAGGGTAGACCTTTTCCGTGCCCCGCATGGGAACCAGCCCGTTGGAGTCCACCGCCTCGAGTCGGGTACCCAGTCTCCGGGCGGTCGCCTCGAGCATGCGGGGGGTGAAGAAGGTGGGAAAGTCATCCGTGACCACGACGGCCGCCGATTCCGCCAGCGCATCGAGCAGTCCCTTTCCTTCACCCACCGAGCTCTCTACGAAGGGGTAGTATGTGACTCCGTCTCTCCCCCGCAGCGCCGCCAGATTGTCTACCATCCCGTCCAACACGAACCTGTGGTGACGCTCGCTCGCCCACTCGTAGTCGCATCGCAGCGCCTCGAGAACGAGCAGCCCTCGACCGACATGCCGCGCCCAGTCCACCGCCCGCTGGAGCGCGAAGTTGTGCTTGGTGCGTCGCTGGCTCGTCATCCAGTACAGGATGTACTGGCCATCCGGGTCGACCTCAGCGTCGGTCAGGACGCTCACTCTGGACTCCGGCACGTCCGTCTGCATTTCCGACTCCTCTCAGGTTCTGCTTGAGCGTTTGTCGACTGATTGTCTAATTATGAAAGCCAGACAAGTACTTGACAATTGTTCCATGTCAACGTAGTATACTCCACACAGGGTAGACAAACACGGTGCGCCCTGGGAGTCACAGCGGTTCATAAATCGACGGACCCTGACGAAGAACCACAATGCCAAACTAGGAGAATACCATGATCAGCAAGACCTTTGGGACGTTCGGCGCCGCGCTGGCCCTGCTCGTGACGGCGTCGGTTGCCCCGGCCCAGATGACCACGGACCACAAGATGCCTGCAGGTGACATCGTCGAGGTTGCCGCCACGGCCGGTACCTTCAACACGCTGATTGCCGCTGCAAAAGCCGCCGACCTCGTCGATGCGCTCAAGGGCGAAGGTCCGCTGACGGTGTTCGCGCCGACCGACGACGCTTTTGCCAAGCTGCCCGCAGGCACGGTCGAGACGCTTCTCAAGCCGGAGAACAAGGAGAAGCTGCAGGCGGTGCTCCTGTACCACGTCGTCGAGGGCAAGGTCACGTCGGAGCAGGTCGTAAACCTGACGTCCGCCAAGACCCTGCAAGGCGACACGATCGACATCTCCGTGAAGATGGGCAAAGTCTACATTGACGACGCTCAGGTCATCGCGGCTGACGTCGAGGCCAGCAACGGTGTGGTTCACGTGATCGACGCGGTCCTCCTGCCGTCCATGGATTGACCCGTCGTCGGGCGGGGGATCTCGCACGAGCCCCCGTCCGCATTCTTGAAAGCCATCACACGAGGGTCCGTCACGCATTACGCGGGGGCGGGCCTTCGCCACGAAGAGAGGTAATCGTCGCGAGACGGGAGCGAATGGAGCCCATGACTGAAGTACGCGCTTACTTGGTTCTCGGAGGCACGGGAGGGATCGGGTCGGAGCTGACCCGCCTTCTCGCTTCCGCTGGCAGCAACGTGCTGATTGCCGCTCGGGGCGAGGAGAGACTCCGAACCCTGTCCGAGGAAACAGGATCGGAGGCTCTGTCCACCGACGCTACCCGGTTCGACGAAGTGGAACGAGCCACCGGTCGGGCGCTGGCCCTGTGGGGTCGGTTGGACGGGATCGTCAACTGCGTCGGCTCCATCTTGCTTCGGCCCGCACACATGACGTCCGAGGTCGCATACCGCGAGACGATCGCCCAGAACCTGGACACGGCCTTTGCGGCAGTGCGGGCGGGCGGAAAGTCTCTCAAGGAAGGCGGCTCGATCGTCCTCGTGAGCACGGCGGCAGTCCGCTCTGGCCTGCCCAACCACGAAGCCATCGCGGCCGCCAAGGGCGGTGTGGAAGGACTCGTTCGCTCGGCCGCGGCTACGTACGGCCCGTCCGGCATTCGAGTCAACGCGGTCGCGCCCGGATTGGTGCGCACGCCCATGACGGAACGAATCACATCCAACAAGAGCGCGTCGGACGCTTCTCGCTCGCTTCACGTGCTCGGTCGTCTCGGGGAGCCGAAGGACGTGGCCTCCGCCATCCAATGGTTGCTGGACCCCGGACAGGGCTGGGTGACCGGACAGGTGCTCGGCGTCGATGGTGGTCTGGGCAGCGCTCGGACGATGCCCCGTGCCTGAAACAGACCGCCTCACCCTGCTCACCGGCGCCACCGGATACGTGGGGGGGCGCCTCCTCGAAGCTCTGGAGGCCGAAGGCGTGCGTCTCCGTTGCATGGCTCGGCGTCCGGACTACTTGCGATCGCGGGTCGCCGAGACGACGGAGGTTGTCCAGGGCGATGTCTTCGATCGGGACAGCCTTGTGCAGGCGATGCGCGGCGTCAGCACGGCGTACTACCTCGTTCACTCCATGAGCGACGAGGGGGACTTCGAGGTGCTGGAGCGGAAGGCCGCCCGCACCTTCGGTGAAGCGGCCCGTGAAGCCGGGGTCGAGAGGATCATCTACCTCGGGGGACTGGGGTCCGGCGAGGATCTCTCCGCGCACCTCAAGAGCCGGCACGAGGTTGGACACCTGCTGCGGGAGTCCGGGGTGCCGACTATCGAGCTGCGTGCCTCCATAGTGATCGGATCCGGCAGTCTTTCGTTCGAGATGATCCGAGCGCTGGTCGAGAAGCTGCCGATCATGACAACCCCCGCCTGGGTGCGTGTACAGGCCCAGCCCATCGCCATCGAGGACGTAATCGCCTACCTGACGGAGGCTCGCACTCTCGAAGTGCAGGGCAGCCAGATATTCGAGATCGGTGGAGCGGACGTCGTCAGCTACGGGGAAATCATGCGAGAGTATGCCCACCAGCGCGGGCTGAGGCGCGTCATGATCCCGGTACCCATGCTCACCCCCACCATATCGAGTCTGTGGCTGGGCCTGGTAACGCCGTTGTACGCGCGAGTCGGGCGAAAGCTGATCGAGGGTGTTCGGAATCCCACGGTGGTCGAGGACGGGTCCGCCGCTGCGGCGTTCGGCGTTCGTCCGCGCGGCATCTCCGAAGCGATCGCGCGGGCGCTTTCGAACGAAGACCGGGAGTTCGCGAGCACGAGGTGGGCCGACGCGAACGGCAATTCATCGCAACGTCCGCGACGCTACGGGCGCCGGATCGTGGACAGCCAGACGGTCCGGGTGAACGTTCCCCCGGCCGAGGCGTTCGCGCCCGTGCGCAGTATCGGTGGGGACGTCGGCTGGTACCACGGCGACGCCCTGTGGCAGATTCGAGGCTCCCTGGATCGCCTGATCGGTGGACCGGGCCTGCGTCGAGGCCGAAGGGATCCGGTGGACCTGAGACCGGGAGATGCGCTGGACTTCTGGAGGGTCGAGGCGTTCGAGCCAGACCAGATGCTACGCTTGCGGGCGGAGATGAAGCTCCCCGGCCGGGCGTGGCTTCAATTCGAGGCCGTGCCGGACAACGGCGGAACGATACTGACGCAGACGGCCGTGTTCGATCCGACCGGGCTGGCCGGCGTGCTCTACTGGTACGCGCTCCTGCCGATCCACACGCCCATGTTCAGGGGCATGCTCCGCAACGTGGCCCGGGCCGCCGAGGCGCCTGTCGCCGCTTAGGCGGTCAGCTCAGGTCCTGACCCGCGAGAGGCAGGTCGCGGATCCGCGACCCCGTAGCCGCGAAGACCGCGTTCAGGACGGACGGGATGAGCGGCGGCACCCCCGGCTCGCCGATGCCCGTCGGCACACTTCCAGTCTGAATCACCTTGACGTTCACCGCGGGCATCTCACTCGTCCGGATCACCGGATAGTCGTGATAGTTGCTCTGTTCGACCGCGCCACGGCGGAGTGAGATTCTCCCGTGCTTGACGACCGACAGGCTCATTGCGATGGCTCCCTGGATCTGGGCCTCCACCGCGTCCGGGTTCAGAACCGGCCCGCAATCGAGGGCTGCATCCACCTGATGCACCACCAACTCACCATCAGAACTCACGGAGACGTGGGAGACCATCGCCACGTAGCTGTAGAAGCTGTAGTGCATGGCGAATCCAAGGCCTTCGCCCTCGGGGAGGGCTCTGCCCCAGCCCGCCATATCGGCTGCGGCTTCCCCCACCGCCTTGAGCCTCCCCGTGTCGTACGGGAACGGAGCGCTCCCCTCGCCGTACGCGGTCTGATCGTCTGCGCCGTCGAGCCGCAGGATACGCGGTGCTCCCAGCATCGCCATGTGAAACTCGACCGGATCCCGGCCCAGCTCGTGTGCCAGCTCGTCCATGAAGCACTGAACGCCCTGGGCGTGGAACATGTTGCACACGGACCGCATCCACCCGATCCGCACGCTGGACGGTACCTTGCCCACCTCGATGCGGATGTTGGGGAAGCGGTACGGCATAGTCGTCAGTCCAAGCTGCATCTCCTGGCCCGACGGGTTGGCCCCTCCGTCCGGAAAAGTCCATCCGATCGCCGGGAACGCGGACCGGTGCATCCAGCCCGTCGGATTCCCCTCCCCGTCGAGCGTGGCGCGGAGAAGCTGGTAGCTCTCAGGATGGTAGAACGCGTGGCGGATCTCATCCTCTCGTGTGAACAGGACCTTGACCGGCTGGCCGGCCTTCCGGGCCAACAGGGCCGCTTCGACCGCGTAGTCCGGCTTCGACTTGCGGCCGAACGCGCCTCCCACGAGCGTGACGTGGGCCGCTACATTCCCTGGCGGAATCCTCAGCGCCCCGGCGACCTCTCCGGCGGTCCACTGCGGCGCCTGCGTGGCCGACCACACCTCGCACCGGTCGCCTTCCACCCGAGCCGTCGCAGCCGGAGGCTCCATCATGGCGTGAACCGCGTACGGCGCGTAGTAGGCGGCTTCGTACACACGCTCCGCCGACGCGGCCGCGGCTGCATAGTCGCCCACTTCTCGCGCTACCGTCCCGGGTTCGGATACGATTCGCTCCAGCCTGGAGCGTTTCTCGTCGCTGGTCTCCGTGGCCAGCGGACCGGGTTCCCACTGAACGTTGAGTGCCGCACGGCCCTGCATCGCCGCCCACGTATTCGTCGCGAGCACCGCGACCCCGGCATTCGTGAGTCCCGTCGCGTTCGGTTCCAGTTCAATAACGTCCACCACGTCACGGACGGCGCGAGCTGCGTCCGCGTCGTATCCCAGGATCGAGCCCTTCGGCACCGGACTCCGCTCGACACTGGCGATGAGGAGGTCTGGAAGATCGAAGTCGTACCCATATACGGCGTCGCCACGGACGAAGTCCTCGGTGTCGATGAGTCGCTGGGGTGTTCCGATGAGCTTGAAGTCCGCCGGGTCCTTGAGAGGCGGATCCTCGGGGACCGGCAACTCGGCGGCCTCTGCCGCGAGTTCCCCGTACGTAAGCCTTTCGGAGCCGTGCAGCACGGCTCCGGATTCCGCGCGGCAGTCCGCGGC
>JBATJK010000069.1:0-3940 GCA_049668445.1 Gemmatimonadota bacterium
TTCGTCCTCCTCATCGCGTGCGCCAACGTGGCCAGCCTTCTGCTGGCGCGCGGTGAGAGCCGTCGGCGCGAAACGGCGTTGCGAACGGCGCTCGGAGCCGGACAGGGACGAATGATCCGCCAGTTCATGACCGAATCCGTGGTCCTGGGGCTCGCCGGGGGTCTGCTGGGACTTGCCCTGGCGTGGATCGGTATTCGCCTCCTGGTACCGATGCTGCCGGCGGACATCCCCTCCGTCATGCAGGGGAACATCGGAATGGATCTGAATGTCCTCCTGTTCACCTTCGCCGTGGCCGCGTTGGCCGGACTCCTGTTCGGAATCGCTCCCGCGATCCGGGCCGCTCGCCCGGACCTGAACAGCGAGCTCAAGGAAGGCAGTCGCGGGTCGGTCGGTAAGGGACGCCAGCGGCTGCGATCGGGACTGGTGATCGGCGAGGTGGCTCTTTCCCTCGTCCTCCTGATCGGGGCGGGACTCATGATCCAGAGCCTCGGACAACTGCAGAAGGTGGACAAGGGATTCGAGCCCGAGAACGTGTTCACGGCCCGGGTTCAGCTACCCCAGATCCGCTACGAAGACCAGGCGGCGGCGTGGGGCTTCTTCCAGGAGTTCATCGAACGGGTCGAGGCCCTTCCGGGAGCCACGTCGGCATCCCTGTCGCAGATCGTCCCGCTGCAGGGGAACAGCTGGGAGAACTTCATCTTCCCGGAGGGCGTGGAGTTCGAGCAGGAAAACGGTCGGTCCGTTCTGTATCACATGATCACGCCCGACCACTTCGAGACGCTCGGCATATCGATCATTCAGGGGCGCGGATTCAACCTGGCGGACCGGGAGGGAAACGAGCGCGTAATCGTGGTGGATGAGCGCATGGCCGAGCAGTTCTGGCCGGGAGAAGACCCGATCGGCAAGCGCGTGACCTACGAGACGGAAGAGGTACCCGATGACTTCGAGGGCGACGCGCCCCGGCTGTGGCGAACCGTCATCGGCGTGGCTCAGAACACCCGGCACTACGAGCTCGAGAGCCCGTCGCGGGTGCAGATGTACGTGCCGATCCAGCAGAGCGGTCGGGGCTGGACGACGTCCATGTACGTTCTCGTGAAGACGCCGGGAGATCCACTCCTGATGACCGACCAGGTGCGCCGGGAGCTCAGCCTGATGGACTCCGACGTCCCATTGACGGACATCGAGACGATGGAGGGATACGTGGACCAGGCACTCGCCGGCAGCCGGGCCATGGGTCGCCTGCTCACCGTGTTCAGCGCCGTGGCCCTGTTTCTATCGGCCATCGGCATCTTCGGCGTGATGTCGTTCTCGGTCGTGCAGCGCCTGCGGGAGATCGGCATCCGTATGGCCCTCGGCGCGAAGGCGGGCGACGTGGTCCGCATGGTCTCCCGGCAGGGCCTGAACCTGACCCTCATCGGGGTGGCCCTCGGACTGGTGGCCGCGTTCGGGCTGACTCGTCTCATGGCCAGCATCCTGTACGGCGTGAGCCCTGCCGATCCCCTGACGTTTGGCGCGGTCGCCCTGTTCCTCGTGGGCGTGTCGTTCCTGGCGACCTGGATTCCGGCGCAGCGGGCCACCCGGGTGGATCCGGTGATCGTGTTGCGCGAGGAATAGGCCGGAGTATGATCACCGTGAAGTGATCGACCCGAACCGTCTCCGGGGGCATTCGCGTGCGGCTCACCACCCGCCGACAGATCCGTCGCTTGCAGGAAGGTCTCAAGCTCCTGTGGGAGAGCGACGAGAAACGCGTCCGTCGCAAGTACAGCGGCGAGCTGGGGCGTGACCCCAATCTGGACAACCCGACCACGTACACGGAGAAGGTCCTGTGGATCAACCTCCGCCACCGTGACCCGCGGCAGGTGATCTGCGCTGACAAGTACGCGGTGCGCGACTGGGTGGCCGAGCGAGTGGGCGAGGACCTCCTCGTGCCCTTCCTCGGGGTGTACGACGACGCGGACGACATCGACTTCGAGTCGTTGCCCGACGCGTTCGTGATCAAGGCCACGCACGGCAGCGGTTGGAACCTGATCGTGCCCGACAAAGGGGCTCTCGACTGGGAAGAGGCCAGCGACTCTCTGCAGGACTGGCTGTCCCGCAGCTACTACGCGCACAAGCGGGAATGGCAGTACAGAGACATCCCCCACAGGCTGATCGTCGAGCAGTTTCTGGAGGACGAGGACGGCGGAATCCCCTCCCAATACCAGTTCTTCTGTTTTCGCCGGGGCGACCAGCAGACGATCCTGGTGCAGGTCGATTTCGACGAACATACGAACCACCGGCGCGACTACTACGACCTCGATTGGAAGCGGATGCCATTCATTTCGCGCGTTCCGAACGCGGAGCGAGAGGCCCCGAGACCCGAGAGGCTCGAGGACATGCTGGATATCGTGCGCCGTCTTTCGGAGGACTTCCCCTTCGTGAGGGTGGATCTCTTCCTGGTGCGGGACCGGATCTACTTCGGTGAACTCACGTTCACGTCGGGTGGCGGGATGAGCTCTTTCGATCCGCCGGAATGGGACAGGAAGCTGGGCGACCTGATGGGTCTGCCCGACACGGCCTAGGTCGTCGATTCAGTGCCGTCGTCAGGCCCGGCCGCCTCCGGGATCGCCTTCAGGTCCGACCCCGAAATGCTGACTTCAACCAGCTTGCCGAGCAGCCGCTGCAGCTCGCGCCTTCGTTTTCGTGTGCTCCGCGTGTAGAGGGTACGGGCCGCCCCGTAGAACCCGCTCACCGCGGTGATGGCCATGGCGGCGAACACCAGCGGATTGCCGAACTCACCCATCCCGACCGCACCCGAGATCCCGACCCCCACCGCGCTACCGCCGAAACCGAGCCCCACGAACAGCGCGGTGGACAGGTTGTCCAGGCGCTCCGTGATCCGCACCTCGGTCTGCCCATCCCGCGCCGTGATCGCCACCACCAGGCTCGACAGACGGCTGCTGGCCAGGGTCCGCGAGGCGCTCCAGGTGGCCGACCGGCCCGTGCGCGTGACGGTCCCTCCATCGGCGAAGGCCCGCTGCACTTCTTCGAGCATTCGGTCCATGGAGCCGGGGCTCACCTCTCCTTCCATCACCTCGACCAGTTCGAGAGTCTTCACTTCCCCGAACACCGGCGAGTGCTGCGTCTCGGGTGACGAGACCTGTGCTTCGACGATGGCGCGCCGCACGAAGGCCGCATCGATGCCCGCCTCGGTTGCGATCTGTTCGAGGTCGGTAGCGCTCAGGCCGTCCCCGCCGTGCACCGGCACGTTCGACTCGTGCTGCATCTCGGCCGCCCGCCGCAGTACCTGGCCAGACTCCTCATCGTCGAAGATTCTCTGATCGCTCATTCCGATTGCTCCGATTGCTCCGGTAGCTCCGGTAACTCCGGTCAGCCCACGAGCCAGAAGAGGCCGACGACGATCGCGGCGACGCCAAACGTGAGCAGGAGGCCGCGGTACAGCCGGGCGCCGCTGCGCGAGAACCTCTTCGCGACCCAACCGATCAGCGCCGCGAACACGGTCATCGCAGCCACCGTTCCCACGCCGAAGGCCGCCACGTACGCCACCGCGCTCGTGTTGTCCGCGAACGCCAGCGCCGGGAGGATCCCCAGGAAATGGGCGCTTCCGGCCAGCCCATGCAGGATTCCCACGCCGAAGGCGGCCCGCGTCTGCACGTGAAGATGCGCGGCGGCCTCGCCGTGCGCATGGGGCGCTTCGTGGTTGGCGGCGCGGTGATGCACATGCACGTGCGCATGGCGGTGTCCGTCATGCTGGTGCTCGTGGACGTGAACCCGCTGCCGGGTCGCCTGCCGGATGCCCCAGACGCCGATCGCGATGAGCACCAGGCCTACCAGCCGCTCGCTCCAATCCGATAGCCGATCGACGGGAAGCACTTCTCGAAGGAGGAGCGCCGCGAGCCCCACGAGGACCACGCCGCCGGCGTGACCGAGGCCCCAAAGG
>JBATJK010000070.1:0-7275 GCA_049668445.1 Gemmatimonadota bacterium
TGTGGTAGTCCCGGAGCTCCGTGATACCGACGTCCGCGGCTCCGAGCTTGATCGTCCACCCCCTGATGAACGTCGAGATCGACGCCGGATCCGGCACCTGCCGCTCCGAAGCGACCGGCCCGTCCACCATCGAATGCAGCTCGGCGATGGTCTCGAAGCTGGCGTCCGCCGCGGCGAACATGTACGGGTCCCAGTGCGAGGACCCCGGCTTCAGAAGACCCGGCTGGGCGCGGAATCGATCGTCCGGCTCCCGGTTTTCGGGTCTTTCCGCGTAGTAGGCCTCGAACCGCTCGGAGCCCGGCTCCAGGCGTGCGCGCGAGAACATGATGTCCCGCTCATCGATGCGCCTGGTGGGAGTGTCCCGCTCGGCCACGTGCTTCGAACCGGTCGGGACCACGAGAGCGATCGCTCCCAGGGCCGTCAGTCCCAGGAGGACTGCGCCGCTGGACTGTCCGGCATCTCCCGGCACCGCCGTCACGGCCAGGAATGGAAGCGGCGCCATCAGGGCGAGGGCGAACAACCGTTTGGCGGCTCTCGGCTCATCCTCGCCGATCGATTCGACCGCCGCCCAGGCCAGGGCCGCGAACAGCGCGGCCCCAACCAGCACGAGCAGCAGATCCAGCGTGATCACGGCAGACTCGTCACTCGCCCGGTACGGGGAATCCTCGTGCCCGCATCAGCGCGTCCACGGTCGCGTCCCGGCCGCGGAAGGCCCGATACGCGTCCGCCGGGTCCACGGCATTTCGCACCGCGTACAGATGCTCGACCATCAGCGCGGCGATCTCCGGGTCATAGAAGCCGCCCGGCGCTTCCGCGAAGGCCTCGGCGGCGTCGGCGACCAGTACCTCGGCCCAGTCGTAGCTGTAGTAGCCCGCGGAATAGCCTTCCCCGGAAAAGGCATGCGTGAAGTGCGGGCTCCGGTGCCGCATGACGATCTCGCCCGGCAATCCGAGCTCGGCCAGGGCTTCGCGCTCGAAGGCGTCCACGTCGAGCCCCGACGGATCCATGGTGTGGTACTTCATGTCCATGATCGCCGAGGCGGTGTACTCGGTCGTCTCGAATCCCTGGTTGAACGTGGCCGCGTTCCGGATCTTCGCCACCAGCTCGTCCGGGATCGGCTCGCCCGTCTCGACGTGCACCAGGTAGTTGTCGATCACCTCGTCGGTCTGCAGCCAGCGCTCCATGAGCTGCGACTGGAGTTCGGTGTAGTCACGCACCCCTCCGTTCAGGGTCGGATACGCCACATCGGATGACAGGTAGTGAAGGGCGTGCCCGAACTCGTGGAACAGCGTCTCGGCGTCATCCCAGGAAATCAGCACCGGCTCGCCCGGGGCGCCTCTGATGAAGTTCGAGTTGTTCGAGCCGAGAGTGGTCTCGAGGCCGTCGTACGTCTCGTGGCTGCGATACGTCGTGGCCCAGGCACCGGAGCGCTTTCCGGGACGGGCGAATGGATCCAGGTACCACACTCCGATGTGCTCGCCGCTGTTCCGGTCTGTAACCTCCCAGACCGTCACGTCCTCATGCCACACGGGCACGGACCCGTCGGTAATCTGCGAGAACTCGAACTGGAACAGCTCACCGGCCACGAAGTGCATCGCGGCGATCAGGTTGTCGAGCTGCAGGTACTGCTTCACCTCGTCGGAATCCAGATCGTACTTCGCCTGGCGTACCTTCTCCGCGTAGTAGCGGTAGTCCCACGGCTCGATGGCGATCCCGGCGCCTTCGGCGTCCGCGATGGCCTGCATGTCGGCTACTTCTTCCGCGACCCTGGCCGTGGAAGCGGCCCACACGGCCTCGAGGAACTCGAATACCCGCTCCGGCTCCTTCGCCATGCGGTTTTCGAGACGCCACGCCGCGTAGTTGTCGTAACCGAGCAGCTGGACCCTCTCGTTGCGCAGCTCGAGGATCCGCCGAATCAGAGCGTTGTTGTCGTGTTCGTCGCCGTTGTCCCCGCGGCTGTAGTAGGTGCGCCAGACCCGCTCGCGCAGGTCGCGCTCGTCAGAGAAGGTGAGGAACGGGTCCATCGACGAACGGGTGTTGGTGATGGCGTACTCGCCTTCGTGTCCGCGATCTGCCGCTGCCGCGGCCGCCGCGGCCACGAACGCCTCCGGCAGCCCGCTCAGCTGGTCCTCGGACAGATACGTGACGTAGCCCTCTTCGTCTGCCAGCACGTTGTTTCCGAACTGCGTATGCAGCTCCGCCAGCTCCTGATTGATCTCCCCGTAGCGCTCTTTCGCCTCGCCCTCGAGCGTCGCGCCGTTCCGGGCGAAGCCGTCGTACACCAGCCATGCCAGGCGCTGCTGGTCGGGTCGCAATTCGTCTATCTCATCGCTCTCCCAAACTGCACGGATGCGATCGAACAGGGCTGCGTTCTGAGTGATCTTGGTCCGGTGCGCAGCCAACCTTGGCGCCATCTCCATCTGGATCTCACGGAACTCCGGCGACGACATGTTGGAGCTCCAGATGCCACGATACGTCCCCGCCCGATCGAGGTCCTTTCCAACACCCTCCAGCGCGACGATCGTGTTCTCGAAAGTGGGAGGCTCGGGGTTGTTGGCGATCGCTTCGATCTCGGCGAGCTCCAGTTCCATGCCCTTCTCCAGGGCCGGCTTCACGGCTGCAAGATCCATCTTGTCGAAGGCTGGAACACCGCCGAATGGGCCGGTCCACTCCGCCAGCAGGACGTTGTCGCTCAAGTCGGTCGCCTCGTAGTCCGGGGTCTGTTCGCCGCACGCTACGAGCAGCAGCGCCAGCGGCAGGGTCAGGAACGTGGCTGAGTATCTTCGCATGGCCGGAAGCCTCTGATCAAAGGTCGTCCTCGAGAACACGCTGAACCTGTGGTAATGCCGCAAGGGACATTCCAACCGCGAAACTCATCGAGTCGCTCTACATCTACTTATAACATAGCTAGTTACAGGGCTATGCTCGTTTTCGGGGTCGGACACGGACGGGACGCATCGACCCGAAGTGCGGTGCTGCATGCCGTCGTCTCAGGGCATGCTCGGGCACGTCACGCCTCAAGCAGATGTACGAGCAAGAGGGAGCCTGACCGGCAGCCGAAGGTCCTTCGATCCGGGGCTCAGTCGGTGACCGGCTCGGCCTGGCCCACGGTCTGCAGCCGAAGCGCCTCCGCCGCGTCTTCCACGTAGTCCGAATGGCAGGCGGCTTTACCGTCCTCGACCTCGTCCACGCTCGTCCGGGTCTTCGTGGCGAGCCGGTGAATTTCCTCCGGAGAAAGAACGCCGCGCTGCTCGAGGATCTGGCGCTGCTCGGCCGTGAGGGCCGCGCTCTGCATGACCTTCTCGCGCACGTACTCTTCGTCCTTGCCGGACTGGAACTCCTGGATCTCCTTGCTGATCCGCACGCTGCACCAGTCGTGTCCGCACATGGCGCAGAAGTCCGTATCGACGTCCAGGTCCTCGTCGTGCAGGGCGCGAGCCGTGTCCGGGTCGAAGCTCAGCTCGAAGTGCTTCTCCCAGTTCAGCGCGGCCCTGGCTTTCGTGAGCTCATCGTCGCGGTCCCGTGAACCGGGAATCCCGAGCGCCACATCGGCCGCGTGCGCGGCGATCTTGTAAGCCACGCACCCCTGCTTCACGTCATCCTTCTTCGGGAGGCCGAGGTGCTCCTTCGGCGTCACGTAGCACAGCATGGCCGCGCCGTGGTAGGCGGCCGCGGTGGCCCCGATGCAGCTCGTGATGTGGTCGTAGCCGGGAAAGATGTCCGTCACCAGCGGCCCGAGGACGTAGAACGGAGCTCCATGACACAGGGTGCGCTGGAGCTTCATGTTGTACTCGACCTGGTCGAAAGGCACGTGACCCGGGCCCTCGACCATCACCTGGCATCCCTTCGCCCACGCCCGCTCGGTCAGCTCGGCGAGGGTCTCCAGCTCCCTGAGCTGCGCCTCGTCGGTGGCGTCCGCCAGGCCGCCAGGCCTCAGGCCGTCACCCAACGAGAAGCTCACGTCGTACTCGCGCATGATGTCGCAGATGTCGTCGAAAATCTCGTACATCGGGTTCTGCTTGTCGTGCACCAGCATCCACTTCGCCAGAAGCGATCCGCCTCGCGACACGATCCCGATCAACCGGTCCTGGATGAGCGGCAGGTGCTCCCTGAGAACTCCGGCGTGAATCGTGAAGTAGTCGACGCCCTGCTTCGCCTGGTGCTCCAGCGTCTCGAGAATCCAGTCGTACGACAGGTCCTCGATCCGGCGTCCGATGATCATCGAGTAGATCGGCACCGTGCCGATCGGGACCGTCGAGTTGCGGATGATCGCCTCACGGCAGGCGTCGAGGTCTCCTCCCGTCGAGAGATCCATGACGGTGTCCGCGCCCCAACGCTCGGCCCAGCGAAGCTTCTCGACCTCCTCATCCGTCCCGCTGCTCACGGGCGACGCGCCCATGTTGGCGTTCACCTTGGTCTTCGAGGCCCGGCCGATGGCCATAGGGTCCAGGTTGTATTCCAGGTGCACCCGGTTGGCCGGAATGATCAACCGGCCGGCCGCCACCTCGTCGCGCACCTGCTCCGACGTGAGATGCGTCTCACGCTCGGAAACCCTGTGCATCTCGGGCGTGACCAGGCCCAGGCGGGCCTTCTCGAGCTGCGTCACCGCGCTCTCCGCCCCCCGGGGCGCCGGGTTGAAGTCCCACGCCGTGAGCGAAGACGGAGCCGGCATGCCCGGAGTATCGGGCGACGAGTACGTCAGCGGTCCGCCGACATCCGGAGCCAGGGCGAAGCTGCCAGGAGTGGTTCCCTGCCCCCCGGTCGAAGGGTCGTCGGCCCCATGCACGGGCAGCGCGAAGCGGCTGTCTGCGGACGGCTTGATCAAGTCTGTCTCCTGCCTCGAGTGGGTTCCCACTCGCGACTCCGATGGGAAGCGGCTGAGCCACGAACGCCCCAATCTACTCGGACGACCGTGGGTCACAAAGGCATGCCGGGTGGCTCGCGGGATCTGGCCCAACCGGGGCCGAGATGCTACGCTGGCTGGCGTCCAGCCGGATAGGCCGAGAACCCGAGACCGGAAGAGATACAGATGTCTCTGTACACCTGCCCCACGTGCGGAATGAGCGTCGGCGTCATCACCTGCGGCAACTGCGGCAAAGAACTGGTGCATGAGACGCTGACGAAGGAAGACGGAAGCACGGTGCACGTCTCGAAGTGCCCGAACGGACACGGCATGATCAAGTCGCCGATGTGCTGCGGCACGGACATGACCTGCGCGATCTGAGCCCCTCCCCTCGGGGCTATTCGTACAGCGCTGCGCACGGGAGTCTCCGGCGAGGAATCTCACCTTCGCCGGAAGCTTCCGCCTGTTCCTCCACCCGATAGCTGCTGGAGATCATGATGCGATTTGGTCAACTGGCTCTCACATACTCGGCGACGCTCGTGGCTTTCCTGGCCCTCGACTTCCTGTGGCTCGGGGCGATCGCGCGAGGCTTCTACCGGGACCAGATGGGGCATCTGATGAGAGCGGATGTTCGATGGCTTCCGGCTTTCGCCTTCTACGCTCTGTTCGTCGGGGCCGTTCTGGTCTTTGTCGTACTGCCGGCGGTCGAGCGTGGCTCACTGGCCCGCGCCGCCTTGCTTGGCGCGTTCTTCGGTCTCGTCACGTACGCGACCTACGACCTTACGAACCTGGCGGTCATGCAGGGGTTTCGGACGCAGCTCGCGCTGGTCGACATGGCGTGGGGGACGGTCCTCTGCACCCTGGTTTCGATGGCCGGCTATGTCGCCGCGACGCGCCTTGCGGGCTAACCCGTTGGGGCCCGCCCGCAGCCTCCTGCTGGCAGGGTTCGCCTCGTGCGTGGTGGCTGCGCCCCTCATGGGTCAGGCCCTGGAGTCCGGGTCGAGGTTCATCGTCGAACTGGAGGGCGGCCCGGCCTGGCAGGCGAAGAACGACGTTCAGGTCCCGAACGACGCATCCGGCACACGAATCGCGCTGGACGACCTGACGGGCAGCGGACCGTTCCCGGCGTTTCGCCTGTATGCGGAGTACCGCCCGGGCCGGCGTCATGGACTGCGCCTGCTGGCGGCACCGTTGTCTCTCGAGGGCACTGGAGTCCTTTCCGAGCCGGCGAGTTTCAACGGCGAGTCCTTCGCGGCGGGCACCCCGCTGACCGCCCGGTACCGATTCGATTCCTACCGTCTCACGTATAGGTATCGCCTCGTATCGAACGCCAGCTGGCGGGTTGACATCGGCCTGACGGGGAAGATCCGGTCGGCGGAGATCTCGCTGGAACAGGAGAGCGTCTCGTCCTCGTATTCGAACGTCGGCTTCGTACCGCTTCTCTATGCCGCCGCGACCTGGCAGCCGGCTCCCGGGTGGTCCGTGGCGCTCGACGCGGACGGAGCGGCGGCTTCGCAGGGTCGGGCGTTCGACATCTCTCTGAAGCTGTACCGTGACCTGTCAGACCGCTGGTCGCTATCGGCCGGCTATCGAACCCTGGAGGGAGGCGCGGACGTAGAGGACGTCTACACGTTCGCCTGGTTCCATTACTTCACGGTGTCGGCCGTCTACCGCTTCTGAGTGAGAAGGCGCGCACGGCGCTTACTCCGCCCTGAGCGCCTCCACCGGATTGACCTTCGTAGCCCGCCGGGCCGGGAAGTAGGTGGCCAGGACCCCGGAAAGCAGCAGTGCCACCGCCATCCCCCCGTAGGTCGCCGGCTCGAACGGACTCACTCCGAACAGGAAGAACGAGACACCTTTGGCCATCGCGAAGGCGAGGCCGAGGCCGACCACGATTCCGATCGCGGCGAGGGTCATCCCCTGCCGCATGATCATCCCGACCACGTTTCCGTCCTGCGCCCCCAGCGCCATGCGAATGCCGAGTTCCTGCCGGCGCTGGGACACGGAGTAGGCCATGACGCCGTACACGCCGGCCAGCGCCAGCACGAGCGCGATGACCGCCACCACGCTCATGATCTTGGCCATGATCGTGTCACCGCCGAGCGATTCGTCGATGACGTCTTTCAGCGGGCGGATGCTGTAGGCGGGGATGTTGGAATCGACGGCCCGGACCTCCGCCCGGACGGACTCGAACAGCGACTCGAGCGGAGCATCGGATTCGACCAGGTATCCCAGGTTCCGGCGCCCGACCTGGTAGACCGGGACGTAGACCATCGGACGCTCGCCCGGTGTGGAACTTGCCACACCCGTGTTCGCGGCCACACCGACGATTTCGCTCGTGGTCTCTCCGAACACGATCTCCCGACCGATCGGCTCTTCGCCCGGCCAATGTCGCTCGGCGAGCACTTCGTTAATGATGATGACGTCCCGAG
>JBATJK010000071.1:0-2126 GCA_049668445.1 Gemmatimonadota bacterium
ACATGTTCTATCCGGGGTTCGGAGACAGCTGGCCGAGCCTGGTCGGGGCGATCGGCATGACCTATGAGCAGGCGGGCAGTGGCAGGGCAGGGCTTGTCGTACGCCGTCCAGATGGAACGGACCTGACGCTCGGGGACAGGGCGACACACCACCGTGTAGCGGGATTGTCCACGCTGAGGGCGGCGGCAGCCCGAAAGACCGAGTTGCTGACCGAGTTCGCCGGCTTCCATCGCAGCCAGGGTGTAGACCAGCCGGATGTCCTGCTCGTTCCGGGTCCCGATCCCTCGGCTCTGCATGATCTCGCGGCTTCTCTGCAAGTCCAGGGCGTGCGTGTGGAGCGGGCTACGCGACCCTTCCGGGCGTCCGCGAGTCCCCACCCCGGCTTCACGGAGCGAGTGGAGTTTCCGGTCGGAACGTTCCGGGTCCGGGCGCGCCAGCCGAGAGGTCGTCTCGCGGCTACTCTCCTCCAGCCTGAAACGTCTCTGAGCGAAGACGTCACCGGGACGTATGACATCACGGCGTGGTCGCTTCCCTACGCATTTGGGGTGGAGGCGCATTCAGCGGGCTCTCTGGACGATGGGTCGTTCGAGGCCGTACCGGTTTTCAGGGAGGCGACAGGCGATGCCCCACCGGGGCCGGGCTACGGCTGGCTTGTCCTGCCGTCGTTCCGGGTTGCCGGGCCGCTGCTGCGCTATCTGGAAGACGGCGGGCGAGGCTTCGCTCTGCGCGGAGAATTCGAGCAGGACGGCGTGTCCTGGCCGGCGGGCACGGTCTTCCTTCCAGGGGACGAGGGGGCGGCTGGTTCCATCGCTTCCGCTGGACTGGCGTCGATGGCCCATCCGGTTCGCAGTGGCTCGACGTCCCGCGGACACGACCTGGGCACGGGCTCCTCGTTCACGTTGCAGGCGCCCCGGATCGGCGTCCTGATGGGACGGGGGTTCTCGGCGACCAGCGCGGGGGCCGCCTGGTTCCTGCTCGAGCGCATGGCGGGTATCCCGTTCGACGCCCTGGATGGGGCATCGACGGGCCGTTCCGATCTGAAGGAGTATGATGTAGTGGTCGTGCCGTCAGGCAGCCCTCGCCGGGCCGCTGAGAATCTCGAAGTGGGACTGAGGGAGTGGGTGGAGCAGGGGGGGACACTGGTTACCCTGGGTTCCTCTACCCGCTGGGCCGCGAGCTCCCTCGCGGAGATCGATCTGAGGTCTGCCGCGGCTTCGGAACTCCCGGAGCAGGAGAGGCGACGCCTGGGTCTCCGTACGATGCAGGAACGCCGCTCCGATGCGTGGGACGATGCGGTGACCGGGATCATCCTGCCGCTCACCCTCGACGCGGATCATCCCCTGGCGTGGGGAGCGGGTTTGGGGAACGAGGATGCGTCGACCTTCACGCTCCACCTCAACGACCTTGGCCTGGAGCCCTCCGCGGATCACGAGACCGTGGCGTCGTTCGGGGAGTCGATCAATGCCGTGAGCGGGGTTGTGAGCGCGGACAAGCTGGAGGAAATCGCCGCTTCGACTTGGTTGTCAGTTGCCCGTGTTGGATCTGGCAAAGTGATTATGTTTGCTGACGATCCACTGTTTCGTCTAATGTGGCCTGCGAACTTTGTCCTGTTCACGAATGCACTCATCTACGGTCCCCGGCTCCGCTGACTGCTGCCGAATCGGCAGGAGCGGGCGGCGAGTAACGCCGGAGGCGCCGCAAATGGCGCAGATTGGTGCCATGCAGGCACTCGTGCGGGGCACACCTCTTGCCTCTCTCCAGGCAGCCATTCATGAGGCCCGTTGGCCGCCAGTCAGAGCCGGAACAGAGCGCTTTCCAGGCGGCTCATCGGGTCCAGTCACGGAAGATTGAACAAGGGCAAGTACATATATGATTCCAGCGGACAGACTGACGGTGAGGGCGAGCCGAGCCCTTCAGGAGGCGGCCGAGCTCGCGCGGAGCGGAGGAAACCCGGCGGTCGAGGACATCCACCTCCTGGCCGGCCTGCTCGCCGAGGAAGACGGAATCGTCGAACCCGTGCTGAGGAAGGTGGGTGCGGAGCCTGCACGGATCCGGTCCGCGGTCGAGGAGGCCCTGGGGCGCCTCCCGCGGCAGACGGAGGCGGCGCCTGCGGCCAGTCGCGAACT
>JBATJK010000072.1:0-14056 GCA_049668445.1 Gemmatimonadota bacterium
GCGAACGGGATCACCAACGCCAGGTAGACGTTGGGAATCAGCACCGCGTAAGGACTTACAAGAGGCTCCGGCAGCCGGAAGACCCAGCGCCCGAGCAGGTTGAACAGGACCGTCAGGGCGAGCCCCACGCCGAGTGCGAGCCGGCCGCGCCGCCACATCACGTGGCGCAACTCCTGCTCGAACGTCGTGCCCGCTGTCAGGGTCCCGAGAGTTCTCGAGACGGCCAGTTTGCTCGGCATGTCAGCCCCCCGGGGCCCGCGCTCAGCCTCCCGGATTCACCGCCTTCACGTCGTCCGTCACGTAAGACTCGTAGTCGGCGAAGTTCTCACGGAACATCCGCGCGAGGTTGGCGGCCGCCCGATCGTATGCGTCCTTGTCCTCCCACGTGTTCCTGGGATTCAGAACCTCGGACGGCACATTCGGGCAGGACTCCGGCACGTGAAGACCGAACACGGGGTCGACCGTCGTCGGGACGTCACGGAGCGAACCATCCAGCGCCGCATGCACCATCGCCCGGGTGTGCCCGATCTTCATCCGGTGTCCCACGCCATGCGGTCCGCCGGTCCAGCCGGTGTTCACGAGCCAGCAGTCCACCTCGTGCTCGGCGATCTTCAGACCGAGCATCTCGGCGTATACGGATGGGTGCAGTGCCATGAAAGGCGCCCCGAAGCAGGCGCTGAACGTGGCCACGGGCTCGTTGCCCAGCCCCTTCTCGGTGCCGGCCAGCTTGGCCGTGTAGCCGGAGAGGAAGTGATACATGGCCTGCTCGGGCGTCATCTTCGAGATCGGAGGCAGTACGCCGAACGCATCGGCGGTGAGCATGATCAGGTTCTTCGGATGGCCCGCCGTGCCCGTGGTGGAGGCATTCGGGATGCGATCGATCGAGTACGCGGCGCGGGTGTTCTCGGTCAAGGTATCGTCATCGAGATCCAGCTCCCTCGAATCGGGATCCAGTACGACATTCTCCAGGATCGTGCCGAATCGCCTGGTGGTGTCGTAGATCTCCGGCTCCGCTTCCTTCGACAGCCGGATCACCTTGGCGTAGCAACCGCCCTCGAAATTGAACACCCCGCGGTCACTCCACCCGTGCTCGTCATCGCCAATCAGGGTGCGCGTGGCGTCGGCCGACAGCGTCGTCTTCCCCGTGCCCGACAGACCGAAGAACACTGCCGAGTCTCCGTCCGGTCCCACGTTGGCCGAGCAGTGCATCGGAAGCACTTCGCGGGCGGGAAGGAGGTAGTTCATGATCGTGAAGATCGACTTCTTGATCTCGCCCGCGTAGCTGGTGCCTCCGATCAGGACGAGCCGATGACCCAGGTCGACCAGGATGAACACCGTCGAGTCCGTGCCGTCCACCTCGGGCGCGGCATGGAATCCAGGCATCTGGATCACCGTGAACTCGGGTACGAAGTCCGGCAGATCCTCGTTCGGAGCCATGATGAACATGTTTCGCGCGAACATGCTGTGCCACGCGTGCTCCGTGATGATCCGGATCGGCATCCGGTACTCGGCGTCGGCTCCGGCGTAGCAGTCCTGGACGAAGATCCCGCGGCCCTGGACATAGGCGGACATGCGCCGGTGAATCGCTTCGAAGTGCTCCCGCGAGAACTCCCGGTTGACTTTGCCCCACCAGACCTTGCCCTCGCTGCTCGGCTCCCGGACGACGAACTTGTCGCCGGCCGATCGACCCGTGTGGTCTCCCGTGCGAACCACGAGGGGCCCGCCGGCCAACATGGCCTCGTTGTTCCGAATCGCGTGCTCGTAGAGAGCGGGAGCCGTGTAGTTCCAGCGGACGATATTGGCCGAGCGGATTCCGTGATTGTCCACTCCATAGCTGCTGATGTACGGCCCTATCTGTTGCATTCGAGCACGCCTTCCTGATCTGGTGAACCCCTGGCTCTACTCCTGTGGTGGGTCGGCCGGTGGTGGCCGACCCCGGCCGACGGATCAGCCGTCCCGGGACGTTGGAAGAGACAAACATACGGCCTCGCGCCGTCTCGCTGAACCCCGGCTGGCAACGTCCGCCGAGCCGGGGTAAGTTGCCGCGCTGGATCTCACCGTAAACCGCGCCCGATCGAGGCTTGAGCCATGATCACACTGACGGGCAATGACCTTTCGATAGACGAAGTCGTGGCGGTGGCGCGACGGGGCGAGAAGGTAGCTCCGCTGGACGCTCCGGTCCGCGACCGAATGAGTCAGAGCAACGAGTGGATAGAGGCCGCCGTCGCCAAGGGTGACAGGGCCATCTACGGAGTCAACACGGGGTTCGGACCGCTGGCGAGCGAACGGGTGAAGCCCGAGGAGGCCGGCCGCCTTTCCCGCAATCTGATCCTGAACTGCTGTGCCGGGGTCGGACCTCCCCTCGCCGAGGACGTCGTCCGGGCCATGATGGTGATCCGGGCCAATACCCTCGCGCGAGGAAATTCCGGCGTGCGCCCGGAGCTGGCCGACTCGTTCATCCGGATGTTGAACAAGGGCGTGGTGCCGTACGTGCCCTCGAAGGGTTCGCTGGGCGCGAGCGGCGACCTCGCACCCCTGGCTCACATCGGCCTGGTGATCACGCGGGATCCGGACGGAGACGGCGAAGACACGGGCAAGGCCTGGTTCGAAGGCGAGTTGCTGACCGGGGCCGAGGCCATGGAGAGGGCTGGTATTCCGAGGCTCGTCCCGCGCGCCAAGGAAGGGCTGTCTCTGACGAACGGCACCACCTTCATGCTCGGTGCGTGCGCCCTGGCTGCCCGCGACGCGCTCGATCTGCTCGACCATGCGGAGGCCGCGGCGGCTCTCAGCCTCGAGGCCGTGCGTGCCCGATCGAACTTCCTGCACCCGGCTCTTCATGACGCCAGCGGGCAGAAGGGTCAATCCGAAGTCGCGTGGAACCTGCGTCGGCTGCTCGAGGGAAGTGGTCTCCTGGACAGCGATCCGGACCGCGTGCAGGACGCCTACAGCCTCAGGTGCATTCCCCAGGTTCACGGTCCGATCCGGGACGCCGTACGCTTCGTGACGGGCCGGGTCGGCAGCCTCCTCAACGGGACCAGCGACAATCCGCTCGTGTTCATGGACCTTCCCGACGGATCGGGCCCGGATGTCGTATCAGGCGGGAACTTCCACGGGCAGGGACTGGCCCTGTGGCTCGATCTGCTGGGGATCGCCGTCGCGGAGGTGGGAAGTATGAGCGAGAGGCGGACGTTCCGCCTCCTGACGCCGGACCTCTCCGAGGGCCTGCCCTCGATGCTCGTCGCGCACCCCGGCCTGGACAGCGGCCTGATGGTGGCTCAGTACACGGCCGCAGCCCTGGTGTCGGACAACAAGACGCTGGCCCATCCGGACAGCGTGGACTCGATTCCGTCCAGCGCCAACCAGGAGGACCACGTGAGCATGGGCGCCAACGCCGCCCGGCACACGCTCGAGATCCTCGAGAACCTGCGTCACATCGTGGCGATCGAACTTCTTTCGGCGGCCCAGGCCGTGGATCTTCGCGATGCCGGTCCCGACGGGCTCGCACCCCTCACGCGCACCGTATACGACAAGATCCGGAGCCGTGTGAGGTTCCTGGAGCATGACAGGGCGCTGACGCCTGACATAGAAGCCGTGGCCGACCTGGTGCGGTCCAACGCCGTGCTGGCCGACGTGCGGGAGCACTGAACCCGAACCCTAGAAGCCGGAACCACGAAAGGCTGTTCGACGATGACGACCTGGAATGACGAAGACATAGCGGCGTTCCTGAAGGTGGTGGACGCCGAGGACAATCAGACCGGCGGGGGTACGGCAGCAGCGGTCGCTGGCGCCATGGCGGCCGGTCTGGCCGGAATGGTGGCCCGCCTCTCGGTCGGCAAGGACGGGATGGAGCCCGATCCGTACTATCATGAAATCGACGCCGAGGCCCAGGTGCTCACGGGCGCGTTGCTGCGTGGTGGGCGAGAAGACTCCGAAGCCTTCGGGGCCGTGATGAGGGCGTTCACCCTGCCCAAGTGCACGGAAGAGGAAGTCGCGGCCCGATCGGCAGCGATACAGGGCGGCATGGTGGGAGCGGCGAAGGTCCCGTTGCAGAACGCCGAGCGCTGCGCACGCGTTCTCGACCTGGTGGCTCGGCTGCGCGACCGCTCGAACCGGAACGCGGCTTCCGACCTCGAGGTTGCCGGGGCGCTCGCGAGGACCGCGCTCGTGGGGTGTCTGGCCAACGTCGCGATCAACGTCCAGAGCATCAAGGACGAAGACGCTGCCTCCACGTTGATGAGCAAGGCGGATGAACTGCGCGAGCGGCTCGAGACGGCGGAGGAGTCCCATGGCTAAGGTCCTGATGTGCAAGGCCAACATCAGCGAAGGCCGGCGCAAGGAAGTGCTGGAGGGCGTGGCCGAAGCGGTGCGAGCAGTGGCGGGAGTGACCCTGGCCGACTGGTCGGGTGATCCGGACCACAACCGGGCCGTGTACACCCTCCTCGGATCGCCCGAGGCGGTTCTCGAGGGAGCGAAGGCCCTGACCGAGTCGGCCCTCGAGAACATCGACATGTCGACGCATCAGGGCGAGCACCCGCGGATGGGAGCCGTGGACGTCGTGCCCTTCATCCCGCTTCGCGAGATGGAGACGGACGAAGCGGTAGAGGTGGCCCGGAAGTATGGTGCCTGGCTGGGGGCCCGGGGGGTCCCCGTGTTCTACTACGAGTACGCGGCGACCCGGCCCGAGCGTGAGAGTCTCCCGAAGATTCGAAAGGGTCAGTACGAGGCGCTGCCGGAGAAGCTGCAGGATCCCGCCTGGGAGCCCGACGAGGGCCCGGCTGAGTTCAATCCGCGAAGTGGGGCCACCGTGACCGGGGCCCGCTTTCCGCTGGTCGCCTTCAACGTGAATCTGAAGACCGACGATCTCGAGATCGCCCAGACGATCGCCCGCGCCGTGCGACACATCAACGGCGGATACCGGTTCGTCCGCGGCATGGGGTTCGCCCTCGAGGACAGGGGCATGGTCCAGGTGTCCATGAACCTCGTGAACTACGAGAAGACACCGGTCCACCGGGTGCTCGAGACCATCCGCTCGGAGGCCTCACGATACGGTGTCCAGATCGCCGGAACGGAGCTCATCGGGTCGGTGCCTCTCGGTGCTCTCGAAGAGGTGGTTCGCTTCTACCTGCAGACGCACGACTTCGCGATCGACCAGATCGTCGAAACGGCTCTGCTGGACTGACCTGCGATGGCGCCCACATTCCCGTCCGAAAGACCCGCGGCCGAGTTGCTCGTCGTCGGCGCATCCGAAGTCCTCACCTGCGGCCGCGTGGCGAAGCCCCAAGGTGCTGAGGGCGATCGCATCCCGGGCGGGTGCGTCGCGGTGGGAGATGGGAAGATCCTCGCGGTGGGCCCCGAAGCCCAGTTGCGTGAGAGGTACGACTGCTCGTCCGCAGCCGCCATCGACGCGCTGGGTGGGGCCGTGGCTCCGGGCTTCGTCGACGCTCACACGCACCTGGTGTTCGGCGGCTCTCGCGTGATGGAGTACGCGGCCCGGCTCACGCGCTCGCGGGAGGAGGTCGAGGAGCTGGGGATCGAGACCGGAATCATGGCGACCGTGGCCATGACCCGATCCGAAGACGAAGAGACGTTGTTCACCGCGGCCGCATCGCGCCTGGACGAGATGCTGGCCCATGGCACGACGACAGCCGAGAGCAAGAGCGGGTATGGGCTCGACGTGTTCTCGGAGATGAAGCTGCTCCGCGTGAACCGGCGTCTGGACGACTCACACACGATCGACCTCGTGAGCACTTTCATGGGGGCGCACGACTTCCCCCAGGAGTTGGAACGCGAGGCGTACGTCGAGCAGGTCATCGATGAGATGATCCCGCGGGTGGCGGCCGAGGATCTCGCTGGATTCTGCGACGTGTTCTGCGACGAGGGCTATTACACGGTGGATCAGTCCCGGCGGATTCTCGAGGCGGGGATCGCATCGGGTCTGGCGCCCAAGATTCACGCCGACCAGTACTCGGACCTGGGCGGGGCGGGACTCGCTGCCGAGCTCGGTGTCGTCTCCGCCGATCATCTCAACTTCTCAGGGCCAGAAGGTCTGCGGGGCATGGCGGAGGCGGGCGTGGTGGCCGTGCTCATGCCGCTCATCGACTTCGCGGTGCAGCACCCGAGACCGATCCGGGCGAGGGACTGGGTCGATGCGGGCCTCGAGATCGCGCTCGGCACGGATCTGTGCCCGGGCGGCTACTCGGTCAGCATGCCTCTCGCGGTTCAGTTCGCCTGCCGGTGGAACGGGCTGTCGCCTGAGGAGGCACTCCTGGCGGCAACGGCCGGAAGCGCGAGGGCCTGCAGGCTGCCGGATCGCGGGGCGATCGTTCCCGGCGCCCTGGCCGACCTCCAGGTGTGGGACGTACCGTCGCTAGAGGACATGGTATACCGCATCGGGCACAATCCCGTCCGAACGGTGATCAAGAACGGAAAGGTGGTGGTTTGATGGCGGAAGGGACCGGACCGAGGACGATTCGGGCCCCCAGGGGGCGTGAGATCAGCTGCAAGGGCTGGCAGCAGGAGGCCGCCCTGCGGATGCTGATGAACAACCTGGACCCCGACGTCGCAGAGCGTCCGGAGGACCTGGTGGTGTACGGCGGACGCGGGCAGGCGGCGCGGAACTGGGAGTGTTTCGACGGGATCGTCCGCGCTCTGCGCGATCTGGCCGACGACGAGACGCTGCTGGTGCAATCGGGCAAGCCGGTGGGCGTCTTCTATACCCACAAGGATGCCCCGCGCGTCCTGATCGCCAATTCGAACCTCGTGCCGCACTGGGCAACGCAGGAGCACTTCGATGATTTGGCCGCCAAGGGCCTGATCATGTTCGGTCAGATGACGGCGGGCAGCTGGATCTACATCGGCACGCAGGGGATTCTCCAGGGCACCTACGAGTCGCTCGGCGCTCTCGCCGCGCAGAAGGGATGGGACAGTCTCAAGGGGAAGATCGTGCTGACGGGCGGACTCGGCGGGATGGGCGGCGCTCAGCCGCTGGCGGTCACGATGAACGAGGGCGTGGCCCTGGTCGTCGAAGTGGACCCCAGCCGCGCGCAGAGGCGGCTGGAGACGCGATACGTCGATCGAGTGGTGGAAAGTACGGACGAGGCGATCGCCCTGTGCGAGGCGGCCCGGGAGGCCGGGGAAGCGCTCTCCGTAGGCCTCATTGGCAACTGCGCCGAGGTGCTGCCGGACCTGGTGCGGCGTGGTTTCGAGCCCGACGTGGTGACCGATCAGACGTCGGCGCACGACGTGTTGATGTACGTACCGATCGGACTGAGTGTCGAGGAAGCGGCGGCCCTCCGGAAGAGCGATCCGCAGGAGTACGAACGCCGCTCGATGCCTTCGATGGCGCGGCACGTGGAGGCCATGCTGGAGTTCCAGCGCCGGGGCGCCGAAGTGTTCGACTACGGCAACAACATCCGGCAGCGGGCACTGGACGCCGGAGTGAAGGACGCGTTCGCGTTTCCGGGTTTCGTTCCCGCCTACATCCGCCCGCTGTTCTGCGAAGGCAAGGGCCCGTTCCGATGGGTGGCGCTATCCGGCGACCCGGAGGACATCTATCGCACGGACGAAGCGGTGATGGAACTGTTCCCGGACGACAAACACCTGCACCGCTGGCTGACGATGGCCCGCGAGAGGGTCGAATTCCAGGGCCTCCCGTCACGGATCTGCTGGTTGGGATACGGAGAGCGCGCCCGGGCCGGCCACCGATTCAATCAGATGGTGGCCCGCGGCATCGTGAAGGCCCCGATCGTGATTGGCCGGGACCATCTCGACTCGGGCTCCGTGGCGAGCCCGAACCGGGAGACGGAGGCCATGAAGGATGGGACGGACGCCGTGTCCGACTGGCCGATCCTGAATGCCCTGATCAACGCGGTGGGCGGAGCCACGTGGGTCAGCTTTCACCATGGCGGGGGTGTAGGTATCGGGTTCGCGCAGCACGCCGGCCAGGTGATCGTGGTCGATGGCACGGTGGCGGCCGAAAGGCGCCTGGAGCGCGTTCTCACCACGGATCCGGGGATGGGTGTCATCCGCCACGCGGACGCCGGGTACGAGGAAGCCATCCAGGTGGCCCGCGAACACGGTATCAAGATCCCGATGCTGGGCATCGGCTACGACTAGGGACGGTCCGTCGTCTCGTCCAGGTAGCGCTTCAGCGCCTCCCGGTCCTCCTGGGAGCCGAAGAGAGTCGCCCCGGTCTGGAGGAGATCGGCGACCACGTCGTCGAGATTCCTCATCGCGCGCTGTTCGGCGGAAGCGCTGAGGTCCCCGATGAAGGGCCACAGCCGGTCCCGGACGTCCCTCGGCAGTACCTGCTCCAGGTACTCGAGGGCGAAGCTCTTCAGCTCCGGGTCGCCGAGGATGATGCCGTGGTAGGCAGCCCGGACCGTGTCGCGATCCAGGACCAGGCTCAGGAGCCTGAAGGTATGCTCGAGGCTCAATTCTCCCCGTAGGCCGACGCGTCGTTCCACGAAGTTGTCGTCCGCCTCGGCGTCGAGAAGTCGCGCCAACTCCCACACCGGCTTCTCACGGCCAAGTTGCGCTCGAACCGCGGCCCATACCTCGCCCTCCCAGTCGCCACCCGACAACGCCAGCGACTCCAGGCGCCGCCGGTACAGCGCCAGGGCGACCCTGTAGCGAACCTCGAACCGACCGGCTCCCAGCGCGTCGATCAGCGCCTGATCCGCGTCCGGGTGATCGATTCGAGCGAGCACCCGCGGTATTCGCCGCCGAAGGACGAAATCGGCGGCTTCGTCTCCGAGCACGGAACTCAGGTATGGCACGCCCTCGACTCCGAGAGCCGCCAGGGCCCGGACAGAGGGCCCCAACCACCCGTCGCGCGCGAGCAGGGGCACCAGGTGGGGCAGGTCCTCGACCGTCCATGCCTGGGGAGTGACCAGGGCCCGCTCGATCAGAACCGGGTCTCCGGAGCGCAAGAGTTCCGACGGAGTGAGAGATTCGGGATCGGGTGCGGGCGAATCCGTGTGGACTGGCGGCTGCGGCGGCGGCATGTCGAGGACGATGCCCGTAGTGGCCAACACACGCGTGATGTCCAACCGGGTCAGCGTCGCCCCGAGACGATCCGCCCGGTCCAGTCCGGCCCCTTCCAACACCTCCGCGTTGTTTCCGCTTTGCTCGAGTCGCTTCCGCAAGGTGACGAAGTACTGCGCGCCCATGGCCCGCGAGAACCAGAGCAGGGCCAGGGCCACTCCCATCACGAATACCGAAAGGAACCGGGAAGGGAACTGTCCGAAGGTCACCCACAGGAGGACGATCAGTGCCCCCAGCCCGTCGCCCGCGCTGTTGACCATGGAGTCGATGAACGCCTTGGCGCGCCGCCGCAGGGCCGGACGCACGGGGATCCACAGGAGTTCCGTGACGGTCCGGTGCACCGACTTCCCGAGCGTGTTGTCTGCGCCCCGCACTAGCGTGGCCATCACGAGGCCGGGCACGACCAGCATGCCAGCGGACCCGAAGAGCAGCGCCAGGGGAAGCAGGGCCAGGCTCCAGGCTATGCCGGCACCGGCCAGAATGCGGCTGGCCACGAATACCTGGATGACGAATGCCAGCCCGCCCGTCCATCCACGGAAGGCTCCCATGAAGGACGCGATGCGGGTGTCGACCGCGGTGACAGCATCAGCTCCCGTCAGTCCGGCCCGCGCGGCCTCCGTGGTGGCCGTGACCTGGATGGCCTCCTGGAGCTGCCAGGTAACGACATAGCTGGCGGCGGAGGTCAGCAGCACGATGCCCGCGATCAGTCGGAGGTGACGATTCGACCAAAGGGCGCGGACCATGTCCAACGCACCATCCCGACTATCCTTGCCCTGGCGCCGGCTACGCCCCAATCGGTCCCGTGGCATCATCTCCAGCGTAACCAGGGCCAGGAGAAGGAAGACCACGAGAAGCGGGATCAGGTGTACCGGTCTGATCACCCGGAGCAGCATCGAGATGGACAGGCCGGTCACCAGCGTGCCCATCGCTCCCCCTGCGCTGATCAATCCAAACAGCCGCTTGGCTTCGCGCACCGCGAACACGTCTGACACGATGATCCAGAAGCCCGAAGTCAGAAGAAGGGCCGCCACGACCGTCCACAGGTAGAACAGCACCGCTGCCGGGCGTGGGTCCAGTATCGGTCCGGGGAGCAGCACGAGGGCGTAGACCAACAGGAGTCCGCCGGAGACAAGAACGACGACCGTGCGCATCACGCTGTGCGGGGCCCGACTTGCCATGAGGCGGGAGAAGACGGCGACGCCGGGCAGGCCCACCAACAGGCTCGCGTACAGGATGTACGGAAGCGTGCTCGCCTCGAAGAACACGAGGTAGAACGCATCGCGCAGGGAGCTCGCGAGCACCGCGAAGCCCATGATGAAGAAGGCCCCCAGGACGCTGAGGACGAGGATCCGAAACTCGGTGGACCGGATATCCAGCCAGTCCGTGAATCTCTCGCGAACGCCCATCAGCCGACTCTAGCCCTGCAGGTCAAGCCGGCAGGCCCTCGTCGACCACGTGCTGCATCGCATCGACGAACCGGTCGATCTCCTCGGGGGTCGTGTAGACGCTGGGGGAGACCCGAATTCCCTGGAACTCGTCGTGCTTGATCGGCGTGACGATGATCCGGTGCTGCCGAAACAGCCAGCTGGTCAGCTCACCCGGATCGACCCCGTCGATCTCGACGTTCGCGATCCCGCAGGCCATTCCCGGCCTGAGGCTCGTATGCAGCCGGACCCGGTCGTTCTCCAGCAGTGGGGTGGCCCAGGAATCGCGCAAATAGGTGAGGCGAGCTTCCTTGCGCTTGCCTCCGATTCCCTGGTGGAACGTCAGAGCTTCCGCGATCGCCAGGTAGGGCGCCGCCGGGTGTGTACCGATTTCCTCGAACTTGCGGATGTTGTCGCTCATTCCCTCGGACGCGGCCATCAACGGCCAGACGTCCGCAATCCTCTCTTTGCGCACGTACAGCAGGCCGGTGCCATGCGGCGCGAACAGCCACTTGTGCAGGCTCACGCAGTAGTTGTCGCATTCGAGGTCCGAAATCTTGAAATCGAAATGGGCAAGTGCGTGCGCCCCGTCTACGAGCACGGGGATGTTGTGCCGCCTGGCCATCGCGACCACCTCGCGCACGGGAAGGATCTGCCCCGTGAGGTTGATCATGTGGCACATCAGGATGAGCCGGGTACGCGGCGTGATGTTCTGTTCGAACAGGTTCACGATCTCAGCCGGGTCCTCCGCCGGAACCGGGATCGAGAACTGCTTGAGCACGATTCCCTCTCGGCGTTCCCGCTGCTGAAAGGTTGTGATCATGCGCGGGTAGTCCTGGTTGGTGGTCAGGACTTCGTCGCCCGGGGCCAGATCATACCCCAGCTGAAGGGTCTGGAGGCTCTCGGACGCGTTGCGCGTAAAGGCGACCTCCTCGGTGTCGCATCCCCACTCGCGAGCAACTCGCTCACGAACGGCCTCACGCTGTGGCTCGAGTATCCGCCACATGGTGTAGACGGGTGCCTTGTTGGAGTAGTCCAGGTGCTGCTTCATGGCCTCCTGAACGTAGCCTGGCGCCGGGCTCACTCCCCCGTTGTTGAGGTTCACGAGCGAGCGATCGACCGTGAACGCTCGGGCCACCTCTGCCCAGAAGGTTTCATCCAAAGCGACCTCTTGCGGCGTGCCGGCGTGACCGGCGAGGGCATCCAGGATTCCGGCGGTATCGCCGAGGCGTGGGAGGGGAAGGGGGAGTCCAGCCGCCACCGCGAATGAGGGGAGGCCGATGGCCCCGAGGAAACGCCGTCGCGAATACATGCCATGGACCTCCAGAGATGTGCTGCCGGGCCCCGGGGGTGGGCCCGGCAGTAATGCAGCCTGCTAGCTCAGCGGTTCATCCCGCCCATTCCGGGCATCGTCGAAGGCTCTTCGGGGATCGAAGACTCGGCGTCCTTGCCGAATCCCTTGAGCACGAGGACGCCTCCGTCGGGGACTGTGCCCTGGACGATGCCGAACGGCACGTCAGGACTGATCCACGCCTCGGAGCCGTCTTCGTCGTTCTTGAGGTGAAGGGTGGAGAACGTGCCGGCCGGCACCTCGATGCTCTCGTTTCCGATCACTCCCGACGCCGCACACTTCTCCGCGAAGTCTGCCATCGGGTTGTCGCCCATCTGCTGCTGCATCATGGACAGCATCTCGTTGGGCAGACGCATGGCCGGCTGACCGGCCATCTTCACGATCACGCCGGTCACATCCGTCGTCTCGAACGGCCACCCCGGTACGTCGAGCTGCACGATGACCGGACCCTGGTTCGTCACGGCGGAGAACTCATACCACGTCTTGTCGGCCTCGTTGGGGCGCTCGACGATCGCGAACCGCAGCGAGCTCACCTCGTCGCTCGGGGCGCCCGACAGGTCGAACTCGGCCCAGTATCCGACCTCGGTATCCACGACGGCGGCACAGGCGGCGGCCTGGTCCTGGGCGGCAAGCGGGGCGACGGCGGCGACGATCAGGGCCGCGGCCGCGAGGAAGGCACGTCTCAGCATCCGATTCTCTCTTTTCTCAAGTTCCACGCAGCACGGCGATGTCCCATGACACGCGCCGCCCGCGTAGCGGTTGAGGGCACAAGATGCCACGTCTGGGGCGGGGCGCAAAGGGCCGCCCTCGCCTGCGGGGCGGCTACTCCCCGATGACCTTGATCAGGACGCGCTTGGGACGGCGTCCGTCGAACTCGCCGTAGAAGATCGTCTCCCATGGACCGAAGTCGAGCTTCCCGCCGGTGATGGCCACCACGACCTCGCGTCCCATGATCTGCCTCTTGTGGTGAGCATCGGCGTTGTCTTCGCCCGTGCGATTGTGATGGTACCTGTCCGGGCTGGCGTCGAAGGGTGCGAGCTCCTCCAGCCACTTGCGATAGTCACGGTGCAGCCCCGGCTCGTTGTCATTGATGAATACGCTGGCCGTGATGTGCATCGCATTGACCAGGCAGAGGCCTTCCTGTACACCGCTCGCGAGGACCTCCTCCTCCACCTCGGCCGTGATGTTCACGAAGTCCATGCGTGCAGGTACGTGCATGGTCAGGTAACGGGTGTGCGACTTCATGGGGATGTCTCCGGTTCTTGAACTTCCGTGCCCTTGTACGGGGAAGCGCGCGCGGCCTATCTTTCGCCGCGTCAATTCGGAGTATTCTTTGCCGGCCGGTGGTGGGCAACACGTCCTGCCGGCCGCCCTCCCTGACCCAGGGCCAAGATGAGCCAGACGATTCAGCTAGTATGGAACGGTGACTTCCGCTTCAAGGGTACGGCTCGCGGGGGATCCATTACCTCGATCGATGGAAACTCGACCGATGGGACGGCACCGGTCGACCTGCTCCTAGAGTCAGTGGGGGCATGTGCCGCGATCGATGTTGTGGACATCCTCAAGAAATCGCGGCAGGAAGTGCTGGGAATGGCGGTCGAGGTCGAGGCCACGCGGCGGGAAGAAACCCCGCGTTACGTGAAACG
Source organism: Gemmatimonadota bacterium (assembly GCA_049668445.1). Taxonomy (GTDB): domain Bacteria; phylum Gemmatimonadota; class Gemmatimonadetes; order Palauibacterales; family Palauibacteraceae; genus Benthicola. The sequence goes on from JBATJK010000072.1 coordinate 13,467, forward strand.
CCTCGATTTCCGGTTCCGTATCAAGGGACCCGTGGATCAGAAGAAAGCGGAGCGCGCCGTGGATCTGTCGCTGGAGAAGTACTGCAGCGTCTTTCACACGCTCCGCATGGACATCAATGTGGACGTTGAGGTGAAGATCCTGGCCTAGTCTCGCGGGTCGGTGACCCGCACTCGGTTCAGACCCTCAGCACTCTCTTCAATACGCGACGGGCCACTTCAAGGCCCATCAGCAGCAGGACTTTCCGCAAGAGTCGATCTCCTGGCTAAGGCTTTCGGCCCGCAAAAGGACCTCGCTTACGGTTCATGATACGGAATCCTCGCGGGTCGTGTTTCACTGGCCTATCTTCCCGAGTTGGCCGGGCGATCGGGTTTGAACGCCAGGCCGGCCCGGAGGGGTGGCAGAACGGCTAATGCACCGGTCTTGAAAACCGGCGTCCGCAAGGACTTCAGGGTTCGAATCCCTGCCCCTCCGCTTCCACCCAACCCCGCAGGGATTCTCACCCTGCGGGTAGTCCTCGCTTCGCTCGGAAGGTCTCGCTGCTACGCAGCTCGACGGCGAATCCCTGCCCCATCCGCTTACACCCATATTC
>JBATJK010000073.1:0-5078 GCA_049668445.1 Gemmatimonadota bacterium
GCAGAGGGGCGGCGAGAACCTGGCCAGCGTGCACTGGCTCTTCAACCGCACGGGCGACGCCTTCCTCCTGGAGCTGGGGCAGGTCCTGCACGCGCAGACCGAGCGCTGGGCGACTCGTCCCACCGAAGACCCGGGACGATGGCACGTGGTGAACACGGCGATGGGCATCAAGCAGCCCGGCCTGTGGTACGCTCAGACGGGATTCGCGGAAGACTGGGAGCCAGTGGACCGGCTGATCGACTGGCTGATGACGAATCACGGCCAACCACAGGGCATCTGGTCAGGAGACGAGGAGCTGCACGGCACGGATCCGCGGCAAGGTGTCGAGACCTGCGCGATCGTGGAGTACATGTTCAGTCTCGAATCGCTGCTTCCCATCGGGGGCGACCTGCGCCACGCGGAGATCCTCGAGAAGCTGGCCTACAACGCTCTTCCCGCGGCCTTGAGTCCGGGGTTCGGCGGACGGCACTACTACCAGCGCCCGAACCAGGTCGCCTGCACGCTAGGCAAACGGAGCTTCACGGTGCGTCACGAGGACGACACCCTGATCGGGTTGGTGACGGGCTACGGTTGCTGCACGGCCAACCTGCACCAGGGATGGCCGAAATACGTCCAGCACATGTGGTTTGCCACGCCGGACGACGGCCTCGCGGCCCTGGTGTACGGACCCTGCGAGGTCACGGCCCGGGTGGCAGACGGTACCGAAGTCCGGATCGTGGAAGAGACCGAGTATCCATTTGAGGAGAAGATCCGCCTCAAGTATCACGGTCCCTCCGGGCTGCGCTTCCCGCTGCACCTTCGCGTTCCGTCATGGGCGGACAACAGCACCGTGCGCGTCACGGGGGAGTCTCCCACGATTCCCGTGGCAGGCACCATCCATCGCATGGACCGGCTGTGGAAGGACGGCGACGTCGTGGAACTGGAGTTTCCGATGACCGTGCGGGCCTCGCGTGGACATGAGAACTCGGTTTCTCTCGAACTCGGTCCGCTGCTGCTGGCACTACCACGGCAGGAGGAGTGGAAACAGGTCGGGGGGGGCGACCCCTTCGGGGACTGGGAGATCCGCACGTCCGAGCCATGGAACTACGGTCTCCGACAGGACGACATCGCAGCTCCCGAGGGAGTCTTCGATATCAGGCGGGGCGACGTGCCGCAGCAACCCTGGGCCTCGGGGACCGCGCCGGGGATCCAGTCGGCCGGGCCGCCGCTCCAGGTGGGATGCGTCGCCCGCCGGGTCGATGAATGGCAGCCCTACGGGGTGGATACCGGGCCCATGCCCTGGAGTCCGATTCGATCCGGGCACCCGGACGAGTCGATCATTCTCGTGCCCTACGGCAGCACGAAGATCCGCATCTCGGAATTCCCCGTGGTGATCTGAGCGGGGCCGACAGCCTCAGGGTTCGATAAGGAAGGTCGCCACTTCCCGTGGCGCGAGGACGATCCGTCCGCTCGCGCCCGCGGGTTCGCCTGCGCCGCCGCCGTCTAGGGGCCCGCCCCACGGGTCGGAACGAAGCAACGAAGCGGGCGGAGATCCGTCGGGACGGGCAACGCGGACGGAGTCCGCCTCGTCGGACGGGTTATACAACCGAAGCAGCAACCCGGGGCCGTCGCCCTGGGCCCGGACGAGCGTCACGACCGCTCGACCCGCCGAGACCTGCAGCGGCGGCGCAGGGAGCGGAGCGGCGAGCTCGGCTCTCCGCGTCACGAGCGGTTGAGCGACCTGCAGAGCAAACCGCTCGGCCACGGCCTCGTCGAATTCGCCGTGCGGCCGGAGGGTGTACTGAAGCTCATGCGGCCCGTCCTGGCCCGCCCGGTAGTTCGTTTCCCAGTAGTTGTTCATCACGTAGGAGTAGAGCACAGGCGCCGGATCGGTGGACTCGCGCCAACCGGCCACCGTGGCGTCCGTGCCGATCGAGCCCAGCTGAATCGCGGGGATGTCGACGGACACGAACTGAAGTCCGCCCGCCTCGTCGTGCAGATCGGCCCATCGTTCCAGCGTGGCGTAGTTGTGGTTCGCTCCGGGAGCCTGCTCCGACTCCGCCCGCCAGGCGCCGAACGGACCGCTCACCACCGTCTCGCCAGACTCGATGGCCACCGGAAGACGGAGCAGAACGGCCTCCGGATCGTAGGTCATGGTCTTGTCGAACCGATGGGTGATCTCCACGCGGTCGCTGCCGGCGAACAACCGCACTCGGGTCTCCAGTCCGTCCTCCGTGCCTGGAGCCTGCCGCGTGATCACGGCCGTCCACACCAGCGGACCGGAGTCCGCGAGCCGAACGCTGGCCGACCCACCCGCCACGACCGCCGCCGGGTCACGCTCCGGCACGTACAGGTACTCGTCCATGACCTCACCGGCCGGAACGAGCTCCCGGCCGGTCGCGAGGCTTTGCAGCGAGGCGATGCCTCCCGTTCTCGGATCCAGTACGACTCGCACGAGCCCGTTGTCGAGCGCTGCCTCGCTATCGGTCGAACCAGCCTGCACCCCGCCGTCCGCGGCGGGCTCTCGGCCTGCGCGGACCCGATACCGCAGCCCGCTCCACGGCGGAATGGGAGTGGTCCGGAACGCGAGGCCGCCGTCGGCCAGCCTCTGGGATGCCGCCTCGGCGCCGTCCGGGTCGAGAAGACCCGCGATGAGGGCGGATTCCCCGGCGGACAGCACAACCACTTCGGCGCGCTGCCACTGCGTGGAGTTCAGCACATCGATGGCGGCGGGTGGAGCGCCGCCGGCTTCATCGGTCGGGGCGGTGCCCAGCGCACGGCGCCGCAGCCGGTCCGACTGAGTGACCGCGCTCTCCGCGAACTCCTTCTTGCGCTCCCACTGAGCGATCGTGAACTCGGCCTCCGGCTCACTCACGCTGTTCCAGGATCCCCACGTGTGCTCGAGGAACAGCAGTACCTCGCGCCAGGCCGCGTCGAGTTCGTCAGCGGAGAGCCGAGTTCCCGTCATGGCCGCGAGGGCCTCGGTCTGCACCAGGGACTCGGCCGATCTCCGTGCCATGGCGGTTTCACGCGCCGATGACGCCGCTCCGTCCTCCCAGTAGCCCGTCAGATCTCCACGGACCACCGGCAGGTCGTCACCCGCGCGGGCCTCCAGGGCCTCGAACAGTTCGGTCACGCTGGAGATCACCATCCTTGGCGTGACGTGTCGCTCGTTCCATGCGGCCACGGTGGCCGAGAGGGTGGAGTCGGGCGGTCCGTTGTCCGATCCGATGTTGTATCGCACCCCAGCGATCCCGTGTGGCCAGCCTCTGGCCGCGAGCGTGTCCGCGTAGGCCAGGATCAGTTCCTCGTCCAGCCGTTTCTCGAGATGCTCGTATCCGAGGCCGGTGTGAAATATCGAGTAGCCCCCGCCGTGCACCCAGGTGAGCACCCGCTCCTGGCCCGACGGAGACTCCCACCAGAAGGGGCGGTCGGCCCATGTATCCAGGAACGAGCCGATCCGATGTCCCCGATTGGGGCCCATCGACAGGTAGCGCACTCCGGCCTGCGCGAGTGTCGGCACGACCCCCCAGCTCATGCCCGGGATGTCGCTGAACATGGCCGAACGAAGCGGCACGCCGGCCTCTTCCGTGATCCTCCGCGCCGGCTGCAGCGTGCGGAAAAGGGCCTCCCCCGTGGCCAGCCCCGTCAGGAGATTGGCGTACAATCCGTCCACGTGGATCCACCCGCGCCGGATTCCGTCCAGCAACGCCTCCCGTTTCGCGGCAGGACGGCTGGCGAGGTACGACTCGATGGCCCACGCGCCCTCCGGGTGCCACACGAAGCCGGCCTCATCCGGGAGTGAATCGCTGGCGGCACCGAGCGCCAGGGCCTCCTCGAGGTGAGACCATTGCAGGCGCTCGACCTCGTCCTGCACGTGGGTGTAGCCGATGTCGAGGTGCGTGTGGTGGATCAGGTACAGCTCGAGGTCCGGCACGGGCTCGATGAAGAGGTCCGTTTCATATCGCTCCCCGTCCAGCTCGAAGGCCAGGGGGACGGCCACGGGACTCTCGACGGCGGGAACCTCCAGCTCCAGGCGGGTGAGCCCGAAATCGAGCAGGGCCTCGGAAACGACACCGGGAGCCTCCATGTGGAGGATCGACCGCTCTCCGAGATACAGCGCGTCGACCCGAACCGTCTGCTTGGGCCCGTTGGGTGTCCGGACGATCGCCGGAGTGCCGCGCACCCTGATGCCCGGCGTGATCCCGGACTTGAACACCATGAACCAGGTCCGGGAGCCGGCACTCTCTCCCGCGACCGAGAGGCGGAGTGGCTCACCCGGCCGAAGCAGCTGGTGCGGCACGTGGAGCAGCAGGTAGCCCATGGCGTCCGCGTACCGGTCCACCAGGGTGACCCTGAACTCCGCCCGCACACCGCCCTCGCCGACCCAGTTCAGGGTCCCGATCTCGGCCACGAGGGGCGTCTCGAACCGGAGGGCCGGCCGGCCGTCGATGGAGAGCACGAACTCGCGTGTATCGTCCGTCGCGTCGATCCCGGCCAGCAGCACGAACGTCGCGACGTCTTCGGCGAAATCGGACGGCACGACCGCGGTTTCCCACTCCATGCTTCGCGCCGAGTCGTCCGAGCGGACCAGGAGAGAGCGCTGCGCCTCGGGGAGCGGTGAATGATACTCGAGTTCCTGCCCCGAGATCGCCTTCTCATAGCCGGCGAGCCACGAGGAGGGAAGGGCCACCCGCGCCGCACCCGTCTGGGCATGCGCCATGGGCGTCACGGTGCTGACAAGGCCGAAGAAGAGCGCGACGACGTGCGGCAGGGAGACACGCGTGGTCCTTTCGGTCATTCCGCCGCGAACCGGTACACCGTGGTCGATCGGTACGTCTCGTCCGGTCTCAGCACCGTGCTCGGGAAGTCCGGTTGGTTCGGCGAGTTCGGGAAGTGCTGCGTCTCCAGGCACAGGCCGGTGCGCCGCTCGTACACCACGCCGTCCTTCCCGAGATCGCTGCCATCGAGGAAATTGCCGCTGTAGAACTGGATACCGGGCTCTGTCGTCAGCACTTCCATCGTCCGTCCGCTCACCGGATCGTGAAGAACCGCAGCGGAACGGAGCGCACCGTCGCCGTTCCACCCGTCGAGCACGT
>JBATJK010000074.1:0-4280 GCA_049668445.1 Gemmatimonadota bacterium
AGCTCCGGGCTGTAGGCTCCGGTGGCCAGCACGACCGCGTCCGAGTCGATGTATTCTCCCTCGGCCGTCAGCACTCCGGTCACGCTTCCGCTGTCGGAGCGTATGGCCTGGACCTCGGTCGAGGGACGAATCGTGGCTCCGCGTGCCACGGCGCGTTCCGCCATCTCGACCACGAATCGGTAAGGCTCCACGACCGTGCCCTCGTCATGCGACCATCCCCCGCGGACGCCGCTGCCGAGCAGGGGTTCCCGCTCGCGGAGTGCCGCGCCGTCCAGGTACTCGGGGGAGAACCCGTGCCGTTCAACGACCTCGACTTCGTCCTGGCCGGACACCAGGCCCGCTTCCGTGTCGAACACTTCCAGGTAACCCACTCGCCGGTAGTCGCAATCCAGCCCCTCGCCATCGACGAGCTCGTCGAACAGGTCCGTCGTGCGGTGCCCGAGCGGAGCGAGCGCCGCCATGGCGTGCTCGACGTGCCGGTCCGTGCAGAACTTCCGAAAGGCCCACAGCCAGCGAACGAGCGACGGATCCCAGCGGGGTTCGATGTACAGGGGACTCAGCCGGTCGCCCATGGAGCGAAGCGCCTGGCCCACGCGGCCGGGTCGGTTGATCGGGGGGTGCCCGGGCGAGATGAGGCCGGCATTGCCGTAAGACGCGGCCTTGCCGATCTCGTCCTTCTCGAGCACGATGACCGAGGCTCCGCGAAGGGCCAGGAAGTACGCGCAGCACACGCCCACCACGCCGCCGCCCACTACGACCACGCGAAGCTCGGATCCGGCGGGCCCTGAAGTGCTCGGTTCGGTCATGCTGAATACTACCTTCGGCTCGGGTGTGTGAGCGACCCCGATCGCATATATTGCGGCACAGCGGCTCCCAGCCGCGAGCACTCGCCGAACCCCCTTCAAGGAGGACGCGAATGGCCCACACTTGGGAAGAACTTCACAAGACTCCCGTAAAGAAGCTGCGCGAGATCGCCGAGGAGCTGGGCGAGCACGAAGAGTTGCACGGCTACCTGACCATGCACAAGGAAGACCTGGTGCCCGCGCTGTGTCACGTTCTCGGGATCGAGGACCACGCGCACCACGAGGTCGTGGGGGTGGACAAGGCGTCCATCAAGGCCCGGATCAGGGAACTGAAGGTGCAGCGCGACGAGGCACTCGCCGCCCGCGACTCGGTTCAACTGAAACGGACGCGTCGGAAGATCCACCGCCTCAAGCGCGAGCTTCACAAGGCGACCGTCTGACGCGCCAGGCCTTCGCAACCGGCGCTACCGGACGATGATTTCGTCCACGTAGAGCCACGCGGGCTCGCCCGCCCGGCTATGTCCGGTCGGCGTGAGCCCGCGGTTCATCGCCCTGACCCTTACGAATCGGGCCGTCGGGGGCTCCTCGCCCTCGGACGCGGCTCGGACCTCGAAGAAGTGACGCTGGACCGTGTAGGCGTTCCAGGGAATCTCGTGCGTCCAGATCCCGAGCGACTCGAAGGTCACCCCATCCTCTGAGACCGAGATCTCCGCCCCGGTGGGGAGGAACACCCGGGATCCAGAGTTCTGCAGAAAGCCCACCTTCACTTCCTGGATCGGGGTCGGGGCTCCGAGATCGATCGTGGCCTCGAAGTCCTGCTCCTCGTAGCCCTGCCAGTCTCCGCCTCGTCGATCGATCGAGCCACGGATTCCGTCCACGAGGGCCGCGTCTCCGCCCCGGGAATAGGGTGAACTGGCAGGTGGAACAACGGTGACATCCGCTCCGACGGCCAGGTGCCGAACGCGGTTTCGCTGGTCGAACGTATCCAGTTCCAGGGAGCGACTTCCGAACGCGGCGGCCATGGCGGCGGTCCACAATCCGCTGCGGGCCAACTCGTCCGGCGGGGCCGCTGCGGCCGTGATGGGTCGCAGGAGAAACGAGTGCTCCAGTACCTGGGGCAGCAGGGTGTACTCCCGGTGCGTGACGGCTCCCCAGCTGTTGTCCCCGCCCACACCAGTCTGGCGCAGGTCGAGATGCACGGTGACGAAGTCCCTGCGCACCAGGTCGATCGTGTGCCGGTTGCTCTTCTCCTCGCCCTCGTCGAAATCGTCGATCTCGTAGAAGTGGGCGCTGAAATCGAGGGTCGGCAGTCCGACGGCCAGCAGACCCGAGCCCGAGGCATCGGTGAAGGCGGCCCAGCGGGTGTCACTGCGATTCCCGTTCTCCTGCGGCCGGGCATACGCCCAGTACAACGAGTCCACCGCGGTCTCCCAGCGTCCCACGGCCGCGCCGCTGCGGCGATCCCAATAGGTCTCGTGCGGTCCGCGGCCGTACCACTCCACCCGGTCCATCGTCTCCGTGAGGGTGAGGCTCATGCCGAATCGCGGGATCTCGGGAAGGTCTTCCGAGCCGGGCTCGAACCGGTTCTCGACCAGGACATCGCCCGTTCCGAAGACCGTGAACCGGGTCGTCACACGCGAGTCACCGGCTTCGGCCAGCGTCGAATACGCCTCGATGAGAACGGCCGCGGGCCCCTCGACATCGGCAGCCGACACCCGGACCGAGTCCACGGTGCGCGCCTCGCCCGCGTCCTTCCACATGCGGCTCCTGATCTGCGCAGCCGAGCCGAAGTCGTTGTCCGTCGGAGCCCGCCAGAACTCGGGAACGGGTCCCGTTCGGAGCAACTCCTGATCTTTGTACACGAACGAAGCGATCGCACCGCGCGCCTTATCGAACTCAAGGGAAAAGGCGGGGCCCGTCACCAGTATCCGGTCTCCCTGCTCGTTCCACTGCGCCGCCGGTCTCGTGCTGGCTTCGGCCACCCGCGGCCACGGCGGACCGAGAATCGAGAACTGCTCCCACGCCACCTCGTGGCCGGCCGGAACGAGAGGCTTCGCCTCCCGCGAGCGGAACCGGACCGTGAGGAGGTGCTCCACGCCTGGGCTCGGTCGGAGATCGGGCAGGTCGAGTCGCACTCGCCGCGACTCGGCGGGGCCCACGTCCAGGGCTGGGACCTGGCCCGTGGCCACGATCCGGCCGTCGGCCACGATCTCCCAGCTCGCATCCAGCGACGCCAGCGAAGTGAACGCGAACCGGTTCTCGACCTCGATCTCGCCGGCCGCCAGGTCGACAGCCCGGATCGCCACCGGCTGGTAGATTTTCTTCACCTCGAAAAGGTGTGGTTGAGGTCTGCGATCGGCGGTGACCAGCCCGTTGAGCAGGAAGTTCCGATCACTGGCCGTGCCGGCCGGTCCGAAGTCGCCACCGTACACGAAGTAGCGCGTGCCATCTTCAGCGGTGCGCCACAGTCCCTGGTCTACCCAGTCCCAGATGAAGGCGCCCTGGAGGACGGCATGCTGGTAGATGATGTCCCAGTAATCGGCGAGATTGCCGACGCTGTTCCCCATGGCGTGCGCGTACTCGCACAGGATGTACGGACGATCGTCGTGCTCGAGAGCGTAGGCCTCCAGCATGTAGTCCCGAGCGTACATGGGCGTCACCAGGTCCACGTAGTCGGCCAGTCCCGCCGGCTCGTACATCACCGGTCGCGACGGATCGCGCTCGTGGATCCAGGCCGACGTGGCGACGAAATTCTGGCCGTCGCAGGCCTCGTTCCCGAGCGACCACACGATGATCGACGGGTGGTTCTTGTCGCGCTCCACCATGCGGATCGTCCGGTCCAGGTGTGCTTCCTTCCACTCCGGCCTGTTCGCCAGCGTCAGGTCGGGATCGCAGTCGATCCCGTGCGACTCGATGTTGGCCTCGTCGATCACGTACAGCCCGTGCTCGTCCGTCAGTTCATACCAGCGCGGCACGTTGGGGTAGTGGGAGGCACGCACGGCGTTGATGTTGTGCTGCTTCATCAGTTCGATGTCGCGCAGCATGCCTTCCTCGGAAACGGTCTGGCCGGTCTCCGGATCGTGCTCGTGCCGGTTCACGCCGCGCAGCGTCACCGGGACCCCGTTCACCCGCAGCCGCCCGCCCGCGACTTCGACCTCTCGGAAGCCGATGCGGGAGGTCAGGACCTCCCTGACCCGGTCGTCATCGTCGAGATGCGTGACGACGAGGGTGTACAGATTCGGAGTCTCGGCCGTCCACTTGAGGGGCGCGGGCACGAGGGCGGAGAACTTCATCGGCCCTCTCATCTCCTTGCCGATCTGGTAGGAGCCGGCCATCGCGACGCCCGGTACGCTCTCGCCGTTGTCGTCCAGAAGGTCGACCTGGATCGTTCCCCAGCCCGCCGACGACACACCCTCGATCTCGACGTCCACCTCCAGCCGGCCATTCCGGTATTCGCTGTCTAGTCCGGCTCTGGCC
>JBATJK010000075.1:0-36304 GCA_049668445.1 Gemmatimonadota bacterium
GCGACACACGTGGCCTTGGGGCCGGACCCCGTGGAGACCGTAGTGGGCAGAAAGCCGTCCGCGTACTCGAAGGCCTCGACGTACGGGTCCGTGTAGGCGGTTCCGACGAAACCTCCGTCCAATCCCCAGGCGGCTACGGTGTCATAGACCATGAGAACCGCTGCGTCCGCCGCCGTAGAATCACAAACGATGGCGCGCATGATGTCGAATCGCACCGCCACGGAATCGGATTCGGCGGCGAGAAGATCCTCCGCCGAAGCCATTCGCAGCTCGGACGACACGAGGTCGAACGTCGCGCGGTTGGTCTGCTCCGCCCAGAGCTGGTCATCCGTCTGCTCGTAAAAGCGGCTCTGCCCCAACATCAGCGACAGCAGGGCGGATGCCACAACTCCGCTGATCACCATGGCGACCAGTGCTTCGACGAGCGTGAACCCGTTCTGCGCGTTGATTCGATTCACTGCCGAGTTCTCCTCATGGACCAGGTGGCGGATCCGGCAGTGGAAGCGGCTTGTACAACCGGGTCCTGTAGACGACCGTGTCGGCTTCTCCGATTCCGGCGACGACGATCGTCACCTGTCGCACGCGCTTGGCCACGCTCGAGACTGCGACCTGCACGGGGATGTCGTGACCGGCCACGCTGACTGTATCGACGCCGCTGGCAGCACCCCACCACCCGTCTCTCTCGATGCCCTCGAGCACGATCTGGGCGGCCGAGGCCTGCTGTGAGCGCCAGTTGGCGATCCGCGCCTGGTCGGCCGAGGCGAGACTGAGCCCGCTCACAGCAACCAGACCGATCACTAGAATCGTGAGTGCGATCAACGTTTCGACAAGTCCAAAACCGCTTTCGTCGCTGAGACTATCCTTCACCCGCGAACGCATCGTCATCGTTCGGACCTCAATTGGTGATGACACGGTGACGTCCGAGCCCGTTGACGATCACTCGCTTGGAGCCGGAATCTGTTCCGATGTCGATGATGCCGAAGGCTGAAACCAGCATTCCGCGGGCGTTGAAGGTCAGAGAGTCGCCGGTGTTGATGATGTCCAACGAACCGAGTCGGATATCGGAATCCGCATCGAACCATCGCGTCTTAAGGACGTTGCCCGCTGCATCCCGGATCTCGTACCTCTGGTTCGATTCGTCGGCGACCAGCGAGACGTTGGCACGATTTCGAATCGCGTACGTCCGCGTCATCGCGGCGTCCGCCGCCACGACCTGTGCGGCCCGGTTCAGGATCGTGCGCTCCCTGAAGTTCCGGAATGAACTGTTGGCAATCAGCCCCACGACACTCATGATCGTGATGCCGATCAACAGTTCGACGAGCGTGAAGCCCCTCTGATTGCCTCTGCGAAGACGGTCCATGAGATCCGTTCGTATACTGTGTGTCATCGTCGGGTGCGAAGCGCGCCCACTCATTCGCCCGGTAAAAGAGCAATTCGTGGACCATCCGCCGATCTCGTCAACATCACCGTTTCAGGGGGCAGATTGCTGAGCCACATGGCACCCGCCAAGTCTCTTAAGATATTGTCATAAAACAAATTACAGAATTGTCATGATCGAAGCCGTGGCCGCGGACCCGAACGAACACCGAAACTCACCATACTCGGGCATGCTCCGGGCATGGTGGCACTTTTCCGCAGGGTGCAAGATCTTCAGGGAGTTTTCGGTACGTGCTCTAGAGGGAGGCTCGTGTATGGACAGGCTTGCCAGCGGACTACTCGCGCTCTTGCTGATCTTGACCGCCGCGGCATGCGGTGGATCTGAAGACGATGAAGTGAGTCCCGAGATCGAGGTCGCGGTGTTTGAGCTCGGAAGTTCGGCCTCACAGGCCCTCATGGGCACTCTGGTCACTCAGCTCACCGCTGCGATGCAGGAAGGCGGTACGGCTCACGCGGTGGATTTCTGCTCCACCAGCGCCATCCAGTTGACGGCAGGAGTCGCCCTTGAGCAGGGCCTGGACGTCAAGCGGACCAGTATGAAATACCGGAACCCTGCCAACGCTCCCGACGAAGATGAAACCGAGGCACTGAGGTACTTCGAGTCGGCGCTTGCCGATGCGGGCGAGCTGCCTGGCTCGTGGGTACAGAAGGCGTCGCGCGAGGAGTACCGTTTCTATCGGCCCCTTGTCGTGGCCCCCCCGTGCCTCAATTGCCACGGTTCTCCCGCCCAGATCGACGCAGCGGTCCAGGCGATCCTTGACGAGCGCTACCCCGACGACCTGGCGACAGGCTACGCAGTGGGAGACTTCAGAGGCGTGATACGGGTGTCCATCCCGGCGGACCGGGTCGAAGAGGCAGGGGACTGAGGCGGCTCGAACGGCCGCAACCACTCCAACCAGAAGATCGACGCATGCGTAAACCTGATGTCGGCGACCTGAATCCCCCCGACCGGATCCTGATGGGACCCGGACCCAGCGACGTGCACCCGAGAGTGCTGCGGGCGATGAGCACGCCGCTCGTGGGTCACCTGGACCCGGCGTTCATCGAGATCATGCAGGAGGTGCAGGCCCTGCTTCGGTACACCTTCCGTACGGACAACCGGTGGACGATTCCGGTGAGCGGGACGGGTTCGGCGGCCATGGAAGCGGCATTCGCCAACATGGTCGAGCCCGGCGACGTCGTCCTGGTGCCGACCAACGGATATTTCGGCGCCCGGATGGACAGCATGGCACGCCGCGCGGGGGGCGAGGTGGTGCATGTGAATGCGCCGTGGGGGGAGCCGTTGGATCCGGCTGACGTTCGATCGGCGTTCGAGACGCACCGGCCGAAGGTGTTCGGGTTCGTGCACGCGGAGACCAGCACCGGGGCGCTGCAGCCGAACGTGCCTGACCTCACGGCGATCGCCCACGAACACGGCGCCTGCGTGATTGCGGACACGGTCACCTCGCTCGGGGGCGTCGAGCTGCGGGTGGACGAGTGGAACATCGACGTGGCGTACTCGGGTGGACAGAAGTGCCTGTCGTGCCCGCCGGGCGCCAGCCCTCTCACGCTCAACGACCGGGCTTTCGATAAGGTCCGGAACCGCGGTGAGTTGGTGCGGAGCTGGTACCTGGACGTCGGCCTGCTCGAGAGCTACTGGGGGGATGACCGGTCGTATCATCACACGGCGCCCATCACCGCCATTTACGGGCTACGTGAAGCCCTGCGACTCGTCGCCGAGGAAGGCATCGAGGAGCGCTGGGCGCGCCACCTCCATATCGCCGGAGCCCTCAAGGCGGGGGTCGAAGCGATGGGTCTCCGCATGAACCCGGACGACGCCTTCTGGCTTCCCAGCCTGAACGCGGTTCGAATTCCGGAGGGCGTGGACGCGAAGGCCCTGTGCCGACACATCCTCCTCACCCACGGTATCGAAATCGCCGGGGGACTCGGCGACCTCGCCGGAAAGATCATCCGGATCGGCTGCATGGGACACTCGGCCCAACCCCGGAACGTGCTCAATCTTCTGCCCGCGCTGGCGGATGGTTTCGCCCGGCAGGGTATCGAGCTGGACGCCGCGGCCGGACTCGCAGCCGCGGCCGGAGCGCTGGAAGCAAGCTGATTGGTTCCAGGACAATGACAGGCGACCGCCCGATCGAAGGGGAATACGACGTCAGGGCCTGGCGTCTCGCCCTCGTCGTAGTACTGGCCGCCGTCGCGGTTCGCCTGGTCCTGGCCGGACTGGTCCCCCTCTTCCCGGACGAGACGTACTACTGGGAGTGGTCTCGCCGGCCAGCGTCATCCTACTTCGATCACCCCCCCGCCATTGCGGCCGTCATCGCCTTCGGCACAGGGTTGTTCGGTGACACGCGGATCGGAGTACGCTTTGGGGCCATTCTCCTCAGCCTCGTGGGCTCCCTGGCCGCGATCGCGCTCGCGAGGCGGCTGGGCGGCGGACGGGCCGCGCTGATTGCCGCGGTGGCCCTGGCTGTCATGCCGATGGCAGCCGCGGGCCTTCTGCTCGCGACCCCCGACGCACCTCTGCTGGCCGCGTTCGCCGTCGGAACCTGGGCGCTCGTGCGAGCGGTGGAGAAGGAAGCGGGCAGTCTGTCAGAGATCGGCTGGTGGTGCGCCACGGGACTGGCCCTCGGCGCTGCACTGCTCTCCAAGTACACAGCCGTGCTGCTTCCGGCCGGGGCGGCGCTCGGGCTCCTGCTAGACCCCAGGCTTCGCCGACGTCTTCTGACCCCAGGCCCGTGGATCGGGCTCGGACTCGGACTGGCCGCGTTCTCTCCAGTCATCATGTGGAACGCGGAACTCGGCTGGCCTTCGTTCGCCTTTCAGCTGGATCACGGCCTGGGAGGCGGCTCGTCGGACGCGGGCCCCGTCGTGGGTTCGCTTGCAGCCTTGAACCGGGAGCTCGAGTACCTGGGCGGTCAGCTCGGCCTGGTTTCGCCGATCCTGTTCGTCCTCATGGGAATCGCGGCCCTTCGGGCTTTGCGCGTTGGAGTGCGAGGCCAGGGCGATAGCCGGCAGACGGTCCTCTCCGGTATCGGCCTCGTCGTCTTCGGAGCCTTCGCCCTGAGCGCGCTGCGCAGACATGTCGAGCCCAACTGGCCGGCGCCCGCGTACGTGGCGGGCCTCGTCCTTCTGGCTTCCGCCGCCTGGCGGGATCGCGGACGTCGGTGGATGAGGTGGGGAATGTGGCTCGGGGCAGCCGTGGTCGCCGTCATCTACGTTCAGGCCCTGATTCCTGTGATTCCGATTGACGCGAGACGCGATCCGATCGCCCAGGGACACGGGTGGGGATCGCTGGCAGGGGAGACGGAGGACGCGCGGACCCGGTTGCTGGAGGCCGGGTGTCCGACCGTTCACGTTGCCACCAACCGCTACCAGGAAGCCTCGCAGCTCGCGTTCCACCTCCCGGACCATCCGGCCGTGTTCTCCCTGAACGTCCGCAGGCGAAGCAACCAGTACGCGATCTGGCCCGGCTTCGAGGACACGGCGAGCGTCGGCGACTGCCTCGTGTTCGTAGATATCGACGATGGTTGGGCCCGCCAGATCGTCGGGGACCTCGAGGTGAGATTCGGCGCGACGTCCGAGATCGGCCCGACGCAGCGAAAGCGCGGCCGCGGCGTGACGGCGGACTACCGGCTGTGGGCGTTCACGGGCTGGACGGGAGAATCTCTAACCTCCAGCCCGTAGCCGTGCGGCTCAGGCCCCGGCCGCCTGCGCCTTCCACATCGCGGCCACTTCCGTCGTGAAGTGTTCGAACGGAACGGGGTCCCTTCCCAGGATTCGTCGCTGACGCGCAAAGTCGTCGTCGCTGGCGAGCAGGCCACGCTCCTGGAAGTCCACGAACATGATCTTGAGATCGGCGACGAGCCAATCGGGCATCATGGCGGACGCCGCCTGCCCCCAACGATCGACATCATCGCCGCCGTAGATCACACCGGAGCCCAGGGCCGCACTCCATGCCTGCGCCGAACTCTCACCCGTCCACACCTCGGGACCGACCACCGGGTAGTGCTCTCCCTCGTGCCCGTCCTCGGTGAGGGCGGTGACCGCGGCCGTCGCGATATCGCGCACATCCACTCGATTGAGACCGACGGAGCCCAACGGGTTTGGATACACGCCGAATTCCATCAGGGGCTGGCGGAACCACACGTCGTTCTGGTAGAAGCTGTTGGGCTCGATCACCGTGTAGGGAATTCCCGATCGTTCGAGTCCACGAGCGATCTCGACCTTGCTGGCGAAGTGCGGAATTCGGAGAGCCTGCTCCGCCTGGTGCACGGACATGAAGACGATGCGCTTCACGCCGGCCGCTCTCGCCGCCTCGATGCCCGCCAGGCCCTGGTCCAACTCGTCCTGCGCCAGGGGCGTGAGGAGGAACAGCCGCTCGACTCCTTCGAATGCCGCCCCCAGGGTGACGGGCTGAGACAGAGCGCCCACAGCCCCCTTCACTCCGTCCGGTAGCGCTGCGGCCTTCTCGGGCGAACGGGTCAGCACCCTCGTGTCGTGTCCCGCTGCCGCCAGGTTGGCAACTACATGACTGCCCACCGTGCCGGTTCCACCGGTCACCAGGATCGTCATCGTCCCTCCTGCTCCAGGTAGTCCACCGCCAGCGTCGCCATGGCCCGCACTCCGACCTCGAGAGCATCCTCGTTCACATAGAAGTAAGGCGAGTGATTCGAGGCCGCTTCCCCATACGCCACGCCGGGCGCGTTCACTCCGAGCATGAAGTAGAAACCGGGCGCCTGGCGGGCAAAGAACGAGAAGTCCTCGGCCACCATGAGCGGAGGGATCTGCACCAGGCCCTGCTGGCCGACGACGCGCTCCAGGCTGGACAGTGCGACAGCGGTCAGCTCCGGATCGTTGTAGGTGATTGGGTAGAAGCGGCGGATCTCCACTTCGGCCGTGGCGCCAGCGCTCTGGGCGATGCCCTCGGCCGTCCGGCGGATCCGTTCGTGCACGTCGTCCTGCACCGCCGGATCGTGTGTGCGGATCGTCCCGTCCAGCTGCACGGTTTCGGGGATGATGTTGAAGCGGACGCCTCCCTCGATCTTCCCGACCGACACCACGACCGGGTTGGTCGCGGCCACCTGGCGGCTGGGGATCGTCTGCAGCGCGAGTACGATCTGCGACGCCACCACGATCGGATCCACGCCCATCTCCGGAGCCGCGCCGTGCGTCTGCTTGCCGGTCACGACGATCGTGAACTCGTCCGCGCTGGCCATGATCCCGCCGGAACGCCATCCCACGAGTCCGGTCGGGAAGGGCGAAGTATGCAGCCCGAAGTAAGCCTCGGGTCGGGGTGACTCGACCGCCCCCTCCGCGATCATGAGCTCCGCGCCTCCCTCCTCACCGCTCGGGGCGCCCTCCTCCGCTGGCTGGAACAGGAACACCACCGTGCCTGCCAGGTCCTCGCGCATCTCGGCCAGAACGCTGGCTGTGCCCATGAGGGCCGCGGTGTGCACGTCGTGTCCGCAGGCGTGCATCACGCCGACTTCCGCCCCGTTGTACTCCGTGGTCACCGTGGATGCGAAGGGCACATCCGCCAGTTCGGTCACCGGCAGGGCATCCATGTCGGCCCGCAGACCCACGACCGGTCCAGGCCTTCCGCCCCTGAGCACGCCCACGACACCGGTGTGCGCCACGTCGGTTCGGACTTCGTCGAAACCCAGCGAGCGCAGGTGCTCGGCGACGATGCCCGCGGTGCGATACTCCCTGTTCCCGAGCTCCGGGTTCTGGTGCAGATCCCGACGCCACGCGATCACATCGCTTGAGACGTCTGCCGCCAGACGATCGATTTCGGCATGGAGCACCTCCACGTCCTGGGCCATGAGCGAACCCGGCGCCCCGGCCAGGGCAAGGGCCAGCACTCCGGCCGCAAGAGTGCGTGGCGGTGTCACTCGTTGCCCTCCCACGGCGCGAAGACCATGACCACGCCCGCGTCGTTCTCGAGTTCCAGCATGTCACCGCGGCGGAAGAGTCGCGTAGCCCCTTCCAGGTTCCTCAGAAACGCCTGCTCCAGGTCCATGCGCCCATCGGGGCAAGCCATCATGGTCGCTCCCTTCGGACCCTGGACGATCTGGTGCCCGTTCTCGATCACGAAGTCGCCGAAATATCGATTGCACCCGTCGAATCCCCCGACCCGGCCTTCCTCTCGCAACCCCAGCGTGACCGGGTTGTCCGCCGGAAGCGAGGCAAGTGCTTCTTCGACCAGAGCCGTCGTCGGCTCGTCTCCCAGATCGGCTGCCGGGCCGAACGCTTCCAGTTTCCATGGCCGGAGGATGGAGTTCCCGTCCATCTCGTTCGTTGCCACCGGCGTCTTCTCAATTTCCTCTACCAGCGTCCATCGGATCGACGAGGCGTCGGCCGGAGGATCGCTGATGGTGGTCTCGTTGATGATGAGCCGGTAGTCGTATCCGACCTCGTGTTCGAAGCCCTCGATCGGATCGTACCGCAAAGTCCAGTCGTCCTCTGCGCTCTCCCGCACGTTGAGGCATTTCTGCGGCCCGACACCCACGCAGTCTGACACGAAGTGAGCGACGAACACCTCCTTGTCGACTCCTGGGCCGGGTTCGCCACCGTCTCCCGTGCCGTTGCTGCATGCCGCCGCGGAAAGGACGATCACCGCGGCGCAAAGAGCCGCACTCGCGTTCTTCTTCATCTTCCAACTCCCTCTCGTGTGACCTTCACTCGGAGCGCACGAGTGGACGCGTGAGACACGTCGGCCCCCCGCCACCCTTCGCGCTGATTTCTCGACCTCGATACGTATGGACTTCTGCACCCGCAGCCTCCAGGCGACGGAGAGTGACCGGATTGCCGTCGAGAGCGACGCAGCTTCTCGGGCCTGCGGCCAACACGTTGCAGCCCATGCTCTCGAATTCCGCGTGCGGCACCTCGACCAGCTCGTATCCCTTCTTGAGAAGCAGCTGGCGGAAAGGCACCGGGAGGAGCGGTGAGTAGACCACCGCCAGGTCCCGATCCACCGGGCTGAACATCGACATCAGGTGGAACACGTCGCCCGGGCCGTTCCAGTGCGGAAGAGGCACCGGAACGACTCTGTCCACGCCGCTCCCAAGCAGCGCACGCAGCTGCCGGATTCCCTCGGCATTGGTTCGATAGCCGAGCCCCACCGCCACGTTCCGCTCGTCGATCCAGGCAACATCACCGCCCTCCAGACGCCCGGAACCCGTGATACGTCCGACGATGGGGACGTCGATCGCACGAAGCGATCTCTCGGCCGCGCCCGGCTCCGTCTCCCGAGCCGGTTTCCCCATGTTGCACAGGATGGCGCCGCGATCGCATATGACCGTCGCGTCTCTGACGTACACGGAGTCCGGACCCGTAGCGGGATCGACGGGGGCCAGGTGAATCTCCGCCCCAAGCCCTTTGAGGAGTTCCTGGAACGCTTCGTATTCCGCCACGGCGCCCGCGAAGTCGGGGCGGGCCAGGTAGGCGAGCTCCTCCCATGTCCCATCGAGGGTCGGCTGGTCGCCAAACGCGTCGCGGGCGTGCTTCAGCAGAACACTCCGAAGCGGAAGCACGTCCGACTGTCCCAGTGCGCTCATGAGTTCACCGCCTCCGTCGACTCGTCAGGCTGCGACCCGCGTCGCCACACCACCCACACGTACATCGGCAGTCCGGAGAACAACAGGATGAGCCCCCAATACACGGTCTCCTGGCCCGCACCCGCGATCGCCCACATGGCGTAGACGAACCCCAGCAGGGCGGTGATGATGGCTCCCGTGAGCCGCTGTCCCTCGAATCTCTCGCGGTCACGCGCGTAGATCATGATCTCGGCGAGGGCGCAGATCGCATAGGGAAGAAGTGCGGTCAGCGTGGCCAGCAGGATCACGAATGTGAACTGATCCACCAGCGTTTCGCTCGAGTTAAGCATCATGAGGACCGTGACGAGAACGCTCGAAAACACGAGCGCGAAAGCCGGCGTTCCCCTTTTCGAGGTACGGCCGAGAACAGCCGGGAAGATACCGTCGCGCGCCGCCGCCCACGGAATGCGGCCCTGCAGAAGGATCCAACCGTTCAAGGCGCCGAAGGCCGCGATCATCGCTCCGGCCGCAACGGCAGGTGCGGTCCACCCGCCCCACATGCGGCTCGCGGCGTCCGCGAACGGAGCGTTGGAGCCGGTGAGTTCGGCGGCGGGGATCACTCCCATCACCGCCGTGGTCCCGAGCACGTATACCACCGCGGCAAACACCGTCCCCAGGATCGTGGCACGCGGGATCGTGCGCTCCGGATCCACGACCTCTTCCGCCGGGACCGTGGCCGATTCGAAGCCCAAAAAGGCCCACAGGGTAAGCGTCGCGGCAGCCGTAATCGCCGGGAACGTACCTTGGCCACTCGTGTTGAACGGGCGGAAGTTGGCGGGATCCAGGTACAGGAGGCCGAGCGTCCCGACTGCGACCAGCGGTGCCAGCTTCAGGATCGTGGTCACCACCTGCACCGAACCAGCCGTACGTACGCCCCGGACATTGACCCAGGTCAGCAGCCAGATCGCCGCGATTCCCACCGCGGAGGCCAGCATGCGGTCCGTGGCGAGGGCGGGCCAGAACCACGACAGGTAGCTGGTGAAGGCGACGGCCAGCGCAGCATTCGCGACCCAGATCGAGATCCAGTAGCCCCAGCCCACCAGGAATCCGGCGAAGTCGCCAAATCCCGCGCGCGAGAAGGCGTACGGACCGCCGGCTCGGGGAACGAGACGACTGAGGCGAGCGAATACCAGGGCCAGCAGCATGGCTCCGGCGCACGTGAACCCCCAGCCCAACAGGCTGATCCCGCCGAACGAACCGAGAGAGGCGGGAAGCAGAAACACGCCCGAGCCGATCATGTTTCCGACCACCAGCGCGGCGGCCATCCACATGCCCATCTTTGCCGGGGTACGCGAAGCCATCGAGTCTCCGTTCGTGAATGACCGTGCGGCGCGGCCAGCCTCGGTTCGCCGCCCGAACATACGGAAGGCCCTGCGAGGCCGCACACCATGCGGATCGCGCGTTGCCCGACTCGAGGGCCACGGGCACATTGGATCGGTTCGCGGTCCGTGAGACCGAACGCTCTTCCCATTCACCGGAGACGAAACGCGTGGGACTCGCCCGGGCACTGCTGCTGAAGGGCTCTGAGAGTGGCTGGTTGGCGGATCAGATGTCGCGGCGCCGTTTCGTTCGACGCGCCACGACTCGATTCATGCCCGGTGAGACCATGGACGACGCTCTGGAAGCCGCACGCTCCCTGGGCGAGAGCGGGATTACGTCGATCCTCACGCTTCTCGGCGAGAACGTGGACGACGCGAAAGCAGCCACGGCCGTGACCGAGGAACTCGCGGCTCTTCTCAACCGCGGCGCCGAATCAGACCTCGACATGGACATCTCGGTCAAGCCGACCCATCTCGGCCTCGACCTCGGCTTCGACGTCGCGGAGCGAAATGTCGGGGCACTGGCGGCTGCGGCCGCCAGGCACGGGCGGCTCGTGGCAGTGGACATGGAATCCACCGGATACTGCGATCCGACGCTGGACCTCTACCGGGTGCTGCGCTCGGAACATGAGAACCTCGGGATCTGCCTCCAGTCCTACCTGTACCGCACCGACGTGGACCTGGAGGGACTGATCGGCCTCTCTCCGATGATCCGGCTCGTGAAGGGGGCCTACAAGGAGCCGGCAGACCTGGCCTACCCCAAGAAGGCGGACGTGGACGCCAGCTACCTACGCCTGTCACAGGTGTTGCTCGAAGCGGCCCGCGACGGGAGCGCGCGCGTGGCATTCGGCACGCACGACGCGACCATGATCGCCGAGATCAACCGCCGGGCCGCTGACATGAAGTGCCCGCGAGAGTCCTACGAGTTCCAGATGCTGTATGGAATCGAGAGGGACCTGCAGGCGCGTCTTTCCGAGTCAGGATACCGTATGCGGGTTCTGATCAGCTACGGCGCGTACTGGTTCCCGTGGTACATGCGGAGGCTAGCCGAACGGCCCGCCAACGTCGGCTTCGTATTGCGCAGCATGCTGCGAGGCTGATGCAGAAGGGGCCGCCCGTTTGGACGGCCCCTCTCCTGCTCTTCCGGCTCTGCTGCCGTTCGCCTGAAGACTAGTTGTCCTCAGCCGGCGGAGCTTCCCATCCCTCCTGGATCAGAGGCATCTCAGCCGCGATCTGCAGGTCCATGAGGTTGTTGATCGTGCGCTCGATCATGAGCCAGCGGGCTCCGACCAGCGGGGAGACTTCCTTCGCGAACTTCTTGTAGTACTTCTGGCGCAGCTTCGCGCGGTCGCTCTCAACCTTGAAGCTGGTCTTGGCGAGCTCGGCGGCCTTGTCATCGGTCATGCTGCTGAAGCTGCTGGCGTAGTCCTTGATCAGTGAGATGCGCTGATCGACGATCGCCGTGAGCTCGTAGTCGTAGTCGCGGTAGATCGCCCAGAAGGGGTCCGACTGACCCTCTTCGAGCCCCATGGCCTCCGTGATGACCGCCACTTTCTGCGTCTTGAGGTCCGACATCAACAACTCGGCGTACTGCTCCTGGGCGTAAGCGGTCTTCGCCACGAGCAGAAGGGCGAGGACGACAAACAGCTTCTTCATCGGGACTTCTCCTGTTGCGTTATTCGGCGTTCGTTCGCCGATCTCTTCTGGTGTGGGCGACGAATGTGCCGTGCGTCGCTCCGCCTGGCAAACTCCTACCCGCTCCGTGTACCGGACGATCCCGCACGGCGCCGTGCAGCTCAAGGCACCAGCACCCTCCCCAGTCCCAAAGATTCGGTGATGGGCTTCAGAACCGCGGATGAGGTCGCGGTACCTCTTACACCTTGAACACGAACCGGGCCCACAGCGGAGACGAGAGGAACACCACGGAAACCACCGTTGCGATCCACAGGAGCCCTCTCACCCTTCTGCGGGTCGCAGAGGGGGCACAGGTCGTTCCCGGCTCACAGGCCACTGCATCCTCTCTCTCTACCAGGTGAAAGGCCAGCCACAGCAGCCCGACCGAGGCTACGACGAAGAACGGTCGGTAGGGCAGGAAGCCAGACAGCGCCGCGCCGGACATGCCGGCTGACGCCAGGACCAGGGGTCCTGTGCAGCACAGCATTGAACCGAACGCGGCTCCGATGCCGCCGATCATTGACGCCAGGGCTCCTCTCATGACCTGAACCTAACACGCAGAGGAGGATCTTTCCCGATTCCCCGGTGTTTTCGTGGTGCGAGTAGACGAACCCTGCAAGACCCCGGGAGTGGCGAAGGGAAGGCATGCGAGGATTGCGCGGAAGCGGAGCTCTGTCGAGCCTGGGCGTCGCCATCCTGCTGGGCGGGGTCTTCGGCTGCGGCGCAGACGATTTCACCGGTCCCCCGGCGCCAGACGGCGCTATCCAGTTCGCCTCGGTCACGGCCGGATATTTCCATTCGTGCGGCCTGACCCCGGCGGGCAGGGCGTACTGCTGGGGCGGGAACACCTGGGGAACTCTAGGCGACGGTTCCCGGACCGCCAGCAATCGGCCGGTCGCCGTGGCCGGCGGACTCCGGTACACCATGATCGAGTCGGGCGCGGGACATACCTGCGGGGTCACCGAGTCTGGTAAGGTGTACTGCTGGGGACTCAACGACGAAGGCCACGTCGGCGCGGATTGGGTGACGCGCGGTATAGAGGAACCGCACCTGCTTCCGGGCAATCAGTTCTGGGTCCAGGTGAGTGCCGGCCACGATCATTCGTGTGCCCTGACGAACGACGGGGCCGCCTGGTGCTGGGGAGACAACGTCACCGGACACCTTGGAAGCGGCGGTAGCTTCGCCAGGTCCTTCGAGCCGGTTCGGGTGGCTTCGTCCGTGCGCTTCACCGCCGTCGTCGCTGGCTACTACCAGTCGTGTGCGCTGACAGTCTCGGGACAGATGTACTGCTGGGGCCGGAACGACCAGGGTCAGATCGGGGACGGCTCGAACGAGAGCCGTTTCACTCCCGTGCCCGTGGCCGGCGGCCTCACCTTCCGCGCGCTGGGTGGGGGTGACGCGTTCATGTGCGGGATCACGACTGGCGGGTCGACCTGGTGCTGGGGCAGCAACCGAAATGGCGAACTCGGTGAGCCGTCGATAGCAAACCAGGCCACGCCCGTCGAGGTCGAGGGGCTCCCCGAACTCAGCAGGATCTACGGCGCGGGAGGGGCGTTCACGCTCCCGAGCGCTCCTGCTTATGCCTGTGGTCTGACCGCCAGCGGTGAGGCTTGGTGCTGGGGCGGCACGATCCGGGGCGGCCTGTGGGAAGGTCCGACCGACGGACCGATTCGGGTGGAGGCGGGCATCCGGTTCCGGAATCTCGGGCTCGGGGCGGAGCACCTGTGCGGCGTCACCACCGAGGGCTGGGCTTTCTGTGGCGGTGGCAACTACGCCGGCCAGCTCGGCGACGGCACCTCGCAGGATCGCGCTCCGATGGTGGGTGTGGTCCGGCCGTAGGTCAGTCTCCGAAACTGATGCCCAGTTCTCGCGCCGTCAGCATGGTATCGGAATCCAGCGGCACGGTCTTCATCCGCTTGATCGCGCTCGACAGAGGCACGTAGCGCACGATCGGCGGATCGAGCGCTACCATACAGCTGGAGCAGCCTTCCGCCAGCGCCCGTACGGCTGCCGACCCGAAGCGGAGTGCCAGGATGCGGTCGCGGGTCGTCGGACTGCCCCCCCTCAGCAAGTGCCCCAGAACAACGGCCCGCGCCTCCTTGCCCGTCAGGTCGGCCAACTGGTCTGCCACCCGCTGGCCGATGCCACCCAGTCGCTCCTGTTGGCCGATCTCCTTTGCCACAACCGATCGCTCCCCGTCCACCGCGTGCGCCCCTTCGGCGACCACTACGATCGCGAAGTCGCGCCCCGCTGCGGCGCGCTCGCGGATCTTGGCGGCCACCTTCTCGATATCGTAAGGGATCTCCGGAATCAGAATCGCGTCTGCAGTCCCCGCGACCCCCGCGTGCAGAGCGATCCAACCGGCATAGCGGCCCATCACCTCGACCACCATCACCCGGTCGTGCGCCTCGGCCGTCGAGTGCAGTCGGTCCACACATTCGGCTGCGAAGCTGACCGCCGTGTCGAACCCGAAGGTCACCACCGTCTCTGCGAGGTCGTTGTCGATGGTCTTCGGAACTCCGACCACCCGGACACCCTTCTGTGACAGGACGTTCGCGATGGCGAGCGACCCGTCGCCGCCGATCGCCACCAGCGCATCCACCTCGAGTTTCTTCAGCTTCTCCACCAGCTCGTCCGAGCGGTCGCGCTCGTACCACTGGCCGTCGTCTCCCAGGGTCGGATACGCGATCGGGCTCCCGCGGTTGGTGGTGCCCAGGATCGTCCCTCCCAGGTGAGTGATTCCGCGAACGGAATCGCGCGTGAGGTTCATCACCCCACCCTCGGGATAGAGGTCGGGGGTCATGAGGCCGTTGTATCCGTCGCGGATCCCGAGACACTCCCAGCCGCGTTGTAGCGCCGCCAGTACGACGGCACGGATGACGGCGTTCAGTCCGGGCGCGTCGCCCCCCCCGGTGCTGATGGCGATCCGGCGGATGGTCTGGCTCATTCCCTCACTCCGAGGCGGTGATAGCGGCGTGATCATCGGCCGGCAATATAGCGACAGCACGCTGCCGGCGTAGGACCCGGGTCCCATGGCGAGTCATTCTGAAGAAACGTGAATGGCGATCTCGCCCTACCGCTGCGTTGTGCAAATCGTGTATACTGGAAATGCAGAATCGGAGTGCCCCTGTCCCGGCCCGGCCGGAGTCCCGCTCTGCCACCCGTCTAACGGATTCGCTACGCGACCCGACCCCCGGACGCGCACCCGTTGCTCTCTCGGGAGGCTGAAATGTCAGCGTCAAGAAGTCCTCGTTCCCTCGATCAGCGCGGTGCGGCTTTCGTGCTTGTCGTGATCCTACTTGTACTCGTCGTCGCGGCGGCGGCCCTCGCTGTAGATGTCGGTCTGCTGGCCACGGCTCGAACCGAGGCCCAGCGCACCGCTGACATGGCGGCTCATGCCGGTGCGTCCGCCTTGATCCTCAGCCCGAACAGCGAAGCGGCGGCTCGATCAGAGGCGATCCTCTTCGCGGCGAAGAATGACGTCCGCGGCGAGGCGTCGGTCGTGCTCCCCGAAGACGTGGAAGTGATGCTCGACGAGTCCAAGGTGCGGGTGACCGTCCATCGGACCGTGAGTCGTGGCAGTCCGATCGGGACCTTCTTCGCCCGCGTGTTCGGTGTCGATGCAGTCAACATACGGTCCAAAGCGGCAGCTATCGCCCGACCTGCCGGGGCCGTGGACTGCCTGCTACCCGTGGCGGTCGCTGACCGGTGGTACGAAGCGGACGGCTCGCGGGCGGACGAAAACGATACGTGGGATCCCGACGAAGGTGACTATTACGGTGACGGCGGGATGGGCTACGGCTTGGGTGATTTGGGCACTCTCATCACGCTCAAGCCCGCTCAAGGAGCCGCACATGGAAACGACGGTGGTGGTGCTGACACCGACGATCCCCCGGACAGCAATCGCTTCGAATCCGGCTGGTGGTACCTGTGGTATCCGACGGGTGGGGGAGGGGCGAAGACCTTGCGGGAGCAGGTCCTCGACTGCCCGCAGCCTTCGACACCCTGGGAAGTGGACGACTGGGTAACGGACAAGAACGGGAACACTCAGAGCATCCAGAAAGCGTTCAATGAACTGGTCGATCGAGACCCGGGGGCTGCATGGGATGACGAGTGCAAGTGCGTGATCAACTCGGCATATCCCGTGTCTCCACGACTGCGAGCGGTTCCAGTGTTCAATCCCGAGACGTACACGAAACAGGGATCCGGGCCCAATTTTCAGATATCTGACTTCATGGGCCTGTTCGTCGTGAAGGGGCCGGCCGGCCCCCCGGGACAGCAGAGCGCATACGCGCATATCGCATCGATTCAGGGACTGGTGGGGGGAGGTGGACCGACGACGGGGCCACTCGTGAAGGCAGTTCAGATAGTGGAATAGCTTCTGGGTCGCACCGAACACGGCACCGTGCTCGGCCAGAGCGGGTTATCGAAGGCGGCGCTTTCAGGGGCGCCGCTTTCGCATCCTGGCCAATGCGATGCCTGCCCCCAGCCCCACGACCGCGGCGATGGGTGCATAGACGAAGCCGGCCACCACACCGCTGAGAGCATCCCATGGCCGGAACAGAGAACTGGCAAGAACCAGCAGGAACGCGCCGCCGCCTGCCACGAGTCCGCCCAGGCACCCGTGTCGGGCCGCGTCCCTCACTTCCTCGCGACCGCCTCTCGCTGCAACCCAGCCAAAGAAGACGGCCGCCGCCGCGAACGGCAGGCCCCAGAGCAGGAGGAACTGTGACTCGTCCGCCGGTCCGGACGCCGAGCCACCGCCCAGGAGGCTGTCGACAGCCACCCACGCCGTCAGCACGGCCCCCGCAGCCGCGAGTCCCCGAGTCCCCGAGACGATGCTCATTCCTCAATATACGCATGCGCACGATTCGATATCATGTGACATGCGGGTGCGGTTCTTCGCGCGGTTACGGGGCAGACGTTATCCTTGTCGTATCGCTCAACGCCTGGAGATCGAGGTCATGGGAAGGATCGCCGAAACCGAGGATTCGATGCGTGCCTCCGCCGGCTCGGAGTCTGAACCCGACGAAAGAACCGCGCCCGACCGACGGACCGTGGTCCTGGGCATCGCCGGGGGCAGTGGGTCGGGCAAGACTACGGTGGTGCGGAAGATCCTCGAGGGTCTCGATCCGGCATCGGCCAGCCTGCTTCACCACGATTCCTACTACCGAGACAACCCCGACCTGACGCTCGAACAGCGGGCGGCAATCAACTATGACCACCCTGTCAGTCTCGAGACCTCACTCATGGCGGAGCACGTGCGGCTCCTGCTCGCCGGACAGGCCGTCGAGGTACCCGAGTATGACTTCACGGTGCATAGGAGGATGCCCGCCACGCGCCGAGTCGAGCCGCGTCCGCTCATTATCATCGATGGCATCCTCGTACTCGCGGATCCGGAGCTGCGTGAGCTGATGGATATCCGGGTGTTCGTGGACACGGACGCCGATATCCGCTTCATCCGGAGACTCGGACGTGATACGAAGAAGCGCGGGCGCACGGTGGAGTCGGTCGTCCGACAGTATCAGCAGACGGTGCGTCCGATGCATCTGGAATTCGTCGCCCCAAGTCGGCGACATGCTCACATTATCGTGCCCGAGGGTGGCAAGAACGAGGTGGCCATCGGAATGCTGGTGGCGCGGCTGCGCTACCTGGTCGCGCGCAGCCGCTGAGGCGGCACTCAAGTACCCGGAGCGAGGCCCGCCGCGTCGGACGGACCTCGTCAGCCGGAGGATCAGTCCTGCAGAACGAACGTCACTTTCAAGTTCACACGGTACAGCGTAACCCGCCCGTTCTCGACCATCACCTGCTGGTCCTTCACCCACGCGCTCCGAATTCCGTCCACCGTCTTTGATGCCCGCTCCAGTCCCTCCTTGATCGCGGCCTCGAAACTGACGTTCGAGTCGGTCGTGAGTTCGATGTGCTTCGCGATTGCCATCGGTTCTATCCCTTGTCTTGAGTGAGGAGGGGCCGGTTCACCCCGACCCCTCGGCCAGTTGCTGTCTATTCCTCGATTACGAACTGGACCCGACGATTGCGCGACCGTCCCTCGTCCGTGTCGTTCGAGGCAATCGGGTCGGCTTCGCCGTATCCCTTTGCCATAAGCTGATCGGCGTTCAGATCGAAATTGGCCAACAGGTAGTCTCGGACCGCGTCGGCCCGGCGCTGACTCAACTGCATGTTGTACGCGGCGGCACCCACGGCGTCGGTGTGTCCCTGGATCTCGACGCTGCTCTCCGGACGTGTGGCAAGAGCCTGCCCGACCTCGTCCAACGTAGACAGCGTCGCGGCTGTGATGTCCGCGCTGTTGAACTCGAACTCCACGTTGTCCAGCACCAGCAGCCCTGCCGCTACACCAGCCTGAACCACCGTGCAGCCACGAGCATCCACTTCTGCGCCAGCAGGCGTGTCAGGGCACTGGTCGATCCCGTCGAACACACCATCCGCGTCGGTGTCCAACGGACACCCGGTCGCATCGACTCGGACGCCGGCGGGCGTGTTGGGGCACAGGTCGATCCCGACGAAGATCCCGTCACCATCCCGGTCGGTCGGGCAACCACGATCATCCACCTCGGCGCCAGCGGGTGTGTTGGCACACTGGTCGATCCCATCGAACACGCCATCGGAATCGCTGTCGGCGGGACATCCGCTTCCGTCCACCGTCGCACCGCGGGGCGTATCGGGACACGAGTCCGCATACGCCGCCACCCCGTCACCGTCATAGTCGAAAGCGCACCCTGTCGCATCCACCTCCACTCCACGCGGCGTGTTTGGACAGGCGTCTCGGCTATCCGTCACACCGTCGCGATCGGAATCCTTGGGACCGCCGAAGAAGTAGGAAGCACCGACGGTAAATTCTGTGGTGTTGAGGCTCTTATCACCCAGCTCGGTGCCTTCCGGGTTCAGGGCGGCGCGGGCGTTCTTCAGTCCGTCCGGGGAATGGTAGTTCCGCCAGTCGATGCGCATGGCGAACGCCCTCGTTAAGAACACCTTCAGAGCGGCTCCGTAGTTGAAAGCGAAAGCGCTCTCTGACTCAATACCGGGAACGTCCAGGGTCCAGCTCTGCGAGCCCGCGCCGGCGAGAAGGGCCAGCTGGAAGTTCCGTTCGATGTTGAAATTGTAGGCAAGGTCTCCGCCCCAGTTGTTGGCGGTGGCGTTCTCCCGATTGTACGGGGATCCCTGGATCTGAGAGTCCAGGTAACCGAAGAAACCCTCGATGCCGAGACCATTTCGGAATACGTATCCGAGACGACCGCCGAAGAACTGATTGTTGTCCAGGCTCCAAGGGACCGGATCTTCGGCGAATTCCTGTGTACCGATCCCGTTCAGCACCCCGTAGAAGGCGTTGATTTCGACCCCACCGCGCCCGGAGTCGTCCTGGGCGTAGGCCGGTGCGGTAAGTAGCAGGGCGGCCGGTAGCAGCACCGCTAGCGCTCGAGCGATCCTCATATCACTTCCTCCGAAGCAGGTGATCGAGTCCGGAGCCTTCGTGGGCTTCCGCTCGGTTCCATTGACATGCAGGGAGGGCAGAAGTCACATGCACTGCAAGAAATCTAACGATGTGACCGGTTCCACGCCCGTTTGTCAGAGGGTTCAGGTCGACGAGATGTTCGATATGGAGCGCAAGCTGAAGTCCGATACAGATCTGGTCGTGGAAGCGCAGAGGGCTCCGTCCGGTGATATGCGCGCGTTCGCCGAACTGGTGAGACGGTATCGGGAGCCGGTGAATACCAACTGCCGCTACATGAGCGGCAGCCCGACGGATGCAGAAGACCTGGCGCAGGAGGTGTTCGTAAAGGCCTTCTTCGGCCTGAAGCGGTTCGAGGGAAGATCGTCGTTCGAGACGTGGGTCAAGCGAATCAAGGCAAACCATTGCATCAATTTCCTCAAGAAGCGAAGCGGCAGGTCGTTCGTGGACGTCGAGGATCCGGGCGTGAGCTCGAGCGATCGCGTCCGCGTGGAGCCGACCGGCCTGAAGGGCCTCGACCAGCTCTCGAAGCGCGCACGCATCCGGGCGACCCTGGACTCGCTTCCCGAAAGCACGCGGATTCCCCTGATCCTTCGGGACATGGACGGCTTGAGCTACCAGGACATTGCAGAGGAACTCGGCGTCGGCCTGTCGGCGGCGAAGATGCGCGTGAAACGCGGGCGGGAAGCGTTTCGTGCCCTGTACGGAGACAGGGAGGGCGACGAATGACACTCGCGGACGTGATCGATATCCGGGACCGACGGAGACCAACCCATGTCCAGTGAGCCGATCCTGGAGCTGGCCGAATTGGCTGAAACTCCCTCCGACGGTTTCGAAGGACGCGTGCAGCGATCCATTCTGCGCAGGAGCTTCGCCTCGGACCTGGCGAGCTATGCGTGGTTTACTCCGATTCGAATCCTGCTGGAATACCTGGGTCTGGCGCTGTCGTTGGGCAGTGGTTCCTCGACGGAAGGGCAAGGTGGCGAATGAACAACTCGATCCTGGATCAGCTTTCCGCGGCCTTCCAGTCGCTGCTCGCCACGCTGGTAGCCTGGACACCGAGGGTCGTTGTCGGATTGTCGCTGGTCATTCTGGCCCTGGTCGCCGCCAAGGTCGTCGAGCGAGTGCTGCGCTCTGTGCTCAAGCGGCTGCGATTCGACCAGGCCCTGGCCCGCGCCGGGATCGACCGATTTCTGCAGAGGATTGGTATTCGCCAGGAGCTCAATCAGTTCCTGCCCCGGCTGGTCTACTACCTGCTCTTGATCCTGTTCACGAAGACGGCGGCGGACGCGATGGGACTCACGGCCATCTCAGACGCCATCGGAGCCTTCACCAGCTACCTGCCGAACATCGTGGCGGCACTGCTGATCCTCATCCTGGGAAGCGCCGCAGCCCAGTTCGCCGGACGGGCCGTGTCGGAAGCGGCGGACAACTCGGGAATCGAGTTCGCTTCCACGCTGGGCCAACTCGTTTCCGGGGTGCTGATGTTCGTCCTGGGCATCATGGCTCTGTCCCAGCTCAAGATCGACACGGAGATGATCCGGCTCGTCTCCATGGGTGCCATGGCTGGCCTCGCCATCGCTTTCGGACTCTCGTTCGGGCTCGGCTCGCGCGACATCACGCGCAACATCATAGCGGGCTTCTACGCTCGGAAGACGTTCGCCATCGGCGAGGAGATCGAAATGCGTGGCGAGCGGGGGGTTCTCGAATCGATCACCCCGACGCAGACCCTGATCCGACAGGACGGTCGGGTTGTAGCAGTATCCAACGCGGTCTTCCTGGATGGTGTGGTGAAGCAGTAGCCAGACTTCTCAGCCACAAGACTGACGAGCGAAGGGGCGGACCGCACGACACGGTCCGCCCCTCTTTGCGTTCGGCCCGACAGAGGCCTGGTCTCGGGCGCGACCTACCCGCCCGACTCGATCTTGCTGCGTGTCTTCAGTAGTTCCAGGCGACTGTTCACCACATCCCGTTCCGTCTGCGCCACCTTCGCCCGGAGTTCGGCACGATCCTTCTGTGCCTCCAGTGTCCGCTTCTCGAACTCGTTCACGCGCGCCTCGAGTCGACGCAATCCCTCCCCGGTCTCCTGGGGTCCACGTGTACGCAGCTGATCACGAGCGGCGGCCAGCTCCAATTCCAACTCAGCGGCCTTCCGTGTTGCTGTGGCGAGCTTGGCCACCGTATCCCAGCCATCGATCTCCTTGCGGCGCATTTCGCGGCGCTTCTCGAGAAGCTTCTTCGCGCCCTCGGCCAGCTTCTGGTCCGATTCCAGCACGGCCACGTCGGCTTCGCGGTCTTCGTTCTTGGCGACCTTGAGCCGTGCCTTGATCGCGTCGATCTCTGCCTTCTGAGCGTCTATCTGATCTCGGGCCAGGCGCTCCAGCTCCTCGGCGTTGCGCTTCTTCTCCTTGGCCCTCGTTTCGTCCTCGCGACTTTCATCGATATCGGCTTGAATATCGTCCTCGAGCCGGAAAGGGACGAGGACCAGGAATTCGTCGAGGGCCAGCCGATAGTGCTGGGCACGCTGGATTTCGCGAGGCGTCTCCTGGTTCCCGGCCAGGGCGGCGTCCTTCGCATCCGAAGGAACGCTGGAAGAAAACGGCTGCTGAGCCTGAAGCGGCAGTGCGAACACAAGGGCGGCGACAGCCGTAGGCAGTACTCGATACGTCATGACTGACCTCCACGATGATTCGAGGTCACTGAATAACAGCGACATCTGGACCTCTCGCCATCCTAGACAGGAAACCGGAGGCAGGGTCACATCTATCTACACCAATCTACGGGTATTGTGGCACTGCCACCGCATACGAGGCCGCCGGATGCACCATTCACGCCAATGATCGATCTTCGACGAGCATTCCATCCCTCAACTCGATCACTCTGCGCCCGTAGGCGGCGACCTTGTCGTCGTGCGTCACCTGGACGATGGTCGTGCCCGCGGCGTTCACCTCGGTCATCAGCTCCATGATCTCCCGCGCCTGGGACGAGTGCAGGCTGCCCGTGGGCTCGTCGGCGAAGATGACACTGGGAGAAGCGATCAGTGCCCGCGCGACGGCCACCTGTTGCTGCTGGCCGCCGGACAACTGGCTCGGGTACAGGTCCTTCTTGGCCACGATCTGAAAACGATCCAGCATGTCGGCCACCTGCGCCTGGCGCTCACCACGGGGCACGTTCCGATAGGAGAGCGGAATGTCGAGGTTCTCGGCTACCGTGAGATCGTCTAGAAGGTGGAACTGCTGGAACACGAAGCCGACGTTCTCCCGTCCGAGGACCTGCCGATGCTTCGGTTTCATGTCGTGAACGGCCTGGCCCTGGAAGAAGAACTCGCCTCCAAAAAGGCCGTCGAACATTCCGAGGATGTTGAGGAGGGTGCTCTTGCCTGCGCCGGATGGTCCCATGACGGTGACGAACTCGCCTGATTCGATATCGAAAGTGATCTGTCGCAGAGCGAAGGTCTGACCTCCTCGATAGTCGAACGCCTTCTCTACGTTGCGCAGTTCGATCAATGCCATGTCGTCACTCTCGGGCGGCTACAGGGTCGGTGAAGTTCGGAGTCAGGCCGTGCTGAATCGAGCGGTTTTGGGCGCGCGTGTCCACCTGAGTGCCCTACGCGCTGCGCCCGGGAGTGTTTCGGCCTCGCCAGCCCCGGAGATCCGACTCTTCGGCGAATCCACGCTGAAAACTTGCCCTCGCCGGTCCGGCGGTGTCTCTTTCCGGGGTGGCGTCAATTGGGGCGCCCGTATGGAATCGACAAGAGGCTACACTTATCAGCACAGAAGAAGCAGACTCGACGGCGTCGCTTGAAGTGGACGCTATGGCAGACCCGGGAGCACCCTTCGCAGCACTCGGCCTTTCTCCCCTGCTCGTAGAGGCACTCGTGAACGTCGGTTACAACCAGCCGACGGAGATCCAGCGCCTCGGGATCCCGGCGGCTCTCGCCGGGGCGGATGTTCTGGGTACGGCGCATACGGGTACGGGAAAGACGGCCGCTTTCACACTCCCCATGATCCAGAGACTGGCGAACGGAGAGCCACATGGCCATCCGCGTGGTCTGGTGATCACGCCCACGAGAGAACTGGCCCAGCAGATCGGCGAAGCTGTCCGGCGCTACGGGGCTACGTCGTCCCTGGAAGCTGTCGTCGTGCACGGCGGGACCCGCATGGGACCGGAAATCGCCGAGCTGAAATTCGGCTGCGATGTCCTGATCGCCACACCCGGGCGGCTGCTCGACTACGTGGGCAAGGGCATCGTGAATCTCTCGTACATCGAAGTCATGGTGATCGACGAAGCGGATCGCATGCTCGACATGGGGTTCATCGACGATGTGAAGGAGATCGTGGCGGCCACGCCGCGGGAGCGGCAGACCCTTCTGTTCTCGGCTACCATGCCCGCCGGAATCACGGGGCTCGCCAATGATCTCATGCGCGATCCCGAGCGCCTCAACGTCGGCCTCGAGTCCGCGGCCGATGGGATCCGCCAGGTCGTGTATCCGGTAGATTGGCCCAAGAAGCACGAGCTCCTGCTCCATATTCTTGGTAAGTGGACAACGGGCCAGGTCCTGGTTTTTACGCGCACTCGCGACACCGCCGGCTATCTGACCGGGTACCTGGAGAAGAGAGGACTTCCCGTTGCCGGCATGCACGGAGCCATGCAGCAGAGAGAGCGCGATCGCAACCTGAAGGCGTTCCGGGAATCCGAGAAGCGCATTCTCGTCGCCACCAACGTCGCTGCCCGCGGGTTGGACATCAGGGGCATCGAACACGTGATCAACTTCGACGCTCCGGAGGATCCGCGCGATTACGTGCACCGGGTGGGTCGAACCGCCCGGGGCGACGCGACCGGAGAGGCGTACACGCTGGTCGCCCCCAACGACTGGCAGGCCCTGAGGCAGATCGAGCAGCTGACCGGTGAAGCCATTCCCCGGGAGTTCGTGGAGGGCTTCGAGCCGAGTTCCGCTCCGCCCGACGCGCACATCGTGGCTGCCGTTCCCGATGAGGACGAGACGCCCGCGCCAGAGCGCTCCGCTCTCATGCGAGGTCGCCGGGGTAGGCCTCGGCGGCGCTGACTCCAGAACCAAGAGTGAGACCATGATCGAGGAACTCTACACACCCAAGCAGGTCGAGCTTCGGAACCTCGCGCGCGAGCTGGCCGAGACGGTCATGCGACCGGTGGCGGCGAAGTACGACGTCGAGCAGACCTATCCGTGGGAGGTGCAGCACGCGATACGCGATGCCGGACTCTCGGGTGTGTGGATTCCGGAGGAATACGGGGGCATGGGAGGCGGCGTACTCGACCTGTGCATGGTGGTCGAGGAATTCTCTCGCGCGTGCGGCGGGATGGGCGTGGGGTTCGCGGTCAACGCGCTCGGGTCTTTCCCCATTCTCGTCGGCGGTACCGACGAGCAGAAGGAACGTTGGCTGCCCGGAATCGCGGCCGGTGACAAACTGGTCGCCTTCGGCCTGTCCGAGAAGGACGCCGGGTCAGACGCGGGCGGAATGACGACGAGCGCGGAGAAGGATGGGGACGAGTACGTCCTGAACGGCGAGAAGAAGTGGAACACGGGCGGTTCGGTCGCCAGCTACAACACGATCTTCGCCGTGACGGAACAGGGTCGGGGGGCACGGGGTGTCTCCGCCTTCGTGGTCGAAAAGGACACTCCCGGCTACTCGGTCGGCAAGCATGAGGACAAGATGGGCATCCGCTGCGTGCCGGTGGTGGAGATCCACCTCGAGGATTGCCGCATACCGGCAGAAAATCTGCTGGGCGGCCAGGAGGGACGCGGGTTCAAGCACGCCATGATCACGCTGGACCGGGCGCGGCCCGGCGTGGCCGCCCAGGCCGTCGGCCTGGCTCAGGGAGCGCTCGACCTGACGCTCGAGTACACGCACAATCGCAAGCAGTTCGACCAGTCGATCAGTTCGTTCCAGGGTGTCCAATGGATGCTGGCCGACATGGCGACGCAGATCGAGGGCGCTCGTCAGCTGGTACACGCCGCCGCCCGGACGATCGACATGGGCGTCAAGAACATCACGCGCATGTCGGCCATGTGTAAGCTGCTGGCCACGGACGTCGCCATGAAGGTGACCACGGACTGCGTGCAACTGTTCGGCGGCTACGGGTACTGCAAGGACTACCCGATCGAGAAGTACATGCGGGACGCCAAGATCACCCAGATCTACGAGGGCACCAATCAGATCCAGCGGTTGGTGATCGCACGCGCGCTGATGCGGGAAGCGGCGAGCGGCAAGTAGTCGAGCGGCGGGCGTCGCGCCCGCTCCGCTTCTGGAAGCCGAGATTCTGGCCCCGGTCGCAACCCATGCGGCCGGGGCCTCGTACATAGAGACATGAGCACAACCACCGGCGGTGAACACATGAGCCCCGACGCGGCGGCCCGCCAGGCCCTGCGAGTGGCGCTGGCCGAGGTGCTGGTCGTGGCCGAGAACTGGCGCCACGTCCACCTGGACGCGAAGCCGGGCATCGACATGGCGGAGGCGGCGGAGATCCTGTCGGAGATCCTTCGAGTGCTGGCTGCCCGGGCGAGGGGCGCGCTCGATGTGGACGGTGCGAATGTCGATGTACTGGTCGAGTGGGCCCTGGCGGATATCGCGGACGAACTCACCTGAAATGCCGAAGACCTCCCAGGGCACTGCCCCGAGAGGTCTTCATCCGTCCGTCTTTTCGACTGGTCGTCAACTGCCCGGCGGAAAGTCCTTTAGCATCTTGTCGACTGCATCGTCCACCAACTGCTGGCGCTGCTCGGGAGAGCGGCTGCCATCAAGAGCGGCGGATGCCGTTCCGGTCCAGACCAGGTTCTTCGTAGCGGTGTCGAACATGCCGATGAGCAGAGTCCCTTCATCCCACACGTTCTCGTAGGTCGTGCTCATTCCCATGCCCATTCCGTAG
This sequence comes from Gemmatimonadota bacterium, assembly GCA_049668445.1. Taxonomy (GTDB): domain Bacteria; phylum Gemmatimonadota; class Gemmatimonadetes; order Palauibacterales; family Palauibacteraceae; genus Benthicola. Next base: position 26,394 of record JBATJK010000075.1, read on the forward strand.
CCGCCCCAACCATAGCCACCGTAGCCGTAACCGCCGCCCCAGCCGGTGTTCACCGTGTTGTAAGAACGACGCTCCGACGTAGTGACCTGGTAGCCCACGGCCAGGTCTGCGCCCTCGCCACCCTTCTGGAAGCCCTTGCCGACGAGGGCTCCGTCGATCGAGCCCTTGATCCGCGAATCCGTGATGGCATCGATGTCATCGCCTTCGGTATCAAGCCAGGTGAACGTCGAGTACTTCGTGAAGTCCGCCGCCGGATCGTAGTCGGTCGACGTGGAGATGCCGCTGCAGGCGCTCAGGAAGAAAGCAGCGCCTACGGCAGCAAGAGTCAGAGTCCGCACAATTGTCTCCTTGTTGATACTGAATGGCCCTCGAGGCCTGAAACTCATTCCGTGTTTCATTAGTCAGCTCCTTCCTACGCCCGTCTCGCCGGATCGGTCCCTGTCAGACTCAGTCGCGTGCCAGCGCCAGATAGCGATCAACGATCGCCTGGACCCGGAAGGGGCTGATGTGTTCATCGGTGATCCTGGGGGGATTGGGCGTCACCCGATCGATGGCCTCGGCGAGAGACTCCTCGGTCAGCTCTGCGAGACCCACGGCCAGGTCTCCGGTCAGGATCTCTTCCGGACCGTGCGGACAGCGGGTGCTTACGGCCGGAGTACCGCAGACCAGGGCCTCGACGAGCACGTTTCCGAACCCCTCGAAATCGGAGCTGAGGAGCAGGGCGCGGGCGTGTCTCATGATCGGGTAGGGATTCTCCTTGAAACCGACGAGGTCCACCCGGTCGGCGATCCCCAGTTCTCGGGCGCGCTCGGCCACGGTGCGGACTTGCTCCCCCGTGCCGGTTCCTGCGATGACGAGCCTGCCGGTGTAGCTAGAGCGTGCATAGGCACCAAGCAGCCGATCGTAGCGTTTTTGAGGAGAAAAGCGGCCCACCGCCACGAGGTAACCCTCACCCGCCATACTGCACGGTTCGTCGGCCAGGCTCCGGATTTCCTCGACATCGAACGGGTTGTGAATCACCTCGAGACGCGCCGGTCTCGCGCCCACGGCTTCGACCAGGTCCCGACCGACTCCGGCCGATATCGCCACGACCTTCTGGCCGTCGTAGGTGGTCTTCAGTCGGGCCAGGCGGCGGCGTTTCTTGAAGCCCGTCGTGGCCGACAGCTGTTCCACGGACAGCGTGTTCGGGACGCGATACCAGGCTGTATCGGCCAGCCGGCTCGCACGCACGATTCGGTCACTGGTGAAGAGAGTCGAGACCACGAGATCCCATGCCAGCCTGCCGGCGAGCGCACGATCCAGGATTCCGGCCCGGCGGCGCACCTCTCCGATCTTCCTGATGCGCCTCGGGCTGGTGTCGTAACACTCGATCAACGTGACGCCATCTGGGACCGGGTACGCCCGTTCCGCCCGGAGTGTCGCGATCGCCACGTTGTGGCCCCGAGCGGTCATTTCGCGCGCGAGCCTGAGCACGGTCATTTCCGCGCCGCCACCGGCCAGTCCGTCCACCACGAATAGCACTCGCATCGCGCCAGGGTCCGCAGGCGTCATGGCAACGGCAGCCTGGTGACCCGGTCGCCGCCGATCCGGATGCTCAGGCCCGACAACCCGTCCCCGAATCGATACCCGACCCCCAGCCGCGGCACACGGATGAACCTCCGACCGTCGGTGAGCCTCCGAATCCAGATGGACACCGGCACCGTCAGTACCCTGCTGCTCTGATCTCCTGCAGAGCCGGAGCCGAACCCGCCGTTCGGCGCGAGGGTGAGTGCGGTGCTCACCACAACGAGGTATAGCCAGGACCGTCTCATCGGTGACAGGATACGAAAAGGACGACCGGTCGGCAGCACTGGGGGTCAGGTGGAGCAGACTTTGCCGTCACCCTCACCACACGCGGTTCCATACGCCCGGGCCAACCAGCGGAGGAGTACGCCACCCGCGTCCTCGGCGCTCCGTCCGATCACGACGATGCCGTCCTCGTGGCCACCCATGGCGAAGATCTGGCGTTCGGGAAGAACCGTCTCGCGGTACAGACGTCCCACTTCCAGCGCCATTGCCGGTGTGCCGTAGGGCACCGAGGGGTCGGTCTCGGGAAGGCTCAGCACCCGTCTGCGTCGCCACAGGACAGGACTGTGTGCGTGGAGCACGCAGCGGACGAGCGGGCTCGCATCATACGCGGCGGCGTGCGTCATCGACTCCGATGATGGCAGCACGCAGCCGTGGCTTCGCACCCGGTTCGCCCGGTAGTCATATCCATCCACCACGGCGAAGTCGCCCAGGCCGATGCACCGTTTGCCGGAAGTCTGCGAGCCTGTGATGAGGAAAGAACGCATGCCGATCGAAGCGTTGCGAGGACCTACCCGGGCGCTGACGTTGCCGTAACCGGCGCCTTCGTATCGTCCGGGTTCCTGTCCGACGAGCCCCGTCAGAGCCATGATTTCTCGCCACGCGATCAGTTCGCACGCCAGCTCACCGTAGCGGCGCGTTTCCAGCTCCCGCTGTTCGTGCTCCGCCTCGAACTGAATGACGCCTTCGTGGCTCATACCGAGTCGCTGGTGACGAGTGATTGCCAGAAGAGAGGATCCGCTTCCCCGGCTCCAACCGCAACCGTCCGGTGCGTACCCCCCCCTTCCGAAGCCCTGGCTCGGCGATCAACTCGAGGCAATTTGGAAAAGCACTATCGACATTCTGCAAAACTTGCCGGGGCAGCCCGTCTCTGTATCTCCTAAGTCATTGTCCGACCGCACTCTCGCATTGGGCATGGAAGTGGCTACCTCCGTCGCGGAAACCGGTACCGTCCGCCTGTTCGATCATGCGTTGTGCGGTTGTGCGGTCACCAAATCTAACCTGGCGGAACACGATGACGTGTTTTGCCGCAGTCGTGAGAGCGATTATGCGTAGAATCCTGACATCAAGCTTCTGTATCCTTCTGTTCGTGGCGACCCCTGTTCAGGGCCAGGACTCCCCGGCATCGGCCTCCCCGGGCGCACGCTTTTCGTCCGGCCTTTTGATGGGATACAGTTCCGGCTTCGGACTGCAGGCGTTTGGAGTTGCCTCGAACTTCGCGGAGGGCTTCCCGCTCCAGGCGCGATTGGGCCTCGGTTTCACATCGGTAGACGCGGGAAGTCCGCCGGACGCGCGGCGAGTGTTCATCAACAATGCCACCAACGGAATCCCCGAGGAGAACGGACAGACCTGGGGCTTCAGCCTGGACGTGGGCTATCCAGTCAACCTGTTCTCGATGAAGCAGGCTTTTCTCGTGGGGGGTGTCCGCTACGCGCGGTTCAAGGGGAACTTCAAGTACGTGGGTGGAAACGAGGACTTCGACGTGAAGAGCAGTCACTGGGGGCTGGGTGCTGCGCTGCAGAGCTACTTCCCGATGGGCGGACGATTCGATCTCGTCCTGGATGCCGGCCTCGACTACTACTTTTCGAGCACTCTCACGGGGCACGATACGGCGTACGACCCTGACGGCACAGCCGTGAATCCGCGCGAAGACTATACGTACTCCGACGCGGACGCGGCTATAGGACAGCCGACGTTCCGGCCGATCCTGATGCTGGGTATGAACTATCGGTTCTGATGGCCGGGGTGGACCTCAGGAACGCTGAAACAGGGCCACGTCGCGGCTCTCGAACGCCCGGTCCTGGTCCCCGAGGCTTGACGTGTCGTTCGCCTCTCTCTCGCTTATACTTGTGGGCATGCCGATCAAAGCCGCCGTCATGGTGGGCCCGCACAAACCGATTGAAATGTGGTCGCTCGACGACCCCGTGATCGAAAAGGGCGCCGTTCTTCTGGAGACCGTAGCCAGTGAGGTCTGCGGCACGGACGTGCATTTGAGCCACGGACGACTCGCAGGCGTGCCCTATCCAATCGTTCCCGGGCACGTGAGTGTCGGCAGAGTGCTCGAGACCGGCGGGGACGTGACGGATTTCATCGGTGACCCGCTCACCCCGGGCGACGTCGTGACGTTCTACGACGTGCACGAGACCTGCAACACTTGCTGGTTCTGCCTCGTAGCCGGCCAGCCCAACCGTTGTCCAAGCCGCCGGGTGTATGGGATCACCTACTCGGCACACGACGGACCGTTGGGAGGTTGGGCCGAGCGAATCTACCTGAAACCCGGGGTGCACGTCTTCAAGCTCCCCGAGCCGCTCGGAGCGGACGATGTGATCGGGGGCGGGTGTGGTCTATTTACGGGTTTCGCTGCGGTGGATCGCAGCGGGCTCCCGATGGGGTCGACGGTGCTCGTCCAGGGTTCGGGGCCGGTCGGGCTGTCGGCCGTGGCCATGTCCGTTCTGGGGGGCGCCAGCCTCGTCATCAACATCGGCGACCCGAAAGCCCGCCTCGACATAGCCCGCGTGCTGGGTGCCGACGCGGTCCTCTCGGTGGAAGGTGACTCTCCCGAGGAGCGGGAGGCCTTGATTCGTGACCTCACGCACGGAAGAGGCGTGGACGTCGGAATCGAGGCATCCGGCAATCCGGCGGCCGTTTCCGAGGGACTGCACCTGTTGAGAGACGGTGGAACTTACGTAGTGGCGGGCCACTACACGGACACCGGCGAGACCCCCGTCAACCCGCACGTCGACATCAACCGGAAGCACGCGGACATCCGCGGGCAGTGGGGCACGGATCTCGGTCATGTCTATCGCGCCCTCCAGGTCCTGGCCCGGCACCACGACCGCCTCGACATGTCCCGTATCATCGGTGGGCGCTACGCACTGGACGATGCCGGGCAGGCTCTCGCGGACGTGGCTGCTCTCAAGATCACCAAGGCCGTCATCGAGCCCTGACTTCGTCGGCTCAGTCGGCTGGTCACCGCTCCTGCATGTATCGATCGGGAACGCCCACCACCACGAAACGATCGATCAAGTCTCTTACCGCATCGGTCTGCGAACCCGACCGTACATCGGCCAATACTCCGCGAGATACCATGATCGACTCCGGCGCGTATTCCAGGTAGCCCGCGTTCTCGAACTCATACCACTCGCTCGGAAACTCGAACCGGAGCGCGATGTTGCCCTCCGCATCCGCCGACTCCAGGCGGTAGATCGGGTTCAGCACCAGTCGCCCCTCGGCGTGGGACCAACCGTCAACGGGGCCATGGTTTCGAAACATCGTCTCCGTGTCGGACAGCACGGCCGACAGCCATTTCTGGGTTACGAGTTTTTTCGGTATCTCGGTGCGACGCAGGTCCGGCCCTTCCCGGCCCCGATAGGACGCTACCAGTTCGTCCTCGCCCAGCAGAACACTGGAAACGTCACTGAAGAGGTGGGAATATCCGTCGACCGTGAGTTCATGACCCTCTCGCGGCTCGAGTGCCGCGTTTCCGAACCTGACGATTCCAATCAACCCATCCGGCGCGGTTACACGACGTGCTTCCCGCACGCAGCCGGCTTTGTTCAAGACCAGGTGGAACGCATCGGAGCAGAAGGCACTGTTGAATGACCCCGTGCTGAACGGAAGCGGTCGATCGACCCACTGGCACACGAAGCCCGCCCCGGGCGCCATGAAGTTCCGCGCTACCCACAAGCGGAAGAAGTTACGGTCCACTCCCACAACCGGTCGGCCCTTGTCCCCTGTGCAGAAGTAGTGGGTCAGGTGGCCGGGGCCACATGCCAGGTCCAGGATCGGCCCTCCTCGCTCCTTGATCAGAGAAGCTACGGATAGAGCCGCCAGGTGTCGGGGCTGTCCAAAGCCGAAGGCAAAATGCACGGCGGTTTCGGCACCGGAATACTGCGCCATGTAGAGATCCATGGCTTCGAGTGCGGTCAGTTCCTCTCTGTTCTCCAACAGAAACTCGCCGATCCGGCGACGCGCCCTGATCAGGAGTCGGCCACCCGAGAGCCGATTCAGGCGTGCCTGCAGGTCCGGGGATACTCGTGGCGCCCGATGCGGATCGGGACGCGTCATGTCGGAATCTGCGACTGACTCGGCCCCTCCTGCAGGCGAGCCCGGGCGCATTAGCAGGTCAGCGTTTGGTGTGGCCGGGTTCAGCAGTCGACTGAAGGCCTCTGTGTATCGCCGAGCGGCGATCAACCGGCAGAGAGATCGTGCCGCGACGCCCCGACCGCTGCGAAAGGCTGGCGCCTCAGCCTCCACGCCTATCAGCTGTCCGGGTTCGGCTATGATCAGGACCCCGCCCACGATCGGAAACTCGTAGCCGCAGCTCCCACACCGGGTGATACCGAACGACACACCCAGCTCATCCTCCTCCGCACCGGCACGAAGTGCCAGCGAGCCGGCGCAGAAAGGACATCGAAGAATGTCAAACGCCGTGATCCGCATGATCCTCACCCGATGTTGGGTTGGCCGATGTCAGGAGTCTGATCTATAGCGAGTCGATGCGCCGCGGGACAACCGTACCGGCAGTCCCTGCGTGTCGCTATTCTCACCGCTTGCGAGCGTCGAGAACCCCGTCCGGAAGAGGTTGATGACGAGCATAGAGAGGCAAGTGCGAAGGCTCCGACTGGTGATCGCTGCAGCATCATTCGCGCTGCTGGCTAGTTCGTCCGCGGCGCACGGACAGATCATCAACACGCTTCGGGGCTGGAGCGAGGATGAGGTCGGCTGGTCGGGCCAAGTGGCGGCGGCGATCGCCATAGCACAGGGAAACACGGAGTACTTCGAGCTCGACCTCAGCGCGGCGGTCCAATATGCCGGAGACAGGCACAGAGTGCGAGCTCTGGCTGACGCGGATCGACGAACGGCGTCCGGGGTCGATATCGCCGAGGCCACCCTGATTCACCTGCGGCACAACTATCGGCTGACTCCGGTGGTGCACTCGCTGCTCTTCATCCAGGCGCAGAGCAATCCGTTCCAGCGCATCGACAGTCGTTTCCTTCTGGGTCTGGGAGCGAGATTCGACGTGGTGCGAGCCGAGACGTGGGAGGCATCACTTGGCGCCTCCTACATGCGTGAGAGCGAGGATCTCACGGACGATGACTCGGGAGCTACGCGCAGGAACAGGGGAAGCTTCTTTGCCAGCGTGTTCGGTAGGCTCACGAAGCAGGTTCTGCTGGACGCATATGCGTTCTACCAACCGGTCATCACGGACTGGTCAAACGCCCGGGCATCCGTTGGCAGCAACCTGGACGTAGCCCTGGTCGGCCGCCTCGCGCTGGTCGTCGGGTTCCGGTTCGCCTACAACTCCGAGCCGGCGGCAGGAGTGGAGAAGGACGACATGTGGCTGAGAACGGGCCTTCGATTCAACTTCTGAAGACAGTGGAGGGCAGGATGAGCCAGCTTCGAGAAAATGGCGTTGGAGTACCCCGAGAAGTCGATCGAATTCGGGCGGGCGGTCTCGAAAGGAGATCTCGTGGCGCTTCACACCCACCAGGTATGGCCGGATGGCGATGAATACGTGACCATGGACTTCTTCCAGTTCGACAACCGTGGCAAGATCGTCGAGCACTGGGATGCCATGCAGCAAATCCCGGAAACCAGCGCGCACCGGAACACCATGTACTAGCGGGGGAGGCAGGAATGTCATTAACAGCCCAGATCGTCCTTGTCCTTGCGACGCTCCTCTGCTCGCTCGTCGCAGGGTTTCTGTTTGCGTTCGCGGTGGTGATCATGCCCGGCATCAGGAACCTGGGCGATCGGGAGTTCCTCCGAGCCTTCCAGGCGATGGATGGTGTGATCCAGCGAGGCCAGCCACTCTTCGGCCTGGTCTGGCTCGGCTCAGTATTGGCGTTGGTGGCTGGTCTGGCTCTGGGCGTAGGACAGGTAACTGGCCTGGAGAAGCTGTTCCTGGCGATCGCCGGCGGAGTCTATCTGCTCGGGGTCCAGCTTCCGACATTCCTCGTCAACATCCCGCTGAACAACGAAGTCCAGGCACTGGATTTCGACGAAGCGGATGCGGCCTCCTGCCGTTCGGTACGTGAACGCTTCGAACCGCGCTGGAATCGTTGGAACACGATTCGGACTGCTCTTGCCGTCCTGGCGTCGGCGATGCTGGTGGTCTTCCTGACCCGGTTCTGATGAGGTCCGGCAGGCAGAGGTGTTCCTCACGCGGTCAACGGAGAGCTCCGCCGATCTTGAAGACGTAGGCGTATGGGCTGGGCACATCGGCAGGCGACATGAGGGGCGGACTGAAGAAGAGTGAGCCGCCTTCCTGTCGCCAGTCGACCGTTGCCTCGAACCCCAGGAGTGCCACCGAGCGGACTGCAGAATCTTCGAGCCCGTCGATGCGCACTTCCCCCTCGGGCCATTCCAAGAAATGGGCGTAGAGGTTCGGGCCCTTTTGGGTGAAGCGAAGGTCCTGGGGCGGTTCGGCGCCAGCCGAGGAACCCCACCCGGTCGTCCAGGACCTGGTCCCGTAAATGGCTTCGCCGTTGATCCCGAGCCATGACCCTATATCCCGGAGCCGCTGCTGCATGATCACCGGGATCCTACCGTCAGCGGTGGGGCCAACGTTCAGGAGGAGATTTCCGCCCCGACTCACCACGTCGATCAGCTCGTGGACCAGCTCCTTCGACGTCCGATAGTGGCTGATGTTCTCGGCCCGGTTGTATCCGTAGGAACGGCCCATGCCCCGGCTCTCCTCCCAGGGATGGTCGGCGCCAACTCCCTCAAGATCCTGGTACTCACTGGAGTAGTAGTCCCCGTGCTGCCCCACCATCCCCTTGGCCCAGCGATCGTTCACGACCACTTCGTCCCTGTTCGGGGCGTTGTTGTAGAGCCAGGCCAGGAATTCCCTGGTCTTCCAGAACTCCTCTGACTCGTCCCATTCCCCGGCATCGGAGAAGATCACCGCAGGCTCATACTCGGTAACCAGCTCCTGGAGTTGGGGTAGGACGTGATCGTCCACGTATCGGTCCAGGGGGATTCCGTAGGTTTCCATGGCTTCCTGGGGGATGAACCGCCCGCTGGGCGTGCGGCCTGTTCGGTTCGTCTCCCACTCGATCATGGAGTAGTAGAGCCCCATGCGTATTCCCCGGGCCCGAACGGCCCGGGTGAGGTCTCCCACCAAGTCCCGCTTCGGACCCACGTCCATGCTGTTCCAGTTCTTCTTGAAGGGGCTTTTCGTGGGCCAGAGGCAGAACCCGTCGTGGTGTTTGCTGGTGAGGACCACGTATCGGGCCCCTGACTCGACGAAGAGGCTGGCCCACAGGTCTGGATCGAAGAGCTCGGCGGTGAACATTGGAGCGAAGTCGCGGTACTCGAAGTCCTCGCCGAAGGTCCGTTCGTGGAAGTCCTCGTCGCCCTTCAGCTCGCCCATGACCCGGGCGTAGTACCATTCGGCGTATGAGGCGTATTTCCCTTCCGTTACCCTGATCCACGCCGGGACAGAGTATACGCCCCAGTGGATGAAGATCCCGAACTTGGCGTCGGTGAACCACCCGGGGATGGGCCGACTGTCAAGGGACTCCCAGGTGGGCTCATAGGTCTGGGCCCTGGCCGGTGAGGCCGCGACCAGGAGAAGGGCGAGTGCAACGAGAAGTCCAGTGACCTTCACAACAACGCCTTCTGAGGATGTCGTCCGGCAGGAAGGAACATACGCCCGAAGGGATTCGCCGCTGCGCGACCGCGCAGCATTCCGAGCATCGCCGAAGGCGAGCGCAGGACCACCCCGGACGGTCATGCTCAAGGGCCTGGCCTAGTGGAAGGAACATACGCCCGAAGGGATTCGAACCCCTAACCTCCTGATCCGTAGTCAGGTGCTCTATCCAGTTGAGCTACGGGCGCTCCATCGTCTGTACAGCAGCATGCCCAGGAGAGGATTCGAACCTCCACGCCCTTGCGGGCACTAGCCCCTCAAGCTAGCGCGTCTGCCAATTCCGCCACCTGGGCCAATGCTCGGGGGGGGAGTCGAACCCCCACGGGATATTATTCCCACAGGATCCTGAATCCTGCGCGTCTGCCAATTCCGCCACCCGAGCCTGCGCTTCCCGAATCCTCGACCCGAG